>JAFEFH010000360.1 GCA_018240695.1 Pseudomonadota bacterium | reverse complement strand
GCCATGATGCCCGCCATCAGGATGCCGAGCGTCAGCAGGGTCGTGGCGACCGGTCGCGCGATGAAGGGCGCGGACAGGTTCATCACGGCTGGAAGGCCTCCGGCAGTTCGCCGGGTTGCGGCGCGCCCGCCTCGGGCTGCGGATAGGCCGGAGTGTCGAGCGGCACGCCGCGCACCCGGCGGCCCAGGCGATCGAAGGCGAGGTAGATCACCGGCGTGGTGAACAGCGTCAGCATCTGGCTGACGATCAGGCCGCCCACGATGGTGAGGCCGAGCGGATGGCGCAGCTCCGAGCCGGTGCCGGTGCCCAGCATCAGCGGCAGCGCGCCGACCAGGGCCGCGATGGTCGTCATCAGGATCGGCCGGAAGCGCAGCAGGCAGGCCTGGTGGATCGCCTCCATCGGCGCCTTGCCCTCGTGACGCTCGGCGTCGAGCGCGAAGTCGATCATCATGATCGCGTTCTTCTTCACGATGCCGATCAGCAGCACGATGCCGATGATCGCCACGACCGAGAGATCGTCGCCCGCGATCATCAGCGCCAGCAGCGCGCCGATGCCGGCCGACGGCAGGGTCGAGAGGATCGTGATCGGATGGATGTAGCTCTCGTAGAGCACGCCCAGCACGATGTAGACGGTCACGATCGCGGCCAGGATCAGCATGAGCTGGCTCGACAAAGCCTTCTGGAAGGCGAGCGCGGCGCCCTGGAACTGGGTGGTGATCGACCGCGGCATGCCGATCTCCTTCTGCGCCGCGACGATGTCGTCGACCGCCTCGCCGAGCGACGCGCCCTGCGAGAGATTGAAGGAGATGGTGGTCGCCGGGAACTGGCTGAGACGATCGAGACGCAGCGGCGCGGTCTGCTGCTCGAAGGTGGCGATCGCCGACAGCGGCACCTGCTTTCCGCTCGCCGCCGAGCTCGGCAGATAGAGGTTTTGCAGCGCGTCGAGGCTCTTGGCCATCGACGGCATGATCTCGTAGATCACCCGGTACTGGTTGGTCTGGGTATAGACCGTCGACACGATGCGCTGGCCGAACGCGTCGTA
>JAFEFH010000035.1 GCA_018240695.1 Pseudomonadota bacterium | reverse complement strand
GCGAGCTGGCGGCCGCGGCGGTGCGCAAGCTCAAGTATCGCGGCGCCGGTACGATGGAATTCCTGTTCCAGGACGGCGAGTTCTACTTCATCGAGATGAACACCCGTCTCCAGGTCGAGCATCCGATCACCGAGGCGGTCACGGGCATCGACCTGGTGCGCGAGCAGATCCGCATCGCCGCCGGCAATCCGCTGGGCTTCACCCAGAAGGACGTGAAGATCGAGGGCCACGCCATCGAGTGCCGCATCAATGCCGAGCACCCCGAGACCTTCGTGCCCTGCCCCGGCAAGATCGTCGACTATCACCCGCCGGGCGGCCTCGGCGTGCGCGTCGACTCCGGCCTCTATGCCGGCTATTCGATGCCGCCCTACTACGATTCGATGGTGGCCAAGCTGATCGTCAGCGGCGCCACGCGCAACGAGTGCCTGATGCGGCTCCGCCGCTCGCTGGAGGAGTTTGTGATCGGCGGCATCGACGTCACGATCCCGCTGCACCAGCGCATCATCCGCGAGCAGGCCTTCATCGACGGCGAGTACGACATCCACTGGCTGGAGAAGCTGGTCGGCCTCAAGAAATAACGGACTGATGCTGGAGATCACGCCCGAACTCCTGCTGCAGGCCTACCGCATCGGCGTCTTTCCCATGGGAGAGCGCCGCGACGATCCCAAGCTCTACTGGCTCGACCCGCGCCTGCGCGCGGTGCTGCCGCTCGACGGCTTTCACCTCTCCAAGCGGCTGGCGCGCACGGTGCGCAGCGGCATCTTCCAGATCACGGCCGATACCGCCTTTGCCGAGGTGATGCGCGCCTGCGCCGAGCCGCGGCCGGGACATCCCGAGAGCTGGATCAACGAACCGATCCTGGCGCTCTACGACGAGTTGCACCGGCGCGGCCACGCCCACAGCGTCGAGTGCCGGATCGACGGCCGGCTGGTGGGCGGTCTCTACGGCGTGTCGGTCGGCGCCGCCTTCTTCGGCGAGAGCATGTTCAGCCGCGAACGCGATGCCTCCAAGGTCGCCCTCGTGCACCTCGTGGCGCGACTGATCCAGGGCGGATTCCGTCTGCTCGACTGCCAGTTCATGACCGAGCATCTGCGCAGCTTCGGCGCGGTCGAGATCCCGCGCGAGACGTTCAAGGCGAGAGTGGCGGAGGCGGTCGAGGCGACCGCGACCTTTCAGGGCGACTTGGGAACGGCCGACGCCTGCGCCCTGGTGCAGGCCAATACGCGCACATCGTAGACGCCGTCATCGAGCGCCGAGATCGACGGTGTCGAGGCGAACATCCAGCCCGCGAACAGCTTCTGCTCGGCCTGGCCGGGCTTGTGGTCGACGATGGTGAGATAGGCCACCGAATCCGCCGGCGCGTCCGGCGTGTTCACGAGGCAATCGCCGACATTGATCGCGAGCGTGCCGAAATTCGTGGTCTTGCCGACCGGCGCATAGAAGCGCCGCGTGCGGGCCGTCACCTTGTCGAGTCCCTGCAATTCGGCGACCGCGTCGCCCGGCCCGGCGGGGATCGCGCGCAGGGTGGCGCTCGCGCCGGCAGTCGGCGCCTGGTTCTGGGGCGGGCTGGGAGGCTGGGGACGAGCGGGAGTCTGGGCTCGGGCCGTCACCGATCCGGCGGCGAGCAACAGCGCCGCGAAAGCCGCCAGCGCGCGCATGCTCAGCCCTTCTTGCCGGTGTGCGGCGCCGCGAGGCCGTCGATCAGCGCGTGCAGGGCTTCCTTGATCTGGTCGGCATCGCATCCCATCAGAACTCCATCCTCCAGGGCATCGCCGCAAAGCGTTTCGATTTCCTGGATGTTCTGGTTCAGGACTTTGATCTTTTCGAGGCACGACACCGGCTTGCCGTCGGGCTGGCGCCACACGGGGGATGTCTTGGGCGTCTCCTTGGGAGCGCGCGCGGTCATTGCTTCTGGCCCGATCCGAACATGAACTTGGCGATCAACTCGGTCAGCGGGATCGAATCCTGGGTGTTCGCGATCTCGCCGCCGGCGGCGATCGTGCTCTTGTCCGCGCCCGGCTCGAGCACGACGACCATGCCGCCGAGCAACGATTCGGCCACGATCTTGGCATTGGTGTCGGTCGGCAGCGCGACCCGCGACGAGACCGCGATGTGCACGACGGCCTGGTAGGTCTTGGAGTCGAGGTCGAAGCCCGTGACCGTGCCGACCTTCACGCCGCTCAGCGTCACGTCGGCGCCCCGCTTCAGCCCGTCGATGCGGCCGAACCGGGCGACGATCTCGTAGCCATCGGGACCGCTGCGGTCCGACTTGGAGAATGCATAGAAAACGAAGACACCGGCCACGAGCAGGACCAGGGCACCCACGATCGTCTCGACGATATTACGACCCACGCCGGTCTCTCCTGCTCTCGCGCCTGTCGGGCTCAGCTCGGCCGCCATGCCTCGTAGGCCGGCTTGGGCTTGTCGCCGCCGCTCACGAGCGTCGAGCCCGGCGGACGGTAGGCGAGATCGGTGCCGCTCAAGTTACGCACATGTTCTTTCTGCCAGGTCCGGCGCGGCAGCCCGCCCTGCGGCGGCGGCGAGTCGGTCGTGTGATGGAGCCAGCCGTGCCAATCCGGCGGCACGCGCGTCGCTTCCGCTTCACCGTTGTACATGACCCAGCGCTTGCGCCGGCGGCCGGCGACGGCGCGCTTCTCCTGGAAGTAGCGATTGCCTTCCATGTCGGTGCCGACAAGTTCGCCGCGCATCTTGGTGAACAACCACGTGCCGAGAATCATGAACCAACCACTCGTTCGAAAGGGATCGCGCCGCTTGTACGCGTGCGCTTGAAGACTGGCAACGCGACGCAGGATTCCGCGCGATTCATCTCACTCGTCTGCATGCGAATCACGCCTGTTGCCGCTTTGCATCATCTAGTACCATCAACATGTCGGTCTACAAAATGTAGTTGCGCACACAAGATTTTGTAATTTACTATCGTTCCGTGCCCACATTTGCGCGCTCGAAGTCTTACCGAGCGCGGCCCGCGACGGGAACCAGATGACGGGAACGGGGCACGGGGGACTAAGGTCAATGCGCTTCGAGCGTCGGTTTACGCAAGCTGGAGAATCGCCATTCGAAAGGATGGCGTTCCGTGCTGCCGACTCCGAAATCCGCAACCCCGACGGCACGATCGTCTTCCGCCAGACCGGGATCGACGTCCCGGCCGAGTGGAGCCAGGTCGCGGCCGACGTGCTGGCTCAGAAGTATTTCCGCCGCGCCGGCGTGCCGCGTCACCTCGTCAAGGTGGCCGAGGCGGATGTGCCGGAATTCCTGTGGCGCTCGGCGCCCGACGAAGCGGCCCTCTCCGCTCTGCCCGAGGCCGAGCGCTTCGGTGGCGAGACCAGCGCGCAGCAGGTCTTCCATCGCATGGCCGGCGCCTGGACCTACTGGGGCTGGAAGGGCGGCTACTTCGACAGCGAGGCCGATGCCCGCACCTTTTATGACGAGCACTGCTGGATGCTGGCGGCGCAGATGTGCGCGCCGAACTCGCCACAGTGGTTCAACACCGGCCTGCACTGGGCCTACGGGATCGACGGTCCCGGTCAGGGTCACTGGTATGTCGACCATCGAACCGGAGAGTCGGCGCCCTCCTCTTCTTCTTACGAGCGGCCGCAGCCGCATGCCTGCTTCATCCAGAGCGTCTCGGACGATCTGGTGAACGAAGGCGGCATCATGGATCTGTGGATCCGCGAGGCCCGCCTCTTCAAGTACGGCTCCGGCACCGGCTCGAACTTTTCCCGTCTGCGCGGCGCCAACGAAAGACTGTCGGGCGGCGGCAAGTCGTCGGGGCTGATGTCGTTCCTCAAGATCGGCGACCGGGCAGCCGGCGCCATCAAGTCGGGCGGCACCACGCGGCGCGCGGCCAAGATGGTGACGGTCGACATCGACCATCCGGACATCGAGGAATTCATCTCCTGGAAGATGATGGAGGAGCAGAAGGTGGCGGCGCTCGTCACCGGCTCGCGCCTCGCCAACCGGCACCTCAACGCCATCATGGAAGCCTGCGCCGACGGCTTCGACCCGAAGGAAAACCCCAAGCTGCGCCGCGAGATCGTGGCCGCGCGCCGGGCCGAGCTGCCGGAGAACTATATCCAGCGCGTCGTGCAGTTCGCCCGCCAGGGCTATCGCCACATCGAGTTCCCGGTGTTCGACGCCGACTGGCAGTCGGAAGCCTACGCCACTGTCGCCGGCCAGAACGCCAACAACTCGGTCCGCGTGACCGACGCCTTCCTGCGCGCCGTCGAGGCCGACCGCGACTGGGCACTGACCGAGCGCACGACCGGCAGGACGGCCAGGACCGTGAACGCCGCCCAGCTCTGGGACCGCGTCGCCGAGGCCGCGTGGCACTCCGCCGATCCCGGCGTGCAGTTCGACACCACGATCAACGACTGGCACACCTGCCCGACCTCGGGCCGGATCAACGCCTCCAATCCGTGCTCGGAATACATGTTCCTGGACGACACGGCGTGCAATCTCGCCTCGCTGAACCTGATGCGGTTCCGCAAGGAAGACGGCGCGGTCGACGTCGCGGCCCTGGAGCATGCGACCCGCCTCTGGACGGTCGTCCTCGAAATCTCGGTGATGATGGCGCAGTACCCCTCGCGCCGGATCGCCGAACTGTCCTACCGCTACCGCACGCTGGGCCTGGGTTACGCCAATCTCGGTGCGCTGCTGATGGCCTCGGGCCTCGGCTACGACTCCGCCGAGGGCCGAGCGATCGCGGGCGCCGTCGCCGCCGTCATGACCGGCACGTCCTATGCGACCTCGGCCGAGATGGCCGGTCTCATGGGCGCCTTCCCCGGCTATGCCGACAATCGCGACGGCATGCTGCGGGTGATCCGCAACCATCGCCGCGCCGCCTACGGCTCGGGCAGCGACTATGAGGGCCTGTCGATCCATCCGGTGGCGCTCGACGCCGCCAACTGCCCCGACACGGCCCTGGTCGCCGCGGCCCGCCGCGCCTGGGACCGGGCGCTCGAGCTCGGCCAGCAGCACGGCTACCGCAACGCCCAGGTCTCGGTCATAGCCCCCACCGGCACGATCGGCCTGGTGATGGATTGCGACACCACCGGCATCGAACCGGACTTCGCCCTGGTGAAATTCAAGAAGCTGGCCGGCGGCGGGTACTTCAAGATCATCAACCAGACCGTCCCGCTGGCGCTCGAGACCCTCGGATACGACGCCAAGACCGCCGAACGCATCATCGCCTATGCGACGGGCCATGGCACGCTGCGCGGCGCGCCGGCGATCAACCACCAGACGCTGGCCGCGCGCGGCTTCGACGCCGCCACCCTCGACCGCATCGAGAAGTCGGTGCCGACGGCCTTCGACATCCGCTTCGCCTTCTCGCGCTACACCTTGGGCGAAGCGTTCTGCCGGAACGTGATCGGCCTCGACGACGAAGCGCTGGCCGATCCCGAGCTCGACGTGCTCGCGCGCCTCGGCTTCTCGCGCGCCGACATCGCGGCCGCGAACGTCTTCGCGTGCGGGACGATGTCTCTCGAGGGCGCGCCCGAACTCAGGCGCGAACATCTTTCTGTGTTCGATTGTGCGAATCCCTGTGGACGAGATGGCACACGCTGCTTGTCTGCGGAGAGTCACATACGCATGATGGCTGCAGCTCAGCCATTCATCTCAGGCGCGATCTCAAAAACGATCAACATGCCCAACGCCGCTTCGGTCGAGGACTGCCGCAAGGCCTACGAGATGTCTTGGAGACTTGGTCTCAAGGCCAACGCTCTCTATCGTGACGGCTCGAAGCTTTCGCAGCCGCTGTCGGCGATGGCGCTCGGCGACGACCCCGAAGCCGCCAACGACGACCTCGCCGAGATGAACCCGGCCGCCCGCGCGCCGATCATCGCCGAGCGCATCGTTGAACGGATCGTCGAGCGCGAAGTCCGCCAGGGCCGCGAACGCCTGCCCCAGCGCCGCAAGGGCTACACGCAAAAGGCCATTGTCGGCGGGCACAAAGTCTATCTCCGCACCGGCGAATACGAGGATGGCCGGGTCGGCGAGATCTTCGTCGACATGCACAAGGAAGGCGCGGCGTTCCGCAGCCTGATGAACAACTTCGCCATCGCGATCTCGATCGGCCTGCAATACGGCGTGCCGATCGAGGAGTTCGTCGAGGCCTATACCTTCACGCGCTTCGAGCCCTCGGGCCTGGTCGAAGGCAACGACGCGATCAAGATGTCGACGTCGGTGCTCGACTACATCTTCCGCGAGCTGGCGATCTCCTATCTCGGCCGCACCGATCTCGCCCATGTCGAGCAGTCCGACCTTCGTCCCGACAGCGTCGGACGCGGGCTGGTCGCCGACGGGCTGCCGGTCGCCGGCACCGAAGTGGCGCAGCAGACAGCCGATGCGGTGAGCCGCATCGCCAGTGTCGGCTACATGCGCAGCAACCTCTACGTTTTGAACGGCCGGACGGCCGGCAATACCGCGATCGCCGAGGCGATCGTTGCCGGCCCCGAGCCTACTGGACTGACGGACGGCCCAGCCGTCGCTTCGGGCTTTGCCCAGGCGGCCGTCGTCGGCGTCGCGCGCGGAGCCGCGTTCACCGCGAAGCTGAAAGGCTTCGAGGGGGATGCGTGTCCGGAGTGCGGCAACTTCACCATGGTCCGCAACGGGACGTGCCTCAAATGCACGACCTGCGGCGGCACCACCGGTTGTAGTTGAGCATGCGTGGCGAAGCGTACCCGCGTAAGCCGGGGAACCCGCGGTTGGGAACCTCAAAGCTAACCATAGGAGACAGTTATGGCTGCTAAGAAAAAGGCTGCTAAGAAGAAGGCTGCTAAGAAGAAGAAGTCCTAAATAGGACAGGGCGTTGGCCAAAGTCTTCGGACTTTGGCCCCTCTATCCAAACGCCTTTCGGCTTCCGGCCGGGCGGCCCTCGCGGGTCCCCGCCGGAAGCCACCTTCAACGCATTCAAAGCCAATGCATCACACCCTCCTCACGGCGGGTGGAAAGGCGAAAACTATCCAAAGCTCCGGCGACTTCGGTCTGCCGGACTTTTTTTGCCTCAATTCGCGCTATGCTGCGCCATGCCCGACGACACACCGACCATCGGCCTTCGCGTCGTCGACAGCCTCGCGGCCGTCGATGCCGCCCAGTGGGACGCCTGCGCGCTGGCGCCCGGTTCGGCCGGCAACCCATTCCTCAGCCACGGCTTCCTGAAGGCGCTGGAGGATTCGAAGTCGGTCGGCCGCCGCACCGGCTGGCAACCGCAATATGTGCTGGCCGAATCGGCCGACGGCACCCTGCAGGGCGCCGCGCCGATGTACGTGAAGAGCCACAGCCAGGGCGAATACATCTTCGATCACGGCTGGGCGCAGGCGCTGGAACGAGCCGGCGGCCGCTACTACCCCAAGCTCCAGGTCGCGATTCCCTTCACGCCAGTCCCCGGCCCGCGCCTGTTCGCCCGCCCCGGCCCACTCGCCGGCGCGGTGCAGGACGCGATGATCGACATGCTGGCGGGCATCGCCGGCGACAACAGCATCAGCTCCGTGCACGTCACCTTCTGCAGCGAGGCCGAGTGGAAGCGCTTCGGCGAGCGCGGCTGGCTGCAACGGCTCGGCCAGCAGTATCACTGGCGCAACGAGGGCTACAAAACTTTCGACGACTTCCTGGGCGCCCTGTCCTCGCGCAAGCGCAAGGCGATCCGCAAGGAGCGCGAGCAGGTCCGCCGCGAAGGGCTGGTCATCCACCAACTCACCGGCGACGAGATCCGGCCCGAGCACTGGGACGCCTTCTTCGCCTTCTACATGGACACCGGCGGCCGCAAGTGGGGCACGCCCTATCTCACGCGCGCCTTCTTCGACATCCTGGGCGCCACCATGGCCGACAAGGTCGTGCTGGTGATGGCCGAGGCCGACGGCCGCTGGGTCGGCGGTGCGCTCAACCTGAAGGGCGACGACACGCTCTACGGCCGCTACTGGGGCTGCCTCGAGAGCCACGCGTTCCTGCACTTCGAGGCCTGCTACTACCAGGCGATCGACTACGCCGTCGCCCACGGGCTCGCCCGCGTCGAGGCGGGCGCCCAGGGCGACCACAAGATCCAGCGCGGCTACCTGCCGGTGAAGACCTATTCGGCGCACTGGATCGTCGACAAGGGCTTCCGCACCGCCGTCGACGAGTATCTCAAGCGCGAGCGTCCCGCCGTCGAGCAGGAGATCGAGGGGCTGATGGCCTACTCGCCGTTCCGGAAAGAGAACGAAAAATAGAGTCGTCCTGAGCAGAGCGAAGGACCTGACGCCAGGTACCGAAAAGGTGCCTATCGAAGCGCAAGATCCTTCGCTGCGCTCAGGATGACAGGCGTGCCTGTCACGTCTTAACGGTCAGCACGCCCAGGAAGAAGATCACCAGGAAGACCACGTACTCGGTGAAGTCGATGCCCGAGAGCATCAGACCCTTCCAGCCGGTGTGGTCGATGATGTAGAGCGCCACCCAGAAGACCGCGGTGGCGAGCACCGCGGCCCTGAAAGCGATCCAGATCGGCCGAAGCGCCTTCACTCAGCGAGCACGGGTTCTTGGCTGGCCGGCGGAAGCGCGCGCGGCTCGGGCGGCAGGAAGGTGAAGACGAGCTTCGCCCCCTCACCCGGACCGTCGGTGTCGACACGGACCGTGCCGCCACCGTTGGCCAGCTTGCCGAACAGCACTTCCTCGGCGAGCGGCTTCTTGAGGTGCTCCTGGATGACGCGGGCGAGCGGCCGCGCCCCGTACAGGCGATCGTAGCCCTTGGTGCCGAGCCAGCGGCGCGCGCTGTCAGACAGTTCGATGAAGACCTTGCGGTCGGCGAGCTGGACTTCGAGTTCGGCCACGAACTTGTCGACGACATGTCCCATGCTCTCGGGCCCGAGGCTCGAGAACTTGATGATCGCGTCGAGGCGGTTGCGGAACTCCGGGGCGAACAGGCGGTTGATCGCCTCGTCGTCCTCGTCGTGCCGCGCCTCGCGGCCGAAGCCCAGCGCCGGCTTGGCGATGTCGGCCGCGCCCGCATTGGTCGTCATGCACAGGATGACGTTGCGGAAGTCGACCGTCCGGCCGTTGTGGTCGGTCAGCTTTCCGTAGTCCATCACCTGCAACAGGATGTTGAACACGTCCGGGTGCGCCTTCTCGATCTCGTCGAGCAGAATCACGCTGTGCGGATGCTGGTTCACCTTGTCGGTCAGCATGCCGCCCTGGTCGAAGCCGACATAGCCCGGCGGGGCGCCGATCAGGCGGCTGACGCTGTGGCGCTCCATGTATTCCGACATGTCGAAGCGGATCAGCTCGAGGCCGAGCAGGCGCGCGAGCTGGCGCGTCACCTCGGTCTTGCCGACCCCCGTGGGACCGGCCAGCAAGTAGGAGCCGATCGGCTTCTCCGGCGCGCGCAGGCCCGCTCGCGCCAGCTTGATCGCGGCGGCGAGCTGGTCGATCGCCTTGTCCTGGCCGAACACGACCGTCTTCAGGTCGCGGTCGATCATGCGCAGCATCTCGGTGTCGTCCTTGGAGACGGACTTCGGCGGGATGCGGGCGATCTTGGCCACGATCTCCTCGATGTCGGGGACGTCGATGGTCGTCTTGCGGTCCTCCGGCTTGCGCAGCATCTGGGCCGCGCCGACCTCATCGATGACGTCGATCGCCTTGTCCGGCAGCTTGCGGTCGTGGATGTAGCGCGCCGAGAGCTCGACGGCGGCCTTGATCGCGTCGTCGGTGAAGGCGACGTGATGGTGCTTCTCGTAGACCGGCTTCAGACCCTTCATGATCTCGACGGCGTCGCCGACCGACGGCTCGTTGACGTCGATCTTCTGGAAGCGCCGCACCAGCGCGCGGTCCTTCTCGAAGTAGTTGCGGTATTCCTTGTAGGTCGTCGAGCCGATGCAGCGCAGGTCGCCCGACTGGAGCGACGGCTTCAGCAGGTTCGACGCGTCCATCGAGCCGCCAGACGTGGCGCCGGCGCCGATGATGGTGTGGATCTCGTCGATGAACAGCACCGAGTTCGGCTTCTTCTTGAGCTCGGTCAGCACCGCCTTCAGCCGCTCCTCGAAGTCGCCGCGATAGCGCGTGCCGGCCAGCAGCGCGCCCATGTCGAGCGAGTAGATGATCGACTCCTTGAGGACGTCGGGCACCTCGCCGTCGACGATCTTGCGCGCCAGGCCTTCGGCGATCGCCGTCTTGCCGACGCCGGGCTCGCCGACATAGAGCGGATTGTTCTTGGTGCGGCGGCACAGGACCTGGATCGTGCGCTCGACCTCGTAGTCGCGGCCGATCAGCGGATCGACCTTGCCCTCGCGGGCCTTCTGGTTGAGGTCGACGCAATAGGCGGCCAGCGCCTCGTTGCCCTGCTTGGCCTGGGCCTCGCCGCCGCTCTCCTCCTCGGAAGAGCCGGTGGCGCGGCGTTGCCGCGTACGGCCCGGCACCTTGGCCTTGCCATGGCTGATGTAATCGACGGCGTCGAGCCGCGACATGCCCTGATTGTCGAGGAACGACACGGCGTGGCTGTCACGCTCGGAGAACAGCGCGACCAGGACGTTGGCGCCCGTCACTTCCTTGCTGCGGCCCGACGACTGCACGTGCACCGCCGCGCGCTGGACCACGCGCTGGAAGCCTGCGGTCGGCAGCGGCTCGCTCGGCGTCTGGGTGACGATCCCCTTCAGCCGGTTGTCGATGAAGGTCTCGAGATCGTGGCGCAGCCGGTCGATGTCGACACCGCATGCCTTTAGCACCGGCACGGCATCGTCATCCTCGGTCATCGCCAGGAGCAGGTGCTCGAGCGTCGCATATTCGTGGCGCCGTTCCCCGGCCAGCGCGAACGCGCGGTGGAGGGATTTCTCGAGGTTCTTGGACAACATGGACATCGAACCACCTCGACTGAAAACGGAACGTTACTCTTACTCTTTTACTCTTTCTCCAGAGTGCACTGGAGCGGGTGCTGACTCTTGCGCGCGTAGTCGACGGTCTGCGTGACCTTGGTCTCGGCCACTTCGTACGTATAGACGCCACACACGCCCACGCCCTTCTGATGGACGTGGAGCATGATCTCGGTCGCTTCCTCGCGGTTCTTCTGGAAGATGTGTTGCAGGACATCGACCACGAACTCCATGGGAGTGTAGTCGTCGTTCAGCATCAGCACCTTGTACATGGACGGCTTCTTCGTCCGCGTCCGGGTGAGCGTGAGCGCCCCGGTGCGGCCGTCATTGTCGCCCTCGCCGTTGCCGGCGCCGTCATCCCGGCGCGGCGGCTGCTGCGGCGGACCGCCCGGCGGCTCTTTCGGGCCGCCCAGCCGGTCGCCGTCGAGGCGCCAGTCGCTTTCGGTCTGCGGGAAAATCATCGCCGGAAAACAGCCTCTATCATCGTCACTCGACAATTATATAGGTACGCCAAGCGTTTCCGCTACCTCGGCCGCAGCCCATCCTTCCCCACCACCAGCATCCAGCGGTCGCCCCGCCCACGCTGGGCGGAATGGCTGTCGAAGCCACGCCGGAATTGCGCGGGTTCGAGCTTGCGCGGTTTGTTGATCGCTACAGGCACATTGTCGAGCGCATAGAGCCTGTCGGCGAAGCGGACGTTGGCGAAGCCGTCAGTCGGATAATGATAGGCCTGGAAGCCCCACACCCCGTTGCGGCAGGACGCGACCGTCCACCAGAAGTCGTTGTCCGGGAGGCGCAGCCCGTCATGCGGCGGCCCGAAGGCGGCGCTGGCCTGGAGCGCGCCCATCAGGTCCGCCGTCTGCGCCGGATCGAGCAGGCGCTGGCCGCGCTTCATGCGCCATGGATTGGTGACATCGACAGGCCGCGCAATCAGCAGGCTGCTCAAATCTCCTTGATCGGCCAGCACGCCGACATCGAGCCCGGCGGTCCCGTCGGGCTGCAAAGTGAGTTCGTAGGTGCGGACCTGCTCCTCCCAGAGCCCGTTATAGACCAGACGAATACGGTTGCGGCTGCCCGGCCGGCACCGGTCGCGGATATCGTCGCCGCCCACATAGCCGAACCAGTTGAAAGTGCGCAGGACCGGTGCGTCGACGTTGGGGCCGGCGCGCTGCGCCCACGACGGGCCCGCCGCGGCGAGGCTCCAAACCAGGCCAAAGGCGACGGCGGCGGTTGAACACAGTCTCATCGAACTCTCCGAAACGTGACCTGCGTCAGTATGCGGGCCAACTACGGCCGCGGCACGGCGGATAAAGTTGCACAATGGCCCAAACTTGAGTAAGGTTAAGAAATTGCCCGTAAGCACTTGTTCGGGCACAACAAAAATAACTTTAGCGTAATGGCGTTTTGAGATGACCCTCCTCATCAAGCGCTGTGCGGCGAGCTTCTCCTGGATTGCCGCCTGCGGTCTCTTCATCGCGTTCACCCTGCCGGCCCCTGCCGAAGCGCAGACCCGTGCCGCTCCCGCCAAGGTTCACCATGCATCGAAGTCGATGCAGCGTGCGGCGTCTTCGGCGTGGGTACCCAATCCCGCGGTTACCGGCAAGGATGCCTACCTGATCCTCGATGCCGCCTCGGGCCGCGAGTTGGCTGCCGACCGCGCCGACGAGCTCAGGCATCCTGCGTCACTCACCAAGCTGATGACGCTCTATCTCACTTTCTCGGCGCTCGACTCGGGCAAGCTGTCGCTGGGCGATTCGCTGCCGGTGTCGACGGCGGCGCTGAACGCGCCGCCGACCAAGATGGGCATGGTGGGCGGCCACGTCTCGGTGCGCGACGCCGTGATGGGCCTGGTCACGCGCTCGGCCAACGACGCGGCCATCGTGCTCGCCGAGGCGCTGGGCGGCGACGAGGCGAACTTTGGCCGCCTGATGACGCAGAAAGCGCGACAGCTCGGCATGAACTCGACGGTCTATCGCAACGCCTCGGGCCTGCCCAACCGTGAGCAGGTCACGACCGCGCGCGACATGGCCAAGCTCGCGCACGCGCTGATGCGCGACTTCCCGCACTACTATCCGGTGTTTTCGGTGACGAGCTATCCGTATCGCGGCCGCCCGCTCGAGAACCACAACCGCATGCTGCTGTCCTACGCCGGCGCCGACGGGCTGAAGACCGGCTACACTGCGGCGTCGGGCTTCAACCTCGTGATGTCGGCCGTGCGCGACAACCGCCGCCTCATCGGCGTGGTGATGGGCGGCGACTCCGCCTCTTCCCGCGACCGGCTGATGGCCGAACTGATGGACCGCGGCTTCGAGACCGCGATGGCCAGCGGCGTGTCGCCCTGGACGTCGCCGCGCGTGCCGCCGTCGGCGCGCTACGCCGCTGCCAACTTCGTGCCCGGCACAGGAATCTCGAACGCCCCGCGCATCGGGCAGGTCGTGAAGGCCGAGCCTGCCCCGTCGACGCCGACGGCGGCGCCGCCCTTCGGCGCGCCGGTCCGTGTCGCCACCGCCTCGCCCAACACGCCCGTGCTTGCCGCTCCGGCCAACGACAACGTGCCGCCGCTCGGCAGCTGGGTGATCCAGGTCGGTTCGTTCAACGACTCCCGCGGCGCAGAGCTGGCGCTCGAGCGCGCGACTTCGGCCCTGCCCGACACGATCCGCTCGCACGGCGCGGTCAGCGTCGACGAGGTGCAGATGGCGCAGAAGACCTTCCACCGCGCCCGTCTCACCAACCTTTCTCAGGAAGAGGCGGTCGCGGGCTGCAAGAAGCTCACGCTGAAGAAGATCTACTGCTCGGCGCTCCAGGTCACGGCCTGGAATACCCCCGGCGCCCACTGAGCGCCTTTACCAGCCGGCCGACGAACGACTTCTTGTCCTGCCGCTGCCATAGCGTCAGGTCCCACGGACGGTTGGTCGGCTTGAGCCGGCTCACGATCGGTTCGAACACCGAGACCGTCGTCAATTTCCCGGCAATCCGCACCCGTAGCGAAGAGATGCGGTAGCCTGCCCCTTCATACGCCGCGAGATGCGCCACGTCGCGCGCACTGAGGCCCGAGACGACGGCGCCGCTGACACAGCCCTTGCGGTCGGGAAGCGAAACCGGGTAGCTGCCGCCCTCCACCCGCCAGCGCGACCAGCCCGGCAGTTCCGCCGGCACAAAGGCTTGGGCCGGCAGCCGACGGCCCAGCACCAGGGCCGTCACGTCGCGATCGAGCAGCGTTCCGTAGAAGAAGAAGCGCATCAGTGGTGGCCGGCGGACGCCTCGTCCGGAAGCTCGACACCGCTGGCGCCCAGCGCCTTCTTCAGATCGCCCTTCAGTCGCTCGAGGCCGGCATCGTTGGCGCTCTCGCAGCGCGCCACCAGCACCGGCTGGGTGTTCGAGGCACGCAGCAGCCACCAGCCGTCCGGCGTGTTCACCCGTACGCCGTCGATGTCGTTCACCTTGGCGCCAGCCTGCTTCAGCCGCGCCTTCACCTCGTCCACGATCTTGAACTTGCGGTCGTCGGCGCAGTCGAAGCGCAGCTCCGGCGTGTTCACGAGCTGCGGGAGCTTGTCGCGCATCGCCGCCAGGCTCTCGGTACCCGTCGACACGATGTTGAGCAGGCGCAGGCCACAGTAGAGCGCGTCGTCGAAGCCGTAGAACGTGTCGGCGAAGAACACGTGGCCGCTCATCTCGCCGGCCAGCGGCGACTTCAGCTCGGCCATCTTGGTCTTGATCAGCGAATGGCCGGTCTTCCACATCAGCGGCGTGCCGCCGGCGCGCGTGATCTCGTCGAACAGCGCCTGGCTCGCCTTCACGTCGGCGATGATGGTGGCGCCCGGCCGGTCCTTGAGTACGTCGCGCGCCCACAGGATCAGGAGCTGGTCGCCCCACAGGATGCGGCCCTTGCCGTCGACCGCGCCGATACGGTCGCCGTCGCCGTCGAAGGCGATGCCGAGGTCGCAGCCCTGACGCTTCACCTCTGCCACGAGCTGCTCGAGATTCTTCGGCATCGTCGGATCGGGATGGTGCGCCGGGAAGGTACCGTCGACTTTCTCGTTCAGGATGAAGTGCGTGCCCGGCAGCTTGTCGACGACGGCACGGATCGAGACGCCGACGGCGCCATTGCCGGTGTCCCACGCGACCTTGAGCTTCTTGCCGGACTTCACGTCCTTCAGGAGACGCGCGGCGTAGTCGCCGAGGATGTCCTTCTTCACGGCGGAGCCCTTGCCGCTCTCCCAGTCACCCTTGCCGGCCATCTCGCCGAGCTTGGTGATGTCGGCACCGAAGAAGGACTTCTTGCCCATCATCATCTTGAAGCCGTTGTAGTCCGGCGGATTGTGCGAGCCGGTGATCTGGATGCCGCCATCGGCCTCGAGATGATAGACGGCGAAGTAGAGCATCGGCGTCGCCGCCACGCCGATCTGCACGACCTCGCAACCGGCGGCGACGAGGCCTTCCGTGCAGGCGGCGGCGAGATCGGGCGAGCTCAGACGGCCGTCATAGCCCAGCGCCACCTTCTTGCCGCCCTTGCGGCGGACCAGCGTCCCGAAGGTACGGCCGATCGCCTTGGCATCGGCGACGTGCAGGGTCTTACCGACCACGCCGCGGATGTCGTACTCGCGCAGGATCGAGGGGTCGAACTTGTGCGATGCATCGCTCATTTGGAACTCCGGATTGTTGTTCTCGGGCAGTCAGTCGCGCGGCTTGGGACGGCCGATGCCTTCGTAGGTGAAGCCAAGTCCACGCATCTCCTCGGGATTGAAGATGTTGCGCAGGTCGACGATGCGGGGCTGGCGCATGGCCTCCTTGATACGACGAGGATCGAGTCCGCGAAACTCGTGCCACTCGGTTATCACAACCAGCACGTCGGCGCCGGTCGCGGCCTCGTAGGCTGTCTTGGCGAAGGCGACTCCCGGCAGCAGCTTGCCGGCCTCGGTCATGCCCTCGGGATCGAACGCCACCACCTTGCCGCCGGCCTTTTGCAGCGCCGGCACGATGTCGAGCGACGGCGCGTCACGCATGTCGTCGGTGTTGGGCTTGAAGGTGAGGCCCAGCACGCCGATCGTCAGGCCGGCGACCGAACCGCCGCAGAAGTCGATGACCTTCTGCGCCATCTTCTTCTTGCGCGCGTTGTTCACCTCGATGACCTGCTCGACGATCGTCTGCCGCGCATTGGCCTCGCGCGCGGTGTAGGCGAAGGCCAGCGTATCCTTCGGGAAGCACGAGCCGCCGAAGCCCGGGCCCGGATGGAGGAACTTGCGGCCGATGCGGCCGTCGAGGCCGATGCCGCGCGCCACGTCGTGCACGTCGGCACCCACCTTCTCGCAGAGATCGGCGATCTCGTTGATGAAGGTGATCTTGGTCGCCAGGAAGGCGTTGCCCGCGTATTTGGTGACTTCCGCCGTCTCGATGTTGGTGAACACCATCGGCGTCTGGATCAGGTTGAGCGGCCGATAGATGCCCGCCATCACGTCGCGCGCGCGCTGGCTCTCGACACCGATCACGACGCGGTCGGGCTTCATGAAGTCCTCGATCGCCGCGCCTTCGCGCAGGAACTCCGGATTGGAGGCGACGTCGAACTCGGCGCCCGGCTGGTTCTCGCGCACGATGCGCGCCACCTCGCGGCCGGTGCCGACCGGCACCGTCGACTTGGTGACGACCACCGTATAGTGGCGGATCGCCTTGGCGATCTCGGCGGCGGCGGCATAGACGTAGCTCAGGTCGGCATGTCCGTCGCCGCGCCGCGTCGGCGTACCGACCGCGATGAACACCGCGTCGGCCTCGCCCACCGGCCCGGCCAGGCTGGTGTCGAAGCTGAGGCGGCCCGCCTTGGCGTTGTCGGCGACCATGCGATCGAGGCCGGGCTCGTAGATCGGGATCTTGCCATCGCGGAGGGCGGCAATCTTGGCCGGGTCCTTGTCGACGCAGATCACGTCGTGACCGAACTGCGCCAGGCACGCCCCCGACACCAGTCCGACATAGCCCGAGCCCACCATGACGATGCGCATAGAATCAGCCTTTCAGCAGGCGGGTCAGCAGCGCCCGCGTTTCCGTACTCGTGTCGGCGCGGTGCAGCGCCACCGCGACGTTGGCTTCGAGGAAGCCGATCCGGCTGCCGCAGTCGTAGCGTTGGCCCTTGTAGGTCAGCGCATGGAACGGCTGGGCGCCGATCATCCTGGCCATCGCGTCGGTGAGCTGGATCTCACCGCCCGCGCCCTTCTCGTGCTTGTCGAGGTGGTCGAACACCTCCGGCGTCAGCACGTAGCGGCCGATCAGCGCGAGGGTCGAGGGCGCATCCTCGGGCTTGGGCTTCTCGACCATGCCCGTGATCTCCTGCAAGCCGTCTTTCTCTGGCTTCACCGCAGCGATGCCGTAGCTCTTGGTCTGCTCGCGCGGGACGTTCATCACGGCCACGACGCTGCCGCCGGTCTTCTCGTGCGCCGCCGCGAGCTGGCCGATGCAGGTCGGCTTGTCGATCGTGAGCTCGTCGGGCAGCAACACCGCGAAAGGCTCACGGCCGATCCAGTGGCGCGCGCACCACACGGCATGACCGAGGCCGAGCGGCTTCTGCTGGCGGGTGAAGATCGCGTTGCCCGCCTTGATCGTCGCATCCTCGGTCTGCTTCAGCTCGGCCGCCTTGTTGCCGCGCTTGATCAGCGTGTCCTCGAGCTCGTAGGCCGAATCGAAATGGTCCTCGATCGCGATCTTGTTGCGGCCGGTGACGAAGACGAACTCCTCGATCCCCGCGCCCAGGCACTCCTCGATCGCATACTGGATCAGGGGCCGGTCGACGACGGTGAGCATCTCCTTGGCCATCGCCTTGGTCGCCGGCAGAAACCGCGTGCCCAGACCCGCCACCGGGAGAACAGCTTTACGGACGCGCTGCGCCATACTCGTGAACCTCGTACAAGGAATGCATATTGTAGAGCAAAATCAGCGGCTTGGCCGAGGCTTTCCTGCCTGCGGGAGCGGTCGCGGTAGATGCCACAGGGCTGCGGGCTCTGGCAAGGTCGCCGCAAATTTTAGCGCCCAAGGAGAATATCCTTCGCCCGGTTGATCCGGGCAGCCAGATCGGCGCTGCCGCCGACATCCGGATGCACCCGCTGGACAAGCCGCCGATGGGCGGCGCGGATTTCCTCGTCGCTCGCGCACTCGGCCAGCCTCAGGACAGCCAGTGCCTCGCCGCGGGTCATCGCTCCCGTCGCGCTTTGCCCGCTCCCTGCGGCACGGCCGGTCTGCCGCCATGACGTGCCCAGCCGATGGTCGAGATAGGCCTCGAGGATGCGCACCGACTCCGGATCGCCGGCGACGGCCGAATGCAAATCGCGTGCTTCTGCCTCCGACAAATCGTCGAAGCGTCGCCCGGCGAACCGCCCTTGCAGGACGCGCCCTCCGACATCGCCGGTCGCGTGCTCGATCCACGCCTCGAAGAAAGCCGTGCGCACCTCGGTGCGCTGGCCGCTGCCCGGCGTGCTGAAACCCGGCGACGGCCGCTGGCGCAGGGCGCGCGCGATCAAGCCCGTGATGACGACGCCGGCCAGGCCGAACAGTTCGGGAAGGACACTGGGGAGGAAGCGCAGTCCCACGACAAGCAACGCGCCGATGCCGAGCGCGATCAGCAGTGCGACGACGACCCTCAGGCGCTTCGCGACGCTCGACGGGTTGGCGCGCAGGAACCAGGCGATGCCGAGCCCGAGCGCCACGAGACAGACGATGGCCAGGAGAATGGCCGGCATCGGCTCACGGCTTTGCCGTGGCCGGCGCGCGCGGCGCCGCCGTCGATTCCTGATCCTGCTTCTGCTTTTGCAGTTCCTTCCAGCGCGCCACGTTGCGGTTATGCTCGTAGACGTTGGCAGCGAAGGTGTGGCCGCCCTGCCCGTCGGCCACGAAATAGAGCGAACGGTCGCGCGGCGCGGGATTGGTCGCGGCCATCAGCGAAGCCCGCCCCGGATTGCAGATCGGGCCCTGCGGCAGCGCCGGCACGACATAGGTGTTGTAGCCCGACGCCGACTGAAGGTCGGCGCGCGTGAGATCGCGGCCCAGCGTGCCCTTGCCGTTGGTCAGCCCGTAGATCGTCGTGGGATCGCTCTCCAGCCGCATCTTGATGCGCAGCCGGTTCACGAACACCGCGGCGATGCGCGGGCGCTCCGCCGGCACGGCGGTCTCCTTCTCGATCATCGAGGCCAGGATCACGACGTCGCGACGGTTGAGCAGCGGCAGGCCGGCCACGCGCTTGCGCCACGCCTCGTCGACGGCTTTGTCCATCGCTTCCTTCATGCGCAGCAGCAGCCCGTCTCGAGTGTCGTTGCGCGAATAGAAGTAGGTCTCCGGCAGCAGGTCGCCTTCCTTCACGTCGAGGGTGATCTCCCCCGTCAGCGTATCGGTCTTGCGCACGAGCTCGAGCACCTCGGCCGTCGTCGTGCCCTCGGGCACCGTGAGGCGGCGCTGCACGACCTTGCCCGATTGCAGGATCTCGACCACCGCGTGCATCGAGGCGTGCGCCGGGATCTCGTACTCGCCCGCCTTGATGGGCTTGGGCGACGGATCGACCATGAGGGCGACGCGGAACAGGCCGGCATAGTTCAGCACGCCCTCTTCCTTCAGCACCTTGGCCATGGTCGCGGGGCCGGCGCCGCGCGGGATGACGACGCGCTTAGGCGCGTCGAGCGGACCGTTGGACACCAGGATGGTGTTGCCGACGAACAGCGCGCCGCCGATCACCGTCACGAACAAGACAATGAAGAACAGCGTCCAGCGAAAGAAGCTGAGCATGACTCAGCGGCCGCCGGTCAGACCGGACCGACGATCAACGAGGCGTTGGTGCCGCCGAACCCGAAGGAGTTGCTGAGGGCGTAGCGGACCTTGCGCTGCTTCGCCTGCTTGGGAACCAGGTCGATGTCGCAGCCCTCGTCCGGATCGTCGAGATTGAGCGTCGGCGGCACGACCTGGTCGGTCACCGACTTGATCGCGTAGATCGCCTCGATGGCGCCGGCCGCGCCGAGCAGATGACCGGTCGCCGACTTCGTCGAGGACATCGACAGCTTGTAGGCGTCCGCGCCGAAAACCTTCTTCACCGCGCCGAGTTCGATCACGTCCGCCATGGTCGAGGTGCCGTGGGCGTTCACATAGTCGATCTGGTCGGTGCCGAGGCCGGCCCGCTTCAGCGCCGCCTTCATCGCGCGCTGCGCGCCGTCGCCGGTCTCCGACGGAGCCGTGATGTGATAGGCGTCGCCCGACAGGCCGTAGCCGATGATCTCGCCGTAGATCTTGGCGCCGCGCTTCTTGGCGTGCTCGTACTCTTCGAGGATCACGCAGCCCGCGCCCTCGCCCATGACGAAGCCGTCGCGCCGCTTGTCCCACGGACGCGACGCGGATTGGGGCTGGTCGTTGAAGTCGGTCGACAGCGCCTTGCAGGCGTTGAAGCCCGCGATGCCGATGCGGCAGATCGTGGCCTCGGCGCCGCCCGCGACCATCACGTCGGCGTCGTCGAGCATGATCAGGCGCGCGGCGTCGCCGATCGCATGGGCGCCGGTGGCGCATGCCGTGACGACGGAATGATTGGGGCCCTTGAAGCCGTATTCGATCGAGACCTGTCCCGAAATCAGGTTGATCAGCGCCGAGGGCACGAAGAACGGGCTGACGCGACGCGGACCACGTTCCTTCAGCGTGATCGATGTCTCGTAGATCGTCTGCAAGCCGCCGATGCCGGCGCCCATCAGGACGCCCGTACGGTTGAGGCTTTCCTCGTCGGTCGGCTTCCAGCCGGAGTCCTCGACCGCCTGCTTGGCCGCCGCCATCCCGAACAGGATGAACTTGTCGACCTTCCGCTGGTCCTTCGGAAGCATGTAGAGGTCCGGATTGAAGTGTCCGTTGGCCTTGTCGCCCAACGGCACCTCACCCGCGATCTTGGTCGCGAGATCCGACGTATCGAAAGCCTGGATGGCACCGATGCCCGACTCGGCAGCGGTCAACCGCCGCCAGTTGACGTCGACGCCGTCACCCAACGGCGTGACCATGCCCATGCCAGTTACGACAACGCGCCTCATCGGTCGCCTCCCCTGTTCAGGAGCTGACGCGGATCAGGACTTGGCGTTGCTCTTGATGAAGTTCACCGCGTCGCCGACGGTCTGGATCTTCTCGGCGGCGTCGTCGGGAATCTCGATGCTGAACTCTTCCTCGAAGGCCATCACGAGTTCGACGGTGTCGAGCGAGTCGGCGCCGAGGTCGTCGATGAACTTGGCGTCTTCCTTCACCTGGGCGGCTTCAACGCCGAGATGCTCGACGACGATCTTCTTAACGCGCTCGGCAACATCGCTCATTTTCTTGTCCTTCCCGTCTCTCAAAAATCGTGTTCGCCGAAGGGGACGGCGATTTCCGGTTCTCCTAACATAGCTTCCCGGCGATTGGCTAGCGCCGGAAAGCCCACAAAATCAGGCACTTGCGGCTAGATCATGGCCATCCCGCCGTTGATGTGGAGCGTCTGGCCGGTGACATAGGCCGCCTCGTCGCTGGCCAGATAGACCACGCCCGCCGCGATTTCCTGCGCCGTGCCCAGCCGATCGGCCGGAACGCGGCCCAAAATGCCCTTCTTCTGGTCGTCGGTCAGCACGTCGGTCATCGGGGTGGCGATGAAGCCCGGGGCCACGCAGTTCACGGTGATCGACCGCGAGGCCAGTTCCTGGGCCAGCGACTTCGACATGCCGATCAGGCCGGCCTTGGCCGCGGCATAGTTGGCCTGGCCGGGATTGCCGGTGACGCCGACGATCGAGGTGATGTTGATCACCCGGCCGAAGCGCCGCTTCATCATCCCGCGCATCGCGGCGCGGATCAGGCGGAAGGTGCCGGTGAGGTTGACCTGGAGGACCTTCTCCCACTCCTCGTCCTTCATGCGCATCGAGATGTTGTCGCGCGTGATGCCGGCATTGTTCACCAGGATGTCGAGCTTGCCGCCCATCGCGGCCTCCGCCTCCTTGGCGAGGCGATCGATGTCGGCCGCGTCGTCCATCTTGGCTGTGACGACATGCGCGCGCTCGCCGAGTTCGCCCTTCAGCGCCTCGAGCGCCTCGGCGCGCGTGCCCGACAGCGTGACCGTGGCGCCCTGCGCGTGCAGCGCGCGGGCGATCGCGCCGCCGATGCCGCCCGAGGCGCCGGTGACGAGCGCGGCCTTGCCTGTGAGATCGAACATGTGCGTGCCCCCTACGCGGTCTTCAGGAAAGCTTCGATATCGGCCGGCGTATTGAGCGCCGTGCCGGTCATCTCCTTGTCGATGCGCTTCACCAGCCCCGACAGGACCTTGCCCGAACCGCACTCGACCAGCATCTCGACGTGGGCGCCCTTCATGTATTGCACGCTCTCGCGCCAACGCACGAGGCCGGTGACCTGTTCCACGAGGCGCTGCTTGATCGCGCCCGGCTCGGTGATCTCCGATGCGAGCACGTTGGAGATCAGCGGCACCCGTGGTGTGGCGAGCGACACTTTCTCCAGCGCTTCCCGCATCGCGTCGGCGGCGGGCTGCATCAGCGGGCAGTGGAACGGCGCGCTCACCGGCAGCAGCATGCCGCGCTTGCAGCCATGCGCCTTGGCCGCCTCGATCGTGCGCTCGACCGCGGCCTTGTGGCCGCTGACCACGACCTGGCCGCCGCCATTGTCGTTGGCGACCGCGACGATCTCGCCTTGGGCCGCTTCCTTGCAGGCCGCTTGGGCGGGCTCGAGTTCGATGCCCAATAGCGCCGCCATGGCGCCGACGCCGACCGGCACCGCCTTCTGCATCGACTGGCCGCGCAGCTTGAGCAGCCGGGCGGCATCGGAGAGTTGCAGCGCCCCGGCCGCGGCCAGGGCGGAATACTCGCCCAGCGAATGGCCGGCGACATGGCTGGCCAGCTGGCCGATCGGCTTGCCGCCGTCCTTTTCGAGGATGCGGACCACCGCCATGCTGACGGCCATCAGGGCCGGCTGGGCGTTTTCGGTCAGGACCAGGTCGGATTCGGGCCCTTCGCGCATCAATTTCGACAGATTCTGCTTCAGGGCCTCGTCGACCTCCTGAAACACGTCCCGGGCGGTCGAGAAGGCGGCGGCGAGGTCGGTCCCCATGCCGACGGCCTGGGAACCCTGTCCCGGAAAGACAAAAGCGCGACTCATGGGCCTGATTCTCCCGTTTTTGGCCTGATGCGACCCCCTCCATACCCCACTCGTCGGGGGGCCGTAATGCCTTGATTTCGGGGGATGAGCCTGTATAACCGCCGCTCTTCGGGGCCTAAATCGGCCTCGTCTCCTTGCTGGCGTACCCGTCGTCCCGACGGGGGGCCAGCTAGATCCGGGCGGTTCGCGAGAACTCCGGGTCACCAACAGCCATAAGGAGTCTGATACTACATGGCACTCTACGAGAACGTCTTCATTGCACGCCAGGATGTCCCGGCGACGCAGGTGGAGGCCCTGACCACCCAGTTCGAAGAGCTGGTGAAGGGCCTCGGCGGCACCGTTTCCAAGAAGGAATACTGGGGCCTCCGCTCGCTGAACTTCCGCATCAAGAAGAACCGCAAGGGCCACTACACCCTGCTCAACATCGACGCCCCGTCGGCGGCGGTGAAGGAGCTCGAGCGCACGATGTCGATCAACGAAGACATCATCCGCTACCTGACCGTGCGCGTCGACGCGCTCGAGGAAGGCCCGTCGGCCGTCATGCTGCGCAGCAGCGAGAAGTCGGATCGTCCCGGTGGCGATCGCGGCGACCGCGGCGGCTGGAGCGACCGTCCGCCGCGTCGCGAGCGTCCGCGTTTCGGCGATGACGCCGCCCCCGCTGCTACGGAGGAAGAAGTATGAGCGCCCAACGCCGTCCGTTCACGCGCCGCCGCAAGAGCTGCCCGTTCTCCGGCGCCAACGCGCCCAAGATCGACTACAAGGACGTGCGCCTTCTTCAGCGCTTCGTCTCCGAGCGCGGCAAGATCGTGCCGAGCCGCATCTCCGCGGTGTCGTCCAAGAAGCAGCGTGAGCTCGCCCAGGCGATCAAGCGCGCCCGCTTCCTGGCCCTCCTGCCCTACCTCATCAGCTAGCAGGAGCACTCAACATGCCGATGAACCTCATCCTGCTGGAACGCGTGCCGAAGCTCGGTCAGATGGGCGACGTTGTGAAGGTGAAGCCCGGCTTCGCCCGCAACTTCCTCCTGCCGCAGAAGAAGGCCCTGCGCGCCACCAAGGACAACATCGCCTACTTCGAATCGCAGCGTAAGGTGCTGGAGGCGCAGAACCTCGAGCGCCGCCAGGAAGCCGAAGCGGTCGGCAAGAAGATGGGCGACCTCAAGGTCGTGCTCATCCGCCAGGCCTCGGAAGCGCTCCAGCTCTACGGTTCGGTCACCTCGCGCGACATCGCCGACGGCGCCGCCGCCGCGGGCGTGAAGGTCGAGCGCGGCCAGGTCGAGCTCGACAAGCCGATCAAGGCGCTCGGCGCGCACAAGATCAAGATCCACCTCCATCCGGAGGTCGCGATCGACATCACCGTGATCGTCGCGCGTTCGCCCGACGAAGCCGACTTCCTCGCCAAGGGCGGCACGCTGGTCGCCGAGACCGAGCGCGCCGCGATGGAGGCCGCCGAGGCCGCCCAGCGCGCCGCCGAGCAGGCCGCCGCCCTCTTCGAGGCGAAGGACAAGACGGACGAGACTCCGGCCGAGGGTGCGGAAGCGCCCGCCGCCGACGAGGCCGCGGCCGACGAGAAGAAGTAGAAACGTCCGATCCCGCACGGGGTCCACGTCGAATGCGCCCGCCATCGGCTTCCGATGGCGGGCGTTTTCATTGGGGCGACTTGAAACCGTGGCGGGGCCTTCACATTTAAGGCAGAAATATGGAACCACATTGCAGGGTTGGCGTTTCCCGAACTTGAAGGGGGTCCAACGATGTTGCTCGCGAAGGTCCTTGCCGGCGTTGTCGGCGAAGGCCGGCTCACCATCATAGATGCCGCCGGCAGGACGCACCGTATCCAGGGTGCCCGCCCCGGGCCCGAAGCCACCATCAAGATTCACACCTCGTGGACCGGCATCCGCCTCGCGCTGCGACCGCGCCTCGCTTTCGGCGAGGCCTACATGGACGGCACGCTGACCGTCGAGGACGGCGACATCTACGACGTCATGGAGCTGCTCGGCCGCAACATCGCCGCCGTCGATGCGACGCCGCTGCTGCGCTTCTCCTACGGCCTCCAGCGCGTCCTGCGCTTCGTCCAGCAGTACAATCCGATCGGCAAGGCCGAGCGCAACGTCGCGCATCACTACGATCTCGACGACAAGCTCTACGACTTCTTCCTGGATCGAGACCGGCAATATTCCTGCGCCTACTTCAATACCGGCAACGAGACGCTGGAGCAGGCGCAGGAAGACAAGAAGCGCCACATCGCAGCCAAGCTCTGCCTCCAGCCGGGACAGAAGGTGCTCGACATCGGCTCCGGCTGGGGCGGCATGGCGCTCTTCCTCGCCCGCGAGTACGGCGTCGACGTCACCGGCGTCACGCTGTCGAAGGAACAGCTCGCCGTGTCGAGCCGGCGTGCCCTCGAGGCCGGCCTCGCCGACCGCGTACGGTTCAAGCTGCTCGACTATCGCCTCGAGCCCGACCGTTACGACCGCATCGTTTCGGTCGGCATGTTCGAGCATGTCGGCGCCACCCACTATCTCGAATACTTCCGCAAGGTGAAGGATCTGCTGACCGACGACGGCGTGATGCTGCTGCATGCGATCGGCCGCATGGAGCCGCCCGGCGGCACCAACCCGTGGCTGCGCAAGTACATCTTCCCGGGCGGCTACACGCCGGCTTTGTCGGAGGTCACCGGCGCGATCGAGAAGACCGGCCTCTGGATCACCGACATCGAGGTCCTGCGGCTCCACTACGCCGAGACCCTGCGGCACTGGCGCAAGCGCTTCCTCGCCAACCGGGAGAAGATCAAGGCGACCGCCGGCTACGACGAGCGCTTCTGCCGGATGTGGGAGTTCTATCTCGTCGGCTGCGAGGTGGCCTTCCGGTTCATGAACCAGATGGTCTTCCAGGTGCAGATTGCGCGCAAATTGGATGCCGTCCCGCTCACCCGCGCCTATATTCTCGATGGCGAGCGCAGCGCGGCGCTTTCCCAGGCGGTTGCGGCCGAATAACCCCCGTTGTTGTCCCTATTCAATGTGGGCAGCCATTGGAGTACCTTCTTCGTTCTTCCGACAGTAAGCGTCTCGTCCCCCTCCTTCAGTTAAAAGGCTCTCCATGGAGCCCCAAAAAGACGAACAGACGACCGACGGCCGGGTGATCCAGCTCGCCGCCGTGCGCGAGCCGCCCCACAACTTCGAGGCGGAGCAGGCGCTGCTCGGCTCGATCCTTGTGAACAACGCGGCCTATCACCGGGTCGCGGAGTTCCTGAAGGGCGAGCACTTCGCCGACCCGTTGCACGGCAAGCTGTTCGACGCGCTGGCGCGCCTGATCGAGCGCGGCCAGCTCGTGAGCGCCGTCACGCTCAAGACCTACATCGAGAACGACGAGGACATGAAGGCTGTCGGCGGTGCCGAGTACCTCGCGGGCCTCGCGGCGGCCTCCGTGCACGTGATCGACGCCGGCGACTTCGGCCGTCTCGTGCACGACCTTTTTCTGCTGCGCCAGCTCATCGACCTCGGCCAGGACGTGGTCAACAGCGCCTTCAAGCCGACGCTCGACGAGAGCGCGATCGAGCAGATCGAAGTCGCCGAGAAGAAGCTCTACGACCTCGCGAGCGTCGGCCAGACCGACGGCGGCTTCCGGCCGTTTCGCGCCGCACTCACCGAAGCGATGGTCGCGGCGGAAGCCGCCTACAATCGCGCGGGCCAGCTCACCGGTGTCGCCACCGGCCTGTCGCAGCTCGACCAGCTGCTGGGCGGCCTGCACAAGTCCGACCTCCTGATCCTCGCCGGCCGCCCGTCGATGGGAAAGACCGCGCTCGCCACCAACATCGCGTTCAACGCCGTGAAGGCCTATCGCGAGGAGCATGGAGAGGACGGCAAGACCAAGGTCACCGACGGTGCGGTGGTCGGCTTCTTCTCGCTCGAAATGTCGGCCGAGCAGCTCGCCAACCGCATCCTGTCCGAACAGTCGGGCCTGTCGTCGGAGAAGATCCGCAAGGGCGAGCTGATCAGCAGCGACTTCGACAAGGTCATCCAGGTCAGCCAGGACCTCGAGCACCTCAACCTTTTCATCGACGACACGCCGGCGCTGTCGATCGCGGCACTGCGCACGCGCGCGCGCCGTCTCAAGCGCACCCGCGGGCTCGGCCTGCTGGTCGTCGACTACCTCCAGCTGCTCAACCCCTCGGGCAAGTCGCGGCAGGAGAACCGCGTGCAGGAAGTCTCGGAGATCACGCGCGGTCTCAAGACGCTGGCCAAGGAACTCGACGTGCCGGTGATCGCCCTGTCGCAGCTCAGCCGCGCCGTCGAGCAGCGCGAGGACAAGCGGCCCCAGCTCGCCGACCTGCGTGAATCGGGTTCGATCGAGCAGGACGCCGACGTCGTCATGTTCGTCTATCGCGAGGAGTACTACCTCACCCGCTCGGAGCCGGCGCGCCGGGCGGAAGAAAGCGACCAGAAGTTCAACGAGCGCCACGATGCCTGGAAGCAGCGCTGCGAGCAGACCTACGGCAAGGCCGAGGTGATCGTGGCCAAGCAGCGCCATGGCCCGACGGGCATCGTGCGGCTGGCGTTCGACGGGTCGATCACCAAGTTCGACAACCTGCCGGCCGACTCGGACGGGCCCGGACCCGTCTTCGAATAGAAGCGGCGATGAGCGTTCCCGCCGACAACGACGCGCTGCGCCGGGCCGGTGCCGTCCTGACGGTCGACCTCGGCGCGATCGCCGCCAACTGGCGCGGCCTGCGCGATGCCGGCCGCGCCAATGGCCGGCCGATCGACTGCGCCGCCGTGCTGAAGGCCGACGCCTACGGCACCGGCGCCGAAAAGGTCGGGCCGCGCCTCGCGGCCGAAGGCTGCCGCCATTTCTTCGTCGCCCACATCGACGAGGGCATTGCGCTGCGCAACGTCCTGCCGGGACTGCCGATCTACGTGCTGAACGGCCTGCTGGCCGGCGCCGAGGGCGACCTCGTCGAGCACGAACTGACGCCGGTCCTTAATCATCTCGGCCAGCTCAACGCCTGGCGCGCCGCGGCCCAGCGCTACAACCGCGCGCTCGACGCCGTGCTGCACATCGACACCGGCCTCAACCGGCTGGGCTTCAACCAGGAAGAAGCGCAGGTCCTGATCAACGAGCGCGGCCGCCTGCGCGGCCTGCGGCTGGCGCTGATCATGAGCCACCTTGCGGCCTCCGAGGAACAGTCCAACCCGGTGAACGGCGAGCAGCTCTCGCGCTTCCGCGCCTTCGTGCGCGCCATGCCCGGCGCGCCTGCGTCGTTCGCCAACTCGTCGGGCATCTTCCTGGGACCTGACTATCATTTCGACCTGCTGCGGCCGGGCGCGGCGCTCTACGGCATCAATCCCCTGCCCGAGCGCGACAATCCGATGCTGCCGACCGTCGCGCTGCATGCGCGGGTGCTGCAAGTACGCCGCATCGATGCCTTCCAGACCGTGGGCTATGGCGGGGCGTGGCGCGCCGCGCGCGCCGGCCGGGTGGCCACGATTGCGCTGGGATATGCCGACGGGTACTTTCGGGCGCTCATCAATCGCACGCATGTGCACATCGCCGGGCGCCGGGTGCCCGTGATCGGCCGAATTTCCATGGATCTCGTGACCATCGACGTGACCGACGTGCCCGAGACCGAGTGCCAGCCGGGCGACACCGTCGAGGTCCTGGGCCCGCACATGTCGCCGGACGAGCTGGCCGAGCATGCCCGCACCAACGGCTACGAGATCATGACGTCGCTCGGCCGGCGCTATGCGCGCGTCTACGTCGACAATCCGCACACAGACGAGCCCGCGCCCGAGAGCGAAGCGCAGACGCCCGCGTCCGGGGACCAGGCGTGAGCATCCCCGTGGTCACGCTTCTTGGCCGGATGACGCTCGCCTTCCTGACGGCGGCCGGCGCCATCACCACCTTCGCCGCGCAGGCCATCCGCCAGACCGTGCAGCCGCCCTACTACCGCCAGCAGGTCCTGCGGCAGATGCTGGAGATCGGCTACTACTCGCTGCCCGTGGTCGGCCTCACCGCGATCTTCACCGGCATGGTGCTGGCGCTACAGAGCTACACCGGCTTCGCCCGCTTCTCCGCCGAGAGCGCGATCCCAAACGTCGTGGTCGTCTCGCTGACGCGCGAGCTCGGCCCCGTGCTGGCGGGCCTGATGGTCGCCGGCCGCGTCGGCGCCGCGATGGCCGCCGAGATCGGCACGATGCGCGTGACCGAGCAGATCGACGCGCTCACCACCCTTTCGACCAACCCGTTCAAGTACCTGATCGGGCCGCGCCTGATCGCGGGCATCGTCACCCTGCCGATCCTCGTCCTCGTCGCCGACATCATCGGCGTGCTGGGCGGCTTCCTGGTCGGCGCCTACAAGCTCGACTTCAACGACACGGCCTATCTGCGCAACACCGTCGACTTCCTCCAGTTCGAGGATGTGTTCTCGGGGCTGGTGAAGGCCGCGGTGTTCGGCTTCCTGATCACGCTGATGGGCTGCTACCACGGCTACAATTCCAAGGGCGGCGCGCAGGGCGTCGGCATGGCGACCACCAACGCCGTGGTCTCGGCGTCGATCCTGATCCTGACCTTCAACTACTTCATCACCGAAGCCTTCTTCGCCCGCTGATGGCCTCGCCCAAGATCTCGCTGCGCGGCGTCACCAAATCCTTCGGCGCCAAGAAGGTGCTGCAGGGCGTCGACCTCGACGTCGCG
>JAFEFH010000359.1 GCA_018240695.1 Pseudomonadota bacterium | reverse complement strand
GGGTCTCCTGCATCTCGCCGGCGACCGCCAGCGCCCGCCGCTCGATCTCCCAGATCCGCTGCGTGGTGAAGCGGGCACCGCGCGGCGTCTCGGCGATACGCATCACCGAACCCGAGGCGAGGAACTCGTCGGCGAGCCGCTCGACCTCCGCGACGGGCGCGCCGTGGGGCAGGTTGTCGGCGACGGCGCGGATGGCGTCGCGGCGCTCGAAGTGGGAGACGTGGGCGGTCACCGAGCGCTCGACCGCCTGCGTCGTGACCACCGAGGGGCCGGGCCGCCCGTGGCCCAGCCGGGCGGCGATGGCCTCCCGGTCGAGCCCGACCTCCTGCGCCTTCGCCCGCCACCCCTCGCGCATGCTCTCATCGGTTATGTCGCGGTCCTTGGCCTTGCGGGTCTCAAGGGCCGCTACCTGCATCGCCCGCGCGGAGGCACCCTCGCCGACCGCGGCGAGGATCTCGGCGCGGCGGGTCGAGAAGGCGCGCAGCTCCTCGGTCGAGAAGCCGCGGATGTCGGCGAGGCCCTTCTCCACCGGATCCCACTGGACGCCGAGCCTCATGGTCAGCTCGTGGCGGAGGTGGGCCTCGTAGAGGTAGCTCGCCGTCTTCGCGTGTTCGTAGATCGCCGGGTGGTAGAGGCGCGACCAACGGCCGTCGGGGCCGCGGGTCGCGTTGGCGATCAGGACGTGCGTGTGGAGCTGGGGATCGCCCGCCCGCGAGGAGCGGTGGACGTAGGCCGCCGCGAGGAAGCCGCTACCGGGGACGAAGGTCCGCCCACCCTTCCCCCGGCGCGCCCAGCAGGCCGAGCGCTCCATGTAGGTGAGCGCGGCAGAGACGGCGGCGCGGTGGGCCTCCATCACCTGGCCGGAGGCGGGGTGGCCGCCGAGCGCCCAGGTCAGGGAGACCGACTTGGGAGCGGAGAAGGTGAGGTCGAAGCCCGGGACCGGCTCGCGTCCGGGCGCCGACTTCAGGCCCAGCGGGTCTCCCGTGACCGGGCTCCTTCCGGTCAGCATCGCGGTCAGGGCATCGGGATCGACCGTGCCGTGAAGGCCGAGTTCGGCAGAGGCGGTGCCGAGCCACCGGCCCTCGGCCTCGCCACGGCCCGA
>JAFEFH010000358.1 GCA_018240695.1 Pseudomonadota bacterium | reverse complement strand
GAACTGGGTAAAGGAGTTGGCGATGGCGACGATCGGCTTGCCGAAGTCGTCGCGCTCGACGCCGGTGGCGCGCAGCAGCGCGCGGGCGCCGGCCATGTTGCGGCCATGGGTGACGGTGTGGGATCGGAGCTCAGGCATCCCTGAACGGTACCGGGCTAGGCGAGGGCGGCGGCGAGCTTCGACCACTCGACCGCCGGGATGCCCTCGCCGCCGATCGTCTGCAGGGCGACGTGGTCGGCGCCGGCCTCGACGTGGGCGCGGGCGGCGGCGGCGATGTCGGCGGCGGTGCCGTGCGGGATCACGTGGTCGATCAGCCGGTCGGAGCCGCCGTCGGCGATGTCGGCCGCCTCGAAGCCGTGTTCGAGCAGCGCGTTGGTGTAGTTCGAGAGGCCGAGGTAGAGCTGCGCGTACTCGCGGGCGGTGGCCCGGGCGCGCTCGACGTCCTCGTCGAGGACACAGGCGATCTCGGGGACGACCAGCGCGTCGGGGCCGACGGTCTCGCGCGAGAAGCGGGTGTGGTCGACCGAGGTGAAGTAGGGGATCGTGCCGAGCGAGCGGCGCGCGCTGGTCCGCAGCATCTTCGGCCCGAGCGCGGCGATGATGCGGCGGTCGGTGGGGATCGGCGCGGCGGCCGCGTCGATGCCGTCGAGGAAGGCTTCGAGGTTGGTCAGCGGGCGCTTGTAGTCGCTGGTCGCCTCCGGGTGGCCGACGCCGATGCCGACGCAGAGGCGGTCGGGGAAGTCGGCCTCGAGCGCCGCGTATTCGGCGACCAGGTCGGCCGGGTCATACCCCCAGATGTTGACGATCGAGGTGCCGACGACGAGCGTCTCGGAGCCCTCCAGCAGCGGCCGCATTTCCTCCAGGCGCGGCGAGCCGCCCATCCACAGCGTGCCGAGGCCGGCCGCTTCCACCGCCCGTGCCGCCTCGCCCGCGTTGTCCTTGCCGATCCGCCGATATGAGGTCCACGCCCCGTATTTCTCGAAGTCCATGCCAAGAGCCTAGGGAGGTCGGATCGCCGGCTTTTTGGACCGCCGCCCGCGTGTGCTTCAATCGTCAGACCAGAGAAAGGAGGTGGTCCTAATTTTGAGTCACATGCTTGAAGGGACT
>JAFEFH010000357.1 GCA_018240695.1 Pseudomonadota bacterium | reverse complement strand
CCTTCCACTGGATCGGCGGCGAAGCGATCAGGATGGGAATCGATCGGAAGGAGCAGGCGGAGATGGAAGGACGGCGGCCGGGGCGGATCGCTTCAACCGTCGCTCGGGTGCCGGAATTGATCGGCTTCCATATCGGGCGTTAGTAGGTCGCCGCGATCTCGGTGACCGCGGCCGGCGGCAGCTCCTCCTGCTCGGGCCTGATGCTCGCCATCCGTTCCGCCCGCCGCTGCTGCCAGGTCGTGAAGCCCATCGCCAGCACGGTGATGCCGAAGAGGATCATCGCGATGCAGTTGACCTCGACCGGGACGCCGCGCTGGAAGGCGCCGAAGATGTAGAGGGGGAAGGTGACGGTCGTCCCCGAGTTGAAGTTCGAGATGACGAAATCGTCGATCGAGAGGGCGAAGGCGAGCATCGCGCCGCCGAAGACGCCGGGCAGGATCAGCGGCAGGGTGACGAGACGGAAGGTTTCCCAGGGCGTCGCACCGAGGTCCTTCGCTGCCTCCTCCAGCCTGCGGTCAAATCCGATCAGGCGCGAGCGCACGACGACCACGACGAAGCTGATGCAGAACATCACGTGGGCGATCAGCAGGGTCTCGAAACCGAGCGCGGGCGAGCCGAGGATGAGGAAGAAGGAGAGGAGCGAGGAGCCCATCACGATCTCCGGCGTCGCCATCGGGATCACGATCAGAAAGTTCGCCGCCCGGCGACCGAAGAACTCGTAGCGGACCAGGGCGAGCGCCATCATCGTGCCGACGATCGTCGAGACCAACGTCGCCAGAAGCGCCAGTTTGATCGAGGTCCAGAGCGCATCGTTCAATTCCGGGATGCCGAAGGCGTTTTCCCAGTGCTTGAGGGTGAAGCCGACCCAGGTGAAGTTGTAGCGCCCGGCCGGGTTGTTGAAGGAGAAGAAGAAGATCACCGCGATCGGGATCAGCATGTAGGCGATCACGAGCACGCCGATGATCAGGACCGCGTGCTCCCGCAGCCATTTGCCGACGCCCATCCGCGGCGCCGGGGCGGGGGTCGTTGCCGGAGTCGCGCTCATATCGCCGCCCCCTCCTCGCCCATCAGGGCCTCCGATCCGGCGAAGCGGATGTAGATCAGGACGATCACCAGGATGATC
>JAFEFH010000356.1 GCA_018240695.1 Pseudomonadota bacterium | reverse complement strand
GTGTTGCCGAGCGGCCAGAAGGCGCGGGCGGCGGCCTCGGCGGCTCGCACCATCTCGATCGGCCATTCGACCGAGTTGGCGCCCTCGGGCGGGGCGACCAGCGCTTCCCACCGTTTGGGATCGGCGCACATCAGGCCGGCCACGGCATCGCGGCGCTGCGCCCAGGGATCGGTCGCCGGGTCCTTCTCGTCGAACAGGCCGAACGGCGCCATCAGGACCAGCCGCTTTACGAAGCCGGGAAAAACCGCGGCCGTCTCGGCGGCGAAGGCGCCGCCCACCGACGCGCCGACGAGGTCGGCCCCGGCGAGGCCCGCGCCGTCGAGCAGCTGGCGCACCGCCACGATCCAGTCGAGATGCGTGTCGAGCGTGGTGTGGCCCGTGCCGCCGCCGGGATAGCCCGGCAGCGACGGCACGATCACGGTGCGCGTCTTGGCGAGTTCGTCGAGGAAGGGCACCCAGCGCGGCAGGCCGCCCAGCCCCGCGAGGAAGCCGAGCCTGGGGCCGCTGCCCTTGGTCCAGACGCGACAGGGAGACCCGTTCACCGCAACGGTGGTCGTCTTCGGATCGGACACGGGCCTACTCCGCCGCGACGGTGGCGCGATAAGACGGCACGGCGGCGCGCTGGCTCTTCGCCATGGGCTTGGGCCACCACTTGTCCTCCCACTCGCCGAACAGGTCCTTCACCTTGGGCATGACCTTCTCGGCGAACAGGCGCGTGTTGTACTTGGTCGTCTCCTTGCTCATGTTGCCGTACTGCAAGAGCATCATCAGATGGCCGACGTTGAGGCTGGTCGCGACGTGGCGGATCTGCTCCACCACCTCGTCGGGCGAGCCGATGATGACGTATCCGCCGTCGACGATGTCCTTCATGTTGGTGGCCTTCAGCGCCGCCTTGGTCGTGGGATTGGCGAGGTTCGCGGCCTTGGTCATCATGCCCTCGATGCCGGCGCGCTGCGTGGCCTCCGTCGTGTAGCCCGGCGGCAGCGCGAAGCGCGCATCGACATGCAGGCAGCGGCCGTAGAAATACTCGGCCGGCTCGGTGTAGAGGTCGAGCGCCTGCTGGCGGCTCTCGGCGACGCCCACGAATTGCAGGAAGCCCGCGCGGTAGGGATTGCGGTCCTTGCCGAGCTTGGCCATCT
>JAFEFH010000355.1 GCA_018240695.1 Pseudomonadota bacterium | reverse complement strand
CACGAGGCCCCGGCCGCGAGGGCCTCGCCCACATCGCCGCGGCCGCCGAGCGCGACGGCGCCCATGTGTCCGCGCACGACGAGGCGCTGCGGACGAGGTTCGAGGATCTTCCCTCGCCCGAGCTGGCGCGCCTGCGCCAGGAGCTGCGCTCGGAGGTCGGGGCGGAGGAACTGGGCGATCGTCGTCGCCGGAACCTCGACGACCGGATCGCCCACAGCGAGGATCTGGTCGCCCGTGTCGAGGCCGAGCGTCGGGAGCTGGGCGACGAACCCCGTCGCGGGCGCCGGGCGCGAGCGGAGTACCGAGAGTCGGTCGCCCATCTCGACACCCAGGAGGCGAGGTCACGGGAGGCACTCGCCCGACACCTCGAAGAGCGCGAGGAGCTGCCGCCCGTGGCCCACGAGGCCCGCGCCGAGGTGGCGGCGATCGATTCGGTCCTCGCGGGGCGCGAGCGCGTCGCGCTCGCCGCCGCACGCGTCGCCCCCGCCGACTACCTCGTCGCCGAGCTGGGGGAGAGACCCGAGGATGGGTCGGGGCGGGCGGCATGGGACAGGGCCGTGCGGGAAGTGGAGGGTTTCCGCCAACGGCATGGGCTTCAGGACAGAGACACTGCGCTCGGGCCTGAGGCTGATGATCATGCGACCCGGCGCGAGCAGGAGCGGGTGCGCGGGTCGATCGGACTGGCGCAGCAGGCGCTGGGGATCGAGCGTGGGCGCACGACGGAGCGGACGCGGACGATGGAGATCGAGCTGTGAGGAGAGACGCCTGAGATGGCAAAGAAGCTCACCACCACCGTCCCCCGGATCGCGCTGACCCCTCCCGAGGCGGCTGCGGCGATCGGGGTCGGCCCCGACTTCTTCGAGGCCTACGTCGCGCCTCAGTTGCGGTTGGTCCGCCGAGGTCGCAAGCGCCTGGTTCCCGTCAGCGAGCTGGAACGCTGGGTGACGGAGAGCGCCTCGCGGCCGGTTTCCGAGGAGGTTCGACGATGAATCGCGTGATCTTCGCTCGCCATCGCCTCGCGGCGCTAGATTCCTTGGACACACAAAAGCGGCCCCCGACGACGCTCGAACGTCGGCGAGGGCCTGACCAACAGGAGGTACAGACTCCTATGGCTGTAGGTAACCCTACGTACCGCGGCCCTGGCTCGACCCC
>JAFEFH010000354.1 GCA_018240695.1 Pseudomonadota bacterium | reverse complement strand
GCCCACGAATCGAAGAGCTGGACGCCGTCGGCGCCGGCGTCGATCTGGTGGCAGAGATGATCGACCACCGAATCGACCAGCAGGTCGATCAGCACGCCGAACGAATCGGGCCAGCGATAGGCCCAGTCCTTGACCTTGGCGAAGTCGCGGCTGCCCTGGCCTTCGATCATGTAGCAGGCGAGCGTGAAGGGCGCGCCGGCGAAACCGAGCAGCGCGGTTTCCTGCGGGAGTCTCTTCCGCGTCTCGGCGATCGCGGCATAGACCGGCGCCAGGAACTCCGGCAGCCGCGCCCGCGAGAGCTTGGCGAACTGCGCCGGATCGGTCAGCGCCTCGAGCTTCGGCCCCTCACCCTCGGCGAACCAGACTTTCTGGCCGAGCGCATCGGGCACCACGAGGATGTCGGAGAAGATGATCGCCGCGTCGAAGCCGAACCGCTTGATCGGCTGGAGCGTCACCTCGACGGCCTTCTCCGGCGTGTAGCAGAATTCGAGGAAGGACCTGGTCGTCGCCCGCACGGCACGGTACTCCGGCAGGTAACGTCCTGCCTGGCGCATCAGCCAGATCGGTGGCGTCGGAAAGCGCGTCCCGGACAGTGTCTCCAGGAATTTCCCGCCGCTCATTTCTTTTCCCTCATCCTTCCCTCTTACCCTTTCTTAATAGGTAGTAGCAGGAGTAGAGGGTGCGGAAAGCGGGGATGGGCGTGATTAGCCGTTCCTCCCCAGCCGCCTGTGGATCGGCGATGCCTGCTTTCACGGCCTGGAATCGGCTGATTCCCGATTCGCCCGTGCTTCCTCCCGGTTCATCCGCAGGCAGAGACCGCGTGGACGGGCGGACCCGATCCGGGTCCTGAATCGGCGGCGTGCGCGGGGCGTTCGATCCTGTCCCCGTCTTGCCCCGAACAATGCAGCGTTTCTCCCGGGGGTTCTGTGGGGTAAAACGGGCCGTGGCCAACCGCAATTTCCATGTGCACCTGGTGTCGGACTCCACCGGCGAGACGGTGTCGAGCGTCGCGCGTGCGTGTCTCGTGCAATATGAAGGCATCTTCGTGCAGGAGCATGTCTGGTCGCTGATCCGCACGCCCGGCCAGATGGAGAAGGTGATGCAGGCGGTCGAGCGCGACCGCGGCCCCGTCCTCTATACGCTGGTCGATCC
>JAFEFH010000353.1 GCA_018240695.1 Pseudomonadota bacterium | reverse complement strand
TCTTCACGCCGAACGGGATGATGCGCGGCGCGCCCTCTTCCGCCAGCACGTTCTCGAACAGGAAGCGCTGGGTGACGTCGAAGCCGGGGCCGCCGAACTTCTTGGGCCATGTGTAGGCGAGCCAGCCCTTCCTGCCCAAGGCCTGCTGCCACACGACATGGTCTTCCTTGTCGTAGTGCTTGCCCGAGAAGGTCTTCTCGCGCGTCGCGGGCGACAGGTTTTTCCGCGCGAAGGCGCGGACTTCGTCGGCGAAGGCCTGATGTTCGGGCTTGAGCGCGAGATCCATCTACAGCCCCAGCACCATCTTGGAGATGATGCCCTTCTGGATCTCGTTGCTGCCGCCGTAGATCGTGGTCTTGCGGTTGTTGAAGTAGCGCGGCGCGGCGAGGTGCGCGTATTCCGGCCCGACCGGCGCCTCGTTGGTGCCCTGCCACAGCAGGCCCGGCAGATAGGGCGCCGCATATTCGCCGACCGCTTCCATCGTGAGTTCGGTGATGCGCTGCTGGATCTCCGAGCCACGGATCTTGAGGCCGGAGACTTCCGGCCCGGGCTGGCCGCCCTGTGCCATCTGCGACAGCACGCGCAGCTCGGTATATTCCAGCGCCGTCACCTGGATCTCGAGGTCGGCGATCTTCTCGGCGAAGGCCTGGTTCTCGATCAGCGGCTTGCCGTTCTCCTGCTCGGCGCGCGCGATGTCCTTCAACGCCTCGACGCCGCGCTTGGACTGTGGCACCGCGGCGATGCCGAGCCGTTCGTTGGCCAGCAGGAACTTGGCGCAGGTCCAGCCCTCGTTCTCCTTGCCGACCAGATTCGCCACGGGAACCTTGACGTTGTCGAAGAACACCTCGTTCACCTCATGGCCGCCGTCGGCCATGATGATCGGCTTCACGGTGATGCCCGGCGTCTTCATGTCGATCAGCAGGAACGAGATGCCCTCCTGCGGCTTGGACTTGGGATCGGTGCGCACCAGGCAGAAGATCCAGTCGGCCCAGTGACCCATCGTGTTCCAGGTCTTCGACCCGTTGACGATATAGTGGTCGCCTTCCTTCTCGGCCTTGGTGCGCAGCGAGGCGAGATCGGAGCCCGAGCCCGGCTCGGAATAGCCCTGGCACCACCACACGGTGCTCTCGCGGATCGCCGGCAGGTACTTGGC
>JAFEFH010000352.1 GCA_018240695.1 Pseudomonadota bacterium | reverse complement strand
GGCGGCAAGCTTGCCGCCCGGCGGTTCGGCGAGGCTAGAACGTCTTGCTGATGGTGAAGATGGCGCGGGCCTCGCAGTTGTAGGTGGCGGCGCAGCCGGCGACGTCGATGTTGGTGTCGGTGTAGGCGATCGAGAAGTCGAAGGTGTAGGCGGTCATGGTGATGCCGAGCTGCCAGTCCCAATAGTCGTTGTTGGGGATGCCGTAGACGGTGTTCTTCTCGACATACTGGCTGCCGATCGAGCCGAACGCCTTGAAGGCGAAGTTGTCGTTCAGCTTGATGAAGTTGAGCGGCACGGTGGCCAGGAGCTGCTTGTACCAGCCGGCGCCGGAGGCGCCGAAGAAGTCGGGGCTGTAGTGCAGGCCGGCGGTGACGGCCACGACGTCGAAGTCGTAGGTGGCGAGGAAGCCCCACTCGCTGAAGTCGAAGCGCAGGTTGTAGTCGGCGCCGGGGTAGTTGTAGCGCATGAAGCTGGCGTCGAGGACGAGCTTGTCGCCGAGCGCCTTGTAGCGGATGCCGCCGATCGTATCGATCTCGAGCGCGGCCCCGGAGTTGGGGAAGTTCACGTTGCTGCCCCAGGCGCTGAGATAGGCGGTGAGGGGGACGTTGGCGCTGAGCGCCGGCGTCTCGTAGCCGAAGCCGACCTGGCCCGCGACGCCGCGCTGGGTCTGGGAGATGCCGCGGTACGAATAGTCCGTGGTGAAGGCAAAGCTCGCATTGAAAGTGCCTCCGAACGGACCAGTCCAGGTCGGCTTGTCCTCCGCCTGGGCCGTCATCGCGGCGCCGAGGGTGAGAAGTCCGGCGACGCCGGCGGCGATCTTCTTGAGCATTCGTACATCCCCGATTTTGATTTTCGTCGGGTGTGCACTCAGCAAGCGACGTGCCAACCGCATGACCAACGGCGCGGCCGGTGCGTCGCTGCGCTGGCACGCACCTTGCATCCGCTGTCCTCGTGTTTTGGGGGCCCCGGCCCGGTGGAGGATAGGCGCGATGAAACTGGTGATGGCGATTTTCAAGCCGTTCAAGCTGGACGAAGTGCGGGACGCACTGATGTCCCTCGGCATCCATGGCCTGACGGTCAGCGAAGTGAAGGGATTCGGCCGGCAGAAGGGCCAGACCGAAATCTATCGCGGCGCCGAGTATGCCGTGAGCTTCCTGCCCAAGGTGAAGATCGAG
>JAFEFH010000351.1 GCA_018240695.1 Pseudomonadota bacterium | reverse complement strand
CTCGACCGCACCGACGAGCCCACCCGCCTCGCCTTCGTCGACCCGAAGATCCCCCGCGTCCCCCCCGAGCCCTTCCACTGGATCGGCGGCGAAGCGATCAGGATGGGAATCGACCGCAAGGAGCAGGCGGAGATGGAAGGGCGGCGGCCCGGACGGATCGCTTCAACCGTCGCCCGGGTGCCGCAGATGATCGGCTTCCATATCGGGCGTTAGTAGGTCGCCGCGATCTCGGTGACCGCGGCCGGCGGTAGCTCCTCCTGATCGGGCCTGATGCTCGCCATCCGTTCCGCCCGCCGCTGCTGCCAGGTCGTGAATCCCATCGCCAGCACGGTGATGCCGAAGAGGATCATCGCGATGCAGTTGACCTCCACCGGGACGCCGCGCTGGAAGGCGCCGAAGATGTAGAGGGGGAAGGTGACGGTCGTCCCCGAATTGAAGTTGGAGATGACGAAGTCGTCGATCGAGAGGGCGAAGGCGAGCATCGCGCCGCCGAAGACGCCGGGCAGGATCAGGGGCAGGGTGACGAGGCGGAAGGTTTCCCAGGGCGTCGCGCCGAGGTCTTTCGCCGCCTCCTCCAGCCTGCGGTCGAAGCCGATCAGGCGCGAGCGCACGACGACCACGACGAAGCTGATGCAGAACATGACGTGGGCGATCAGCAGGGTCGTGAACCCGAGCCCGACGCCGAGGATGAGGAAGAAGGACAGAAGCGAGGAGCCCATCACGATCTCCGGCGTCGCCATCGGGATCACGATCAGGAAGTTCGCCGGCCGCCGACCGAAGAACTCGTAGCGAACCAGGGCGATCGCCATCATCGTGCCGACGATCGTCGAGATCAGCGTCGTCAACAGCGCGAGTTTGATCGAGGTCCAGAGAGCTTCGTTCAATTCCGGGATGCCGAAGGCGTTTTCCCAGTGCTTGAGGGTGAAGCCGACCCAGGTGAAGTTGTAGCGCCCCGCCGGGTTGTTGAAGGAGAAGAAGAAGATCACCGCGATCGGGATCAGCATGTAGGCGATCACGAGCAGGCCGATGATCAGCACGGCGTGCTCGCGCAGCCATTTGCCGACCCCTATCCGCGGCGCCGCCGCAGGGGCCGTTGCCGGAGTCGCGCTCATATCGCCGCCCCCTCCTCGCCCATCAGGGCCTCCGATCCGGCGAAGCGGATGTAGATCAGGACGATCACCAGGATGATC
>JAFEFH010000350.1 GCA_018240695.1 Pseudomonadota bacterium | reverse complement strand
CGGACGATCTCCTCTTCTTCCTCGTCGCGCTCCATCGTCACCGGCAGGCGGTGCGTCCAGCCATGATGGGCGATCTCGTGGCCGGCCTCGATATAGGGCATCACCGCCTGGGGCGTACTGTCGATCGTGTGGCCCGGCGTGAAGAACGTGCCCTTGATGCCGTACTTGCCTAGCAGGGCTACCAGCCGCGGGATCACGACGATGTCGTATTCGCCGCGCGACATCACCGTGGGCGAGGTCAGCCCACGGGCGATGAACCCGGAGAGATGGTCATGGTCGAACGTCAGACAGACGATGAAGCGCGGCATGACTCGTCTCCCGCCGGGTGGTGAATGTCACATCAAGCGTATCAGCCCTTCACGATGAATGGCTTGGCCTGGGCGTCGTAGTCGCCGTAGCCCAGAGTGGCGCGCAGCTCGGGCGGCGGCAGCGCGCTCTCGGCTTCCGACTCGCCGGCCTTGATCGCGGCGAGGCCCGCCTTGATGCCGGCGGCCGCGGGCGAGAGCATGCCCGTCGGAAACGTGCCGATCTTGAAGCCCAGCGCCTCGGCTTCCTTCTGGGTCGGCGTCGCGCGCGGCGCGCCCGGCGACAGCACGGCGAAGTGCGGCTTGCCCTTGCTGGCCGCGATGCCGCGCTTGATCTCCGCCTCGTCGGCGGGCGAGTCCATGAACAGGATGTCGGCGCCTTCCTCGACATACATCTCGATGCGCGCCACGGCCTCGTCGATGCCCTGGGTCGGGCGGCAGTCGGTGCGCGCCATCACCAGGATGCCGGACTCCTTGGCGGCCTGCACGGCGGCACGGATCTTCATGCGCGCTTCCTCGCGCGGCAGGCAGGGCTTGCCGGCGGCGGTCAGTTCACGCGGCGTGATCTTGTCCTCGATCAGCACGGCGGCGGCGCCGGCGCGTCCGTAAGCCCGCACCGTGCGCTGCACGTTCATCGCGTTGCCATGGCCGTGATCGCCGTCGGCCAGCACCAGGAGATCGGGTGCCGCAGCGTGGACCATGTTGAAGGAATCGAACATCTCGCCGAACGACACGAGGTCGAGGTCGGGTCCGCCCAGGCGGCTCGCCGCCACGCAGGAGCCCGAGAGGAACGCCGTCTTGAAGCCCGCGGCGAAGGTCAGCTTGGCGGTCAACCCGTCCCACACCGCCGGCATGGCGATCAAACCGGGTTGGGCAAGAAGGGCGCGCAGGCGCTC
>JAFEFH010000034.1 GCA_018240695.1 Pseudomonadota bacterium | reverse complement strand
CAACAAGGCCGAGGACCGTGTCAGCGCCGTCGCCGGCGATTTCACCGAGAGCGCCTTCCCGCAGGGCGTCGATGTCGTGGTGATGGCGAGCAACCTGCCGCAATACGAGCCGGCACTGATCCGGCTGGTCGTCTCCAAGGCCTTCGCGGCCCTCGCGCCCGGTGGCGAGATGCACCTGATCGGCGAGACGCTGCACGACGACCGAAGCGGGCCCTTGTCGGCTGCGCTGTGGGGCCTGAACGAGGGAGTCTACGGCAGCACCGGCCGCGCCCACACCGAGGGCGAGGTGAAGGGCTATCTCGGCGACGCCGGATTCACCGATGTCGCGGTCCACCCGTTCGTGCCCGGCGTCCTGTCGCGCGTAGCAGGCAGAAAGCCGCGCTAGAAGCCGCCGAATCCCGGGGTTGCAAGGACGTGGCCCATGGCTTATCTGTCCGCCTGCCTCTTGCTCCCTTCGTCTAGAGGCCTAGGACGTGGCCCTCTCAAGGCTAAAACACGGGTTCGAATCCCGTAGGGAGCGCCAAAGGGCACCCCACCCTTTCTACATCGTCGCCTGCTGGATGCGCCGCTCGTCCAGGCCGACGCCGCGCGCCGTCTCGACGATGGCAGCCCAGGTGTCGTCGGGCAGCGGCACGCCCTCGGCCAGCCGCTTGGCGCGGGTGCGCGACTCCTGCTCGCCCGGCACCAGGATCTCGACGCCGGGCGTCGACGGACGCGAGCTCTTCACGAACTCGACGTACTTGGCGACATCCTTCGGGAAGAAGCCCGCCGGATCGAGCACCTTGGGATCGACGTAGAACGACAGCATGCCGTTGGCGAACTTCTCGCGCTTGGGATCGGTGGCGCCCGTCCCCGACAGCGAGCCGCCCAGCATCTCGCACATGAAGGCGAGGCCCGAGCCCTTGTGGTCGCCGAAGGCGCGGATCGCGCCGGTGCCCTGCGCGTGGTTGCGCGGGCCGGTCGGCGTATAGTCGCCATAGAGCAGATGCGGATCGGCGCTGGGCTTGCCGTCGGGGCCGATCAGCGCGCCGTCCGGCACCTTCTTGCCGCCCTGGCTCGCCACCAGCACCTTGCCCTCGGCCACGATCGAGGTCGCGAAGTCGAGCACCAGCGGATCCTGCCCCGGCCGCGGGATGCCCACGCAATACGGCGCCGTCGAGAAGCGCCGGTCGACGCCGCCATAGGGCGCCACCAGCACGCTGCCCGAGGCGTTGACGAAGTGGACCGACACCAGCCCTTCGGCCGCCGCCATCTCCGCCCAGTCGCCGACGCGGCCGACATGGCCCGCGTTGCGCAGGGTCACGGCAGACAGGCCGTTCTTCCGGCACTTCTCGATGCCGATCCGGATCGCCTGCGGCGTCACGGTCTGGCCGAAGCCGTACTTGCCGTCGACGACGGCGATCACCGGCGTGTCGACCAGCACGTCGACCGTGACGTCGGCCACGACGGTGCCGATCTTCTTCTGGCTGGCGTAGCGCGGCACGCGCACGACGCCGTGGCTGTCGTGGCCCGACAGGTTGGCGCTGACGAGGTAGCGGCCGATGCGGCCGCCCTCTTCCTTCGAGCAGCCCGCGGTCGCAAAGATGTCCGCGACGAAGTCCTCGAGGGCCTTCGCCTTGATGGTGACGGTCATGTGCCTAGTCCTTCGCGCGCTGGAGGGAGGCGACGTAGCCGCGGTTCCAGGTCGGGTTGATCATGACCTCGTTGATCACGATGTGCGCGGGCAGGCAGGCGATGTAGCGGATCAGGTCGCCGACATCCTCCGACTGCGCCATCTTCGCGCGCTCCTCCTTGGTGATCGGCACCGGCCGCTTGTCGAGGATCGGCGTCGCCACCTCGCCCGGCAGCACGGCGCAGGAGCGGATGCCGTTCACGCATTCTTCCATGTTGAGCGTGTGGCTCATCGCCACGACGCCGTGCTTGGCGGCGGAATAGACCGGACCGCTCAGCGGCCCCGGCACGCGGCCCGCCACGGAGGACGTATGGATCAGGATGCCGTCCTTCTGCCTGCGCATCATCGGCAGCACCGCGACCGTGCAGTAGAACGCGCTCGACAGGTTGCCGTGCACGACCTCGTCGATGCCCTCGGGCGTCAGGTCGGCGAAGGTGCGCTTCTGGATGTTGAGGCCGGCATTGTTCACCAGGATGTCGCAGCGGCCGAATTCCGCCTCGATCTCCCTGGCGACCGCCGAGACCGACGACGACTTCATGAGATCGGCCGGCTTCATCACGGCCTTGCCGCCCGCCTTCCTGATCGTGGCCGCGGTCTCCTCGAGCGGCTCCTTGCGGCGGCCCGTCAGCACCACCGAGGCACCTTCCCTGGCCAGCGCCACCGCGGCCGCCTGGCCGATACCCGAGCCAGCACCGGTCACCCAGGCGACCTTGCCCGTCAACGAAGCCATCGATGTCTCCCTAACGCTGATGAACGACGGCCGCAGCCTAGAGCACCTTGCCCGTGGTGTCGTCGATCAGATGCATGTTGGAGAGATCGGCCCTGAGCTTCATGGTCTTGGCCGCCGCCGCGCCCGCGTTGGGATTGACCCGGCCGCAGACCTCGACGCCGTTCACGGTGAAGTAGACCAGCGTCTCCATGCCCATCGGCTCGACCACGTCGATCTTCATGTCGAAATCGTGCTGGTTCGGTTCGATGTGCGGACGGGTCTCGATGATGTGCTCGGGCCGCAGGCCCAGCACCAGGCTCGGCTTGCCGACATAGGGCGTATACCGCGCCGTCCGCTCGGCCGGGACCGGGAAGGACAGCGCGTCGGTGAGGCGGATGCGCAGCGCGCCCGCCGCCTGCTCGACCTGGCAGGGGATGAAGTTCATCGCCGGCGAGCCGATGAAGCCCGCCACGAACTTGGTGGCCGGCGAGTGGTAGAGGTCGTTCGGCGTGCCGACCTGCTCGATCAGGCCCTGGTTCATGACGACCACGCGGTCGGCGAGCGTCATCGCCTCGACCTGGTCGTGCGTGACGTAGACCGTCGTGGTGCGCACCTTCTGGTGCACCTTCTTGATCTCGGTGCGCATCTGCACGCGCAGCTTGGCGTCGAGGTTCGACAGCGGCTCGTCGAACAGGAACACCTTGGGATCGCGCACGATGGCGCGGCCCATGGCGACGCGCTGGCGCTGACCGCCCGAGAGCGCCTTGGGCTTGCGGTCGAGCAGCTCGGTGATGTCGAGGATGCCGGCCGCCAGCCGCACGCGCTTGTCGATCTCGGCCTTGGGCGTCTTCTTGAGCTTCAGCCCGAACGACATGTTCTCGTAGACGTTCATGTGCGGATAGAGCGCGTAGTTCTGGAACACCATCGCGATGTCGCGGTCCTTGGGCGGCACGTCGTTCACGATGTTGCCGCCGATCGCGATGTCGCCGCCGGTGATCTCCTCGAGACCGGCGATCATGCGCAAGGTCGTGCTCTTGCCGCAGCCCGAGGGCCCGACCAGCACGATGAACTCCTTGTCGGCGATGTCGAGATCGACGCCTCGGACGGCGGGAACCTCGTCGTACTTCTTGACGACCTTACGCAGCGTTACTTGAGCCATGAGTCCCGTCCCTACCCTTTAGTCGCACCCGCGGTCAGACCCGCGACGTAATAATCCATGAGGAAGGCGTAGATGATGAGCGGCGGCGCGGCGCCGAGCAGCGCGCCCGTCATGATCTGGCCCCAGTTGAACACGTCGCCCTTGATGAGCGTCGTGACGATGCCCACCGGCAGGAGCAGCTCGCTCGAAGAGGTGGTGAACGCCAGCGGGTACAGGAACTGCGCCCACGACACGGTGAAGCTGAAGATCATCGCGGCGATGATGCCGGGCATCGCCACCGGGATGAAGATCTTGGTCAGCGTCTGGAACCAGCCCGCGCCGTCGATCAGCGCCGCCTCGTCGAGCTCCTTCGGGATGGACGCGAAGTAGCCGATCATGATCCAGGTGGCGAACGGCACCGACAGCGTCGGGTAGAGGATGATCATCGTCCACCAGTGATTGATCAGCTCGATGCCGGTCAGGTCACGGAACCACGCGAACATCTTGAACAGCGGGATGAAGAGCAGCGTGTCCGGCACCAGGTAGGTGAGGAACACGCCGGTCGCCAGCGTCGCCGAGCCCCAGAACTTCATGCGCGCCAGCGAGAAGGCCGCGAGCACGCTGATCACCATGGTCACGGTCACGACGCAGACCGAGACCAGGGCGGAGTTGCGGAAGAAGACGAGGAACTCGTTCTTGGTCAGCAACGCCACGTAGTTCTCCAGGGTGGGCGCGAAGACCCACCACGGATTGGTCGCGGCCGAGATCTCGGCGCTGGTCTTGAGCGACGTCAGCAGCATGTAGAGCGGCGGCGTCAGGAAGAAGATCGCGAAAAGGACCAGGAAGAAGTACGACCAGCGCATCGCCCAGCGGCGATCGCGGGACATGCTGCCATAGTGCGCCGGACGGACCGGCGCGGCGGCGGTGACTGCGGCGTCGGCCATCAGACTTCACTCCCCCGCTTGTTGATGTCGCGCAGGATGAAGGCCGCGGCGACCGCCAGGATCGGCACCATGAACAGCGACACGGTGGCGCCGAGCGGGATGTCGCCGCTCTCGATGCCGACCTTGAAGGCCCATGTCGCGAACAGGTGGGTCGCCGTCAGCGGACCGCCCGAGGTCAGCACGCGCGTGATGTCGAAGTTGGCGAAGGTCACGATCAGCGAGAACAGCGCGGTGATGGCGATGATGTTGCGCATCATCGGCAGGGTGACGTACCAGATGCGCTGCCACCAGGCCGCGCCGTCGATCGCGGCGGCCTCGTAGAGCTGGTCGGGCACCGACTTCAGCGCCGCGAGGTACATGATCATGAAGAACGGCGCGCCGGCCCAGATGTTCACCAGGATCACCGCGAAGCGCGCCCAGCCGGCCTCGCCCAGCCACGGCACCGGGCCGATGCCGAAGTGCGCGAGGATCCAGTTGAACGCCGAGTAGGACGGGTCGAACAGCCACAGCCAGGCGAGCGTGCTCATGGCCGGCGGGATGACCCACGGCACCAGCAGCATGCCGCGCCACTTGCGCTGGCCCTTGCTCGGGATGTTGTGCACGAAGTGCGCCACGACGAAGCCGATCATCGCCTTGAAGATCACGGCGGTGATGGCGAACAGGCACGACTGGAACACGACGTCCCAGAAGGTCTGGCGCTTGAAGAGGAACTCGAAGTTGCCGAAGCCGACGAACTTGCTCATCGACTTGTTCAGCATCGACAGCCAGATCGCATAGCCCGCCGGATAGACCACGAGGATCGCGATCAGGAGAATCAGCGGCAACGCCATCAGGAAGGCGATGGTCGACTTGCGCTGCATGAGCTTGTGCAGGCTCGACCGGTTGCTCTGGACCAGGACCGCCGAATTCGGAGCGGTGACGTCTGCCATTCTGTGCTCCCGTGCTTATTGGTGCCGGTGCTTCTGGATGGATAGAAAGAGGACGCCGCCTCCCAGACGGCGTCCCCCCCCTTGGCGGCGCTGCGCCTAGTTGCGCATGAAGCCTTCGAGTTCGCCCGAGGCCCAGTCGAGCGTCTTCTCGAGGGCTTCGCCCTTGAAGTAGCGCACGGCCATCTGCGTCTGGATGCCCTGGTTGTAGATCTGCTCGGCGATCTTGTGCGGCGCGGGCGCCGCGGCGATCGAGAGCGTCTGGTGGTTGTGCGGATTCGGGTAGTGGTAGAGCGTGCCCTTCGGCGGCGCGGCCTCGGCCCAGACCTTGAAGGTGGTCAGCTTCTCGAACGACGGCAGGTCGTAGCCGCCCGAGGCGTTGCACATCTTCTCGGCCGCCGCCGCGGTCGAGAGGTGGCGCAGCAGGCTCTTGGCCGCCGACTGGTTCTTGCTGAAGTTCCAAGTGCCCCAGAAGTACGGCAGGAACGGCGCGAAGCGGCCCTTCGGCCCCTTCGGGAAGCCGTGCGTCCAGCACTGCTCGGCGACCTTCGGCGCGTCGCGCTTGGCCACGGCCCAGGCGCTCGGCGGATTCATGATCATCGAGCCCTGGCCGGAGACCAGGAACTTGTTGTTCGAGGCGTCGTCCCAGGCGGCCACGTCGGCCGGCAGGAACGCCATCAGCTTCTTGTAGAACTCCAGCGCCTGGCGGACCTGGTCGTTCTTGATCACGATCTCGCCCTTGGCGTCGACCATGACCGCGCCGAAGGAGTGGAAGATCGCGCCGATCGTATCGACATTGTCCGATGTCGTGCCGAGGCCGATGCCGAACGGGTTGCCGCCCTTGTGGCAGGCTTCCGCCGCCTTGAGGAAGGTGTCGAGGTTCCAGTCGTCGGCCTTCGGCGCCTGGCCCGCCGGATACATCGCCTGGATGTCGATGTTGGCGTGCTTCTTCAGCAGGTCGATGCGCGAGCAGGGGCCCTTGATCTGGCTGCCGGCGGTCGCCGGGATCGCCAGCCACTTGCCGTTGATCTTGCCGAGATACTCGACGGTGTTATTAACCGCGCCGTGTTCCTTGATCAGGTCGGCCATGATGTCGTCGACCGGCACCAGCTGGTCGGCGTAGCGCGCGGGCAGCCAGGTGTTGATCGCGAGGATGTCGTGACCCGACTTGGCCTGCGATTCCGCGGCCGTCGTCAGCAGCAGCTTGTTGCCGTTCGAGGTGATGTAGTCGATCTGGACTTCGACCTTTTCCTTCTCGCCCCACTCCTTGGCGAGGGCCTCCGTCGCCTTGTTGGCGTCCGGCACCCAGTGATCCCAGAAACCGATCGAGATCTTGCCCGCGGCGTACGCGCCGCGCACGAACGGAGCCGCGACCATTGCGGTCGACAGGGCGGCGGTGCCGCCTACAAAACGACGACGACTGACCTTAGAACCCATCTCATTCCCTCCTATAGGCCGACCCGGTTGGCCGGCTCGATCCTTGCCCACTGTCCCGGGCGCTGGCTCTCATTACGGAACCTTGTGGCGATGCTATGCATAAGGCACGGAGCAAGCAATGCATTTTCGGATGAGTTGGTGCAGACGACATGGTTTGACAGCGGTGTCGGTCGCCGGGATGCTCCGCCCGCCCAGACCCCGGTCTGGCCGACCATTCCGTGTGCAAACCCTGTAGAATCGGGCGACTCAAAAGATGCGTGATGTTCCTGCCGCCAACCCCTGGCTGGCCGCCGTCGAACCTTCGCCGATCGGCGAGACCAAGCGCTGGGTGCTGGGACGCACCTTCCCCGCCGACCGCCCGTTGATCGATCTCAGCCAGGCGGTGCCCGGCTATCCGCCGGCGCTGGAACTGCGCAAGCACCTGGGCGAGCTGATGCTCGATCCCGCCATGCACGGCTACACGCCGATCCTCGGCGTGCCGGCATTGCGCGACGCCTACGCCGCGCACCTCTCCTCTTTCTACGGCGCCACGATCGCGCCGGCCGAGGTCGGCATCACCTCGGGCTGCAACCAGGCCTTCTGCCTCGCGCTGATGAGCATCGCCAAGGCGGGCGACGAGGTGATCCTGCCGCGTCCGCACTATTTCAATCACGACATGTGGATGCGCATGCAGGGCGTGACGCCGGTCTCGCTCGACTTCCGCCCCGGCTCGGGCGCGGTGCCCAATGTCGAGGACGCCGCCAGGCTGATCACGCCCAGGACACGCGCCATCGTCCTGATCTCGCCGAACAACCCGACCGGCGCGGTCTATCCGCGCGCCACCATCCATGCGTTCTTCGAGCTGGCCAAGAAGCACGGCATCGCCCTGCTGCTCGACGAGACCTACAAGGACTTCCTGCCCGAGGGCGAGCGGCCGCACGACCTGTTCTCCGACCCGACGTGGCGCGGCACGCTGGTCCATCTCTACAGCTTCTCCAAGGTGTTCGCCCTCACCGGCTACCGCGTCGGCGGCGTGACCGCGGGCACGGGCCTGATGACCGAGATCGAGAAGGCGATGGACTGCATCTCGATCTGCCCGCCGCGGCTGGGACAAGAGGCTGCGCTCTACGGCCTGCGCAACCTGCTGCCGTGGGCCCGCCAGAACACCAACGGGCTGAAGGCGCGCGCCGACCTGCTGGGCAACGGACTGGCCCGCTCGAACCGCTGGCGCACGGTCAGCATCGGCGCCTACTTCGCCTATGTCGAGCATCCCTTTCCCGGCCAGCGCTCGACCGACGTCAGCAAGCGCCTCGCCGACGAGGAGAACCTGCTCACGATCCCCGGCGACATGTTCGGCGCGGGCCAGGAGCGCTTCGTGCGCATCGCCTTCGCCAACGTGAGCGACGACAAGATCCCGACCGTGCTCGAACGCCTCGAGCGCTTCGGGGCCTGAGGACGCCTGGCCTTTTTCTCCGTTTTTAAAACAGAAAAATTTAAGCGTTACTTTTGGTGACTGTGTCGTACGGCTCATTGGCCAATATTGCATATATCGCAATATAAGTCAATGTGATTTAAGCAATCACCGTTCGACCGTCACCGCGTGATTGAGCGGGCCGTGGCCCTGCCCGAAGCCCGGGGCGGTCTCGATGGCGCGGCGCACATAGCTGCGGGCGCGTGCGACGGCGTCGCGCAGGCTCATCTTCTGGGCGAGGCCGGCGGCGGTCGCGGAGGCCAGCGTGCAGCCGGTGCCGTGCGTGCTGCGGCTCGGGATGCGCGTGTCCTCGAAGCGGTCGACGCCGCTCTTCTGCACCAGCAGGTCGACGAGGCGATCGCCCTCGAGATGACCGCCCTTCATCAGCACGGCCTGGGCGCCGAACGACATCAGCTTCTCCGCCGCGCGCCGCATGTCGGCCTCGACCCGCACGGGGAAGCCGACCAGTACCTCGGCCTCGGGCAGATTGGGCGTCAGCAGCGCCGCCATCGGCAGCAGCGTGTCGCGCAACGCCGTCTCCGCCTCGGTCAGCAGCAGGCGATGACCGCCCTTGGCCACCATCACCGGGTCGACGACCAGCGGGACGCCGCCGGCATGCTTCTTCAGCGCCGACACGACCGTGCCGATCACCTCGGCGCTGTGCAGCATGCCGGTCTTCAGCGCGTCGGCGCCGATGTCGGTCAGCACGACCTCGATCTGCTGCGCGATGAAGGCGGGATCGACGGGGACGACACCGTGCACGCCCTGCGTGTTCTGCGCCGTCAGCGCGGTGATGGCGGTGGCGGCAAAGCCGTTCATCGCCGTGACCGCCTTGATGTCGGCCTGGATGCCGGCGCCTCCGCCGGAATCGGAACCGGCGACGATCAGGACCCTGCCCTTCATCTCACGCCGCCGGGCGCGGGATGGCCTGGATGATCTGGTCGACGACGCTCTGCACGAGCTGCGAATCGTCGCCCTCGGCCATGACGCGGATCAGCGGCTCGGTGCCCGACTTGCGCACCAGCACGCGGCCGCCCTTGCCGAGCTTCTTCTCGGCCGCCGCGATGGCCGCCGCGACGGCCGCCGCGTTGAGCGCGGCATTGGCGTCGCTCACCTTCACGTTCTTCAGGAGCTGCGGCACCGGCTCGAAGGCGCGGAAGGTCTCGCTCGCGGGCTTGCCGCTGCGCACCAGGGCCGCCAGCGCCTGCAACGCCGCCATCAGCCCGTCGCCGGTCGTGGCATGGTCGGTCATGATGATGTGGCCGGACTGCTCGCCGCCGAGGTTGAAGCCGTCGGCGCGCATGCGCTCCAGCACGTAGCGGTCGCCGACCTGGGTGCGGACCAGCGACAGGCCGCGCGCCGCGATGAAGCGCTCCAGCCCGAGGTTCGACATCACGGTGGCGACGACGCCGTTGCCCGCGAGGCGCCCGTCCTTCTTCCAGAGATCGGCGATAGTGGCCATCAGCTGGTCGCCGTCGATCACCCGGCCCTTCTCGCAGACCAGCACGACGCGGTCGGCGTCGCCGTCGAGCGCGATGCCGACATCGGCGCCGTGCGCCACGACCTGCTCCTGCAACACCTCGGGATGGGTCGAGCCGCAGTTGCGGTTGATGTTGAGGCCGTCGGGACGGACGGCGACCTCGATCACCTCGGCGCCCAGTTCCCACAGCACGGTGGGCGCCACCTTGTAGGCAGCGCCGTTGGCGCAATCGACGACGATCTTGAGCGCGCTGAGGTCGAGCCGGCGCGCGACGGAGGCCTTCACCGCCTCGATGTAGCGGCCGTCGGCATCCTCGAGGCGCTTGGCGCGGCCGATCGCCGACGCCTCGGCGAGACGGATGTTCGAGGGATCGGCGACCAGCCGCTCGATCTCGGCTTCGACCGTGTCGGAAAGCTTGAAGCCGTCCGGGCCGAACAGCTTGATGCCGTTGTCCTCGTAGGGATTGTGCGACGCCGAGACCATGACGCCCACGTCGGCGCGCATCGAGCGCGTGAGGAAGCCGACAGCGGGAGTCGGCAGCGGGCCCAGCAGCAGCACCTCGACGCCGACCGACAGGAAGCCCGCGGTCAGCGCCTGCTCGATCATGTAGCCCGACAGGCGCGTGTCCTTGCCGATCACGACACGATGCAGGTGGCCGCCGCGATTGAACACCTGGCCCGCCGCCATGCCGATTCGCATGGCGACCTCGGCCGTCATGGTCGGGCTGTTGGCGCGGCCGCGCACGCCGTCGGTGCCGAAGAGGGAGCGGGACATCGGCACGATTCTAGCGCATCGCCGCCAAAACAGCGAGGACCTGCCGGGTCGCCACGACGTTGTGGACGCGCACGATGGCCGCCCCGTGCCGCACCGCCTCGCCGGACAGCCATGCCGAGGCGGGATCGCGGTCGGCGGGCTTGTCGATGCCGGTCAGCTTGCCGATGAAGCTCTTGCGCGAGCAGCCCACCAGCACCGGATAGCCGGTGTCGGCGAAGCGCCCGGTCGCGGCGATCAGCTCCAGCTCCTGGGCGACGCTCTTGCCGAAGCCGAGCCCGGGATCGAGCGCGATCCGTTCGCGCTTCACGCCGCCCGCCGCGCAGGCCTCGGCGCGCTCGACGAGGAACTGGCGGATCTCCTCGACGACATCGGCGTACTTCGGACCGGCGAAGGTGTTCTCCGGCAGGCCGCGACGGTGCATCAGCACGACGTCGGCGTCGCGCTGCGCCACCAGCGGCAGCATGGCCGCGTCGTCGCGCAGGGCCGACACGTCGTTGACGATCTTCGCCCCGGCATCGAGCGCGGCGCGCGCGACAATGGCGCGGCGGGTGTCGATCGAGACCACGGCGTTCCGCCGCGCCAGCCCCTCGACCACGGGCAGGATGCGCCGCAGCTCCTCGTCCGGCGAGGTCGGCTGCGAACCGGGGCGCGTCGACTCGCCGCCGACATCGAGGATATCGGCGCCCTCCGCAACGAAACGCAGGCCATCGTCGATGGCCTGCGCGGGGTCGAGGCGTTCGCCGCCGTCGGAAAAGGAATCCGGCGTCACATTCACGATCGCCATCACGCGAGGGCGATCGAGGGTGAGGCCGCCGAAGCTTGGGCTCAAACGCCCGGCTGCGGCTCGGGATTGGCGCCCGGCTGCGGGCCGCTCGACGGCACCGACGCACGCTTGCGGCGATCCGTGCCGGGGCCTGCCCCGCCGGTGTCGTCGCGCACGATCGGCTCGCCGCGCAGGAGGGTGCCGATCTCATCGTTGCTCAGCGTCTCGAACTCGAGCAGCGCCTTGGCGATCGTGTGCAGATCGTCGTGGTGATCGGTGAGGATGGTGCGTGCCTTGCCCTCGGCCTCCTCGATCATGCGACGCACTTCCTGGTCGATGATCTGCGAGGTCGCCTCGGAGATGTTCTGCGTCTGGGTCACGGCGTGGCCCAGGAACACTTCCTGCTCGTTGGCCTGGTAGCGCACGCGGCCGAGCTTGTCGGACATGCCGTAGGCCGTGATCATGCCGCGCGCCATCTGCGTGGCGACGCTGATGTCGCTCGCGGCGCCGGTGGTCACGTTCTCCGGTCCGAAGATCAGCTCCTCGGCGATGCGGCCGCCGAACAGGATCGTGAGGCGCGATTCGAGGAACAGCTTGGTGTGGCTGAGATGGTCGCGCTCCGGCAGCTGCATGGTGACGCCCAGCGCGCGGCCGCGCGGGATGATCGTGACCTTGTGCAGCGGATCGCTCTTGGGAACGTGCAGCGCCACCAGCGCATGGCCCGCCTCGTGGTAGGCCGTGAGCTTCTTCTCCTCGTCGGTCATCGCCATCGAGCGGCGCTCGGTGCCCATCAGCACCTTGTCCTTGGCGTACTCGAAGTCGGCCATGGTCACGAGGCGCTTGCCGACGCGCGCGGCGCGCAGCGCGGCCTCGTTCACGAGGTTGGCGAGATCGGCGCCGGAGAAGCCCGGCGTGCCGCGGGCCAGCACCCGCGGATCGACGTCCGGCGCCAGCGGCACCTTGCGCATGTGGACCTTGATGATCTTCTCGCGGCCGCCGATGTCGGGGTTCGGCACCACGACCTGGCGGTCGAAGCGGCCGGGACGCAGCAGTGCGGGGTCGAGCACGTCGGGACGATTGGTGGCGGCGATCAGGATCACGCCCTCGTTCGCCTCGAAGCCGTCCATCTCGACCAGCAGCTGGTTCAGCGTCTGCTCGCGCTCGTCGTTGCCGCCGCCCAGGCCGGCGCCACGATGGCGGCCGACGGCGTCGATTTCGTCGATGAACACGATGCAGGGCGCGTTCTTCTTGGCCTGCTCGAACATGTCGCGCACGCGGCTGGCGCCGACGCCCACGAACATCTCGACGAAGTCGGAGCCCGAGATGGTGAAGAACGGCACGTTCGCCTCGCCCGCGATCGCGCGCGCGAGCAAGGTCTTGCCGGTGCCCGGCGGGCCGACCAGCAGGCAGCCCTTGGGGATCTTGCCGCCCAGGCGCTGGAACTTCTGCGGGTCCTTCAGGAAGTCGACGATCTCCTCGAGCTCGCCCTTGGCCTCGTCGATGCCCGCGACGTCGTCGAAGGTGACGCGGCCGTGCTTCTCGGTCAGCAGGCGCGCCTTCGACTTGCCGAAGCCCATCGCGCGGCCGGTGCCGCTCTGCATCTGGCGCAGGAAGAAGATGTAGACGCCGACCAGCACGAGGACGGGCAGCCAGCTCACGAAGATGCTGCCGAGGTTGACGCCCTCTTCCGCCGGACCCGCGTCGACGCGGTCGACGTTCTTGATCAGGTTCGGCATCAGCTGTTCGTCGGGCGGCGTGCTCGGCGCGTAAGTCGCGAACTTCTGCACGCCGTTGCGCGGCTCGCGGAAGGTGCCGGTGATCGTGTTGCCGGAAATCCGGACGTCCTGGATCTGGCGCTGATCGACCGCGCGGACGAAGTCCGAATAGGAGATCGTGTTGCCCGCCGTACGGGTCGTGCCGCCCTGGAACACGCTGTAGAGCAGCGCGAGCAGCAGCACGATGACAATCCACAGGGCGGCGTTACGATTGAACGGGTTCACGGGCTTCCGATCCACATCGAGAATGAAGGTTTCAGTCTACATGGGGCGGGGGAGGCCCGCCGCAAGCAAAAAAAGCAGCCGGCACGAGGGGCTGCCTCTCTTTTCTCAGGTTTCCTGTGCCATTTTCGGGCCGGACAATCCAGCGCAGGCGGGGGCTTCCCGGCACCCGACGCAGCATCAGGCGGCACCCGGACAAGGTGAAATCCCGGCTTTTGCCCGATTTGCCCCCGGAATCGCCGGCCGGGACCTCGTTCGCCAGCCGGGCCGTCGCCCGTTCCAGCCGGTCGCGCCGGGGCGGATGGTCCCGCCCGCCGACCGCCTGGACGAGCCGGCTGAGCAGGCCGGCTGCCGTCGCGGGTTCGAGCCGGGCGAAGGCGTCCCTGTCGAGCGCGAGGTCGGCGCCGTCCCGATCGAGCGTGTCGATCGCCGCCGCCGCCAGCCGGGATTCGCGGCCCGGACGTTCGCCGGCCGCCGTGTCTGGCCCTTCCCGTCCCAGCGTGCCGCCGGCACGCAGGCGGGCGCGCTCGAACCGCAGGTCGGCGTTGGACGGATCGTCGATCCAGCGAATGCCGCGCGCCGTCAGGACGGCGGTGAGCGTGTCGCGCGCCACGCCGAGCACCGGCCGCAGCAGCCGCGCCTCGCGGCGTTCGACCAGCGCCGCCATGCCCGCCAGGCCGTCGGGACCGCTGCCGCGTTCGGCGCGCATGGCGATCGTCTCGGCCTGGTCGTCGGCGTGATGGGCGACGAGCAGGTGCAGGATGCCGCGGGCGCGGCAGGCGTCGAACAGCAGGCGATAGCGCGCCGCGCGCGCGGCCGCCTGGATGCCGTGCGCGGGCTTGGCGCCGTCCCAGCGCAGGATGTCGGCCGCGATGCCGTGGTGCGCCAGAAGATCGCGGGTCGTGGCGGCTTCGGCGGCCGCCTCGGCGCGCAGGCCGTGATCGACGATCAGCCCGACGGCGTGCCCGCCCCGCGCCCGCGCCCAACCGGCGGCGAGCAGCATCAGGGCGAGCGAGTCGCGGCCGCCCGAGACGGCGACGGCGAGAACGGGATTGTTTTCGAACGGCGCGAAGGCCGCCATCAGCGGCGTGAAGGAGTCGGCGGTCAGCCGCATCCGTTGCGCTGGCGCTCCTGGTCGACGCGCCGCTTCTGGAGATCGGTCGCCTTCGGGTAATCTTGGCTGAAGCGCGAGAACACCGCGCAGGCGTCGGACTTGCGGTTGAGGGCCGCCAGGGTGACGCCGAGCTTCAGCAGGTTGTCCGGTCCCTTGGGGCTGGTCTTGTAGACCTTGTAGCCCTCGGCGAACGAGGTCATGGCGTTCTGGTAGTCGCGCCGCGCGTAATAGGTCTCGCCCAGCCAGTACTGCGCGTTGCCGGCCAGCACGTGGTGCGGGTTGCGCTGGAGGAAGTTCTTGAAGCCCTTCTCCGCGCCGGCGTAGTCGCCGTCCTGCAGCAGCTTGAAGGCGTCGTGATACATCTGGTCGGCGCCGGCACCGCCCGCGGCCGGCGGCGGCGCGGCTGCGGCGTTCTGCTGCGGCGGCGCGGGACGGGCCGGCGCGGCTCCGCCGCCACCGCCCTTGCCCTTCTCGAGCTGGTCGAGGCGGAAATCGTAGTCCGCCGTCATCTTCTCCATCTGCGCCTTGAGCTGCTGGTTGCTGTACTGGAGCTGCTCGATCTGGCCGGTCAGCATGGTGATGGACTGCTGGAGCTGGTTCAGCCGGTCGTCGATATAGGCGCCCTGCTGCGCCATCGCGGCCGAAGGCATCGCGAGGGCCGTGAGAACGAGGAGGCGCGTGAGGAAAGGCTTCATGGTCATCGATCGTTTCGCTGGAAGGCGGCCATTTTCAGGCAGGATGATGTTCCCCACAAACGAAAACGCCGGTCGCGGGGCGACCGGCGTCGGGTATCGTTTGCGCGAAACCCCTATTGCAGCGTCGTGACGCCGCGGCGGTTGCGGGCCCACGAGCCTTCGTCCGAACCGACGACCTCGGGGCGCTCCTTGCCGTAGCTCAGGGTCTTGATGCGCGCGGCCGGAATGCCCTGCGCGATCAGGTACTGGCGCACCGAGGTGGCGCGGCGCTCGCCGAGGGCCAGGTTGTACTCGCGCGTGCCGCGCTCGTCGCAATGGCCTTCGATGGTGATCTGGTAGTTGGCGTACTGCTTCAGCCAGGCAGCCTGCTTGTTCAGGGTCTGGCGGCCGTCCTCGCGCACCGACGACTGGTCGGTGTCGAAGTACACGCGGTCGCCGACGTTCTGGCGGAAGTCGGCGACGGAGCCCGGGGTCACCGTCGTGCCCGACGGGGCCGCGGCCTGCTCATTGTTGCTGCACGCAGCGATGAACATCAGGGCCGCGATGGCGGCAAAAGCTTTGATCATGCGCATATTCTGTCTCCACGCGTCGCTTTCACGCCCGCGTTCCTCTCAATTGCCGTCTCTACCGTCCCAGACACATCGACCCGAGCACTTCCGCATGCCCGGGTCGATATTTCGATCATAGTCTTCGCTACTGCGGAATCAAGGGCGACCACGCCGGATCGGATGCATCCGTCGGTGTCGGCACCTGCCGCTCGAAGCGGCCCGTGATGTCAATTGCACTGAGACTCACGGAACCCGCGCGGCCGCCCGAATTGGGCTGCTGCTTGAAGAACATCAGCACGCGGCCGTTCGGCGCCCAGGTCGGGCCTTCGACCAGGAAGCCGTTGGACAGCAGGCGCTCGCCGCTGCCGTCGGGCCGCATCACGCCGATGCCGAAGCTGTTGCCCATGATCTTGGTGAAGGCGATGTAGTCGCCGCGCGGCGACCATACCGGCGTGGCGTAGCGGCCGTCGCCGAAGCTGATGCGCTTCTCGCCGCCGCCGCCGGCGTTCATGACGTAGAGCTGCTGCGTGCCGCCGCGGTCGGAATTGAAGACGATCTGCGTGCCGTCGTTGGAGTAGCTGGGCGACGTGTCGATCGCCGGCGTGTTGGTGAGCCGGCGCATGCCGCGTCCGCGCACGTCCATCTCGTAGAGGTCGGTGTTGCCGTCCTGCGACAGGCTCATCGCCACCTTGGTGCCGTCCGGCGAGAAGCGCGGCGCGAAGCTCATGCCCGGGAAGTTGCCGAGCAGCTCGCGGCGGCCGCTGTCGACGTTCTGGAGATAGACGCGCGGCGGGCCGTTGTTCTCGCCGTACGCCATGTAGACGATCTCCTGGAGCGTCGGCGAGAAGCGCGGCGTCAGGGCCAGCGTGCGGCCGTCGGTGATGTAGCGGTTGTTCGCGCCGTCCTGGTCCATGATGGCGATGCGCTTGCTGCGGTTGTTGAGCGGGCCGGTCTCCGAGACGTAGGCCACGCGCGTGTCGAAATAGCCTTCCTCGCCGGTCACGCGCTTGTAGATCGCGTCGGCGATGATGTGCGACAGCCGGCGCCAGTTGTTGGGCTGGCTGGTGAAGGACAGGCCGTCGGCCTGGCGGCCCGCGACGACGTCCCACAGGCGAAAGTCGACCTTGAGGTTGCCGCCGACCTGGCTCACCTGGCCCACCACGAGGCCGGTCGCGCCGACCGAGCGCCAGTCGGGGAATCGAGGTGCGGCGTTGGCGTTGACGTTGCGCTCGATGAACGAGCCCGGCGGGATCGAGCGGAACAGGCCGGAGTTCTGCAGGTCGTTGCGGATGACGGTCGCCATCTCGCCGCCCACGCCGTCGCCGGCGAAGTCGACGATCGCGATCGGCACCGGCTCGAAGCTCGGCTTGGTCATGTCGATGGTGAGTTGGGCGTATGCCGGTGCGGAGAGCGCCGCGAGCGCCACCGCACACAATACCGTCCGCAGATGTCGGGGGATCATCATGTCGAACCTCTCTCGTTTCTTGGGCCTAATCTTATAGCGTCCGCGGCTCTAGTAGTCGCGGGGGTCGAAGTTGAAGGTGATCGTCCGCCAGGCGTTGTACTTTTCGGGTGACAGCGGCCAGGGCTGACAACGCGGATTGAGGATCGCGCGTTGCGCGGCGTCGGCCGCGGCGCGGTACATCGGGTCGCTGCGATAGCGGCCGGTGTCCTTGAGGTCGGCCTTCACCGGCGTGCCGTCCTGGTTCATCTGCACGACCATCGTCACGATCAGGCTCTGCTGGTCCTTGATTCCGGCCGGGAAGTTCCAGCACGGCCGGATCTTCTGGCGCACGCCCTCGACTTCGCTGGCCGTCACCACCTTGGCGAACTCCGGCGCCGCCGGCGCGGTGCGCGTGATCTCTTTGACCGGCTTGGGCTGCTGCTCGGGCGTCTGGATCTTCGACTTGGAATCCTGGTTCTTCAGGATGCTGTCGACGAGGTTGTCGACGTTCGGCTTGGGCGGCGTCGGCTTGGGCGGCGCGGGCTTCGGCGGCTCGACCTTCTTCACCTCGGGCTTGGGCTCGTGCTTGGGCGGCTCCGGCAGCTTCTCGACCTTCGGCGGCTCCGGCTCCTTCGGCTTCATCGCGATCTTGTCCTCGACCGGCTTGGGCGGCTCCGGCTTGGGCTGCGGCTTCTCGACGACCTTCGGCGGCTCGGGCTTGGCTTCCTGCACCTGCGGCTTCGGCGTCTCGGGCGCGGGCGGCGGCTCGGCCGTCTTGGGCGGCGGCGCCTTGGTCGTCTCCTTGTCGATCTTGGCGTCCTTGGGCTGCGGCGGCGGATTGCCGACGGTCGGCGCCGCGGCCTTCTTGGCGATCGCCTCGAACTCCACCATCACCGGCTCGGGCTCGATCGGCGGCGGATTGAAGAAGGTGAAGTTCACGACCGCGGCCACCATGGCGAACACGTGCACGCCCGCCGACAGGATCGCCGGGGTGCGCATCTCCGCGTCGCCAGGGGTGCGGCCGAACATCGCTCGCCTGTGCTCCGTCCTAACGAACTACTTCTTCGCGGGCGCCGTGCCTGGTTTGCCCTGCTCCGCCTGCTCGCCCAGCAAGCCGAGCTGGCGGAAGCCCGAGTCGATCACCACGCCCATCACTTCCATCATCCGGCCGTACTGGATCGACTTGTCGCCGCGGATGAAGACGCGCTGGTCGGGCTTCTCGTCGTGCACCGCCTTCAGCTTGGCGGCGAGCTCGGGGAGCTCGAACTTGGTCTCGCCCAGGAACACCTCGTCCTTCGAGTTGAGCGACACGACGAGCGGCTCGTCCTTGCCGCCGACCTGCTGGGCGCTGGTCTTGGGAAGGTCCACCGGCACGCCGACCTGCAACAGCGGCGCGGTGATCATGAAGATCACCAGCAGCACCAGCATGACGTCGACCATCGGCGTGACGTTGATGTCGGCGATCGGCGCGTGACGACGGCGGCTGAACTTGCCGCCCCCGCCACCGCGCGACGACTGGATGACCCCGCCGGCCATCAGGTCTGCTCCTCGAGCTGGCGCGACAGGATGGTGATGAACTCACCGGCGAAGGCCTCGAGCTGCACCGCGTAGCGCGACACCTGGCCGGAGAGGATGTTGTAGGCACCGGCCGCCGGGATGGCGGCGACGAGGCCGATCGCGGTGGCGAACAGCGCCTCCGAGATGCCCGGCGCCACGACCGCGAGCGAGGTGTTCTTCGACACCGCGATGTGGCCGAACGAGTTCATGATGCCCCACACCGTGCCGAACAGGCCGACGAAGGTGGCGTTGGCGCCGACGGTGGCGAGGAAGCCCAGCCGCTTCTCGATCGCCTCCATCTCGCGCTGGATGGTGACGCTCATCACCTGCTCGATGCGCTGGCGCAGCGCGCCGCGCGCGGTGGCGCTGGCGGCCAGGCCCTTGGACACCGAGCGGCGCCACTCGCGCATCGCGGCGGAGAAGATGCTCGACATCGGATCGTCCGGCTTGGCGCCGACGCGATCGTAGAGGTCCTCGAGCGAGACGCCCGACCAGAACGTGTCCTCGAACGCCTGCGCGCTGCGCTTCAGCGACCGCAGACGAATCATCTTTTCGAAGATGATCGCCCACGACCAGAACGAGGCGACCAGCAAAGCGATCATCACCGCTTTGACGACCCAGTCGGCCTGCATGAACAGGCCATAGACCGACATGTCGATCGGGGGTGCGGTGCCGGCAAGGGGGGTGCTGGCGACCTGCGCAAAGGCGTCCATTATGTATCTCCGTTCGTTCCTAGCCTTATACCTGAATATGGCGTGAGCGGGGCGGGTTGCTGTCAGCAACCTGTGCAAGAGCGCTCCGCATGCCAGCCGGCAGGCGCGTCGGCCGCCCGTTCGGACTCATGCAGGCGACGAGGAGCTGCGCTTCGACGAGCACGTCCCCTCCCCGCCTGACTTCCTGGTGCATCTCGAGCGAGGCGCCGCGCAATTCGCCACAACTCGTGAGGACATCGACCGTGTCGTCGAGACGCGCGGGCTTCCGATACTCGATCGTGCAGCGGCGCACGACCCAGTTCACGCCGCGCTCCTCGCGCAGGGCGCTGTGCTCCTGGCCCAGCAGCCGCAGCAGCTCGGTGCGGCCGCGCTCGAGGAAGCGCAGCCAGTTGGCGTAGTAGACGATGCCGGCCGCGTCGGTGTCCTCGTAATAGACCCGCAACGGCAGGACGTGCCGGCCGTCGAGGATCTCGCCGGAAGTCGGCCCTCGAGACGATGGAGAGGTCACGCCTCTTCCGCCCCGCTGCCGGTCAGCAGGTCGAGCTGCTGCTTCTGCTCCTTCGGGATCGACTTGCCGAGATGGCGATAGCCGCCCTCCGACAAGAGACGGCCGCGCGGCGTGCGCATCAGCAGGCCGAGCTGCATCAGATAGGGCTCGATCACGTCCTCGATCACGTCGCGCTGCTCGGAGAGCGCCGCCGCCAGCGTCTCCACGCCGACCGGCCCGCCGCCGTAGTTCTCGGCGATGCAGGCGAGATACTTGCGGTCCATCGCATCGAGGCCGCGGCCGTCGACCTCGAGGCGCGTCAGGGCCGCGTCGGCCGCCTTCGCATCGACCACCTTGTTGCCGCCCACCGCCGCGAAGTCGCGCACGCGGCGCAGCAGGCGGTTGGCCACGCGCGGCGTGCCGCGCGAGCGCTTGGCGATCTCCGCGCCGCCGTCCTTGGCCATCTCCATCTTCAGCACCCGGGCGGCGCGATGGACGATCGTCTCGAGTTCGGCCGGTTCGTAGAAGATCATGCGCAGCGGGATGCCGAAGCGCTCGCGCAACGGCCGCGTCATCAGGCCCGAGCGCGTCGTGGCGCCGACCAGGGTGAACGGCGGCAGCTCGATGCGCACCGAGCGCGCCGCCGGTCCCTCGCCGATCATCAGGTCGAGCTGGAAGTCCTCCATCGCGGGATAGAGGATTTCCTCGATCGCGGGATTGAGGCGATGGATTTCGTCGATGAACAGGACGTCGTGCGCCTGCAGGTTGGTGAGCTGCGCGGCGAGATCGCCGGCTTTCTGGATCACCGGCCCCGAGGTCGCGCGAAAGCCGACACCCATCTCGCGCGCCACGATCTGCGCGAGCGTCGTCTTGCCGAGGCCGGGCGGGCCGTGGAACAGCACATGGTCGAGCGCCTCGCCGCGGGCCTTGGCGGCGGCGATGAAGATCTTGAGGTTCTCGCGAACCTGCTTCTGACCGATGAAGTCGTCGAGCGTCTGCGGCCGCAGCGCCATCTCGGCCGCGTCCTCCTCGGCGCGCTTGCCGGTAACCAGCCGCTCCTCGCCGCTCATCGCGCGAGCTCCTGGAGGCCCGCCTTGATGACGGCATCGAGGGCCGCGCCCTCACCCAGCCGCTGCGTCACGCGCGCCACGGCGCCGAAGGCCTCGACGCGGCGATAGCCCAGGTTCACCAGCGCCGAGACCGCATCCTCGTTCACCGACGCCGTCGGCGGCACGACCGCATCGGCGCCCGGCGCCTTGTGACTGGCCGGCGCGATGCCGAACGCAGCGGCCTTGTCCTTGAGTTCGGTCATCAGGCGCGCGGCGAGCTTGGGGCCGACGCCGGCCGGACGGCTGAGGCTCGCGCGATCCTGCGCGGCGATCGCGCGCGCGATCTCGTCGGGCGACAGGGTCGAGAGAATGGAGAGCGCCACGCGCGCGCCCACGCCCTGGACCGTCGTCAGGATGCGGAACCAGTCGCGCTCGGCGGTCGCCAGGAAGCCATAGAGCGCGATCGCGTCCTCACGCACGATCGTCTCGACCAGCAACGTCACGGGACCGCCGACCACGAGGTCGCGCAAGGTGCGCGACGACGCCGAGACGAGATAGCCCACGCCGTTCACATCGACGACGGCGCTGCCCTCGTCCACCGCATCGACGACGCCCTTCAGCTTGGCGATCATAGGGCGGCCGCCACGCGCCGGGCAGTGGCGCGATGATGGGCGTGGCAAATCGCGACCGCGAGCGCGTCGGCGGCATCGGCCGTCGCCTCGACACCGGGCAGCAGCCGGCCGACCATCATGGCGATCTGGCTCTTCTCGGCGTGGCCGGTGCCGACCACCGACTTCTTCACCAGGGTCGCGGCATACTCGAACACCGGCAGGCCCGAGCGCGCGGGCGCCAGCATCACCACGCCGCGCGCCTGGCCGAGCTTCAAGGTCGAGGCCGGATTGACGTTCACGAAGGTCTCCTCGACAGCGGCTTCGGCCGGCTGGTGCGCCTGGATCACCGAGGCGACGCCTTCGAACAGCTCGTTGAGGCGGTCGGCCAATGTCCGCTCGCCGACGGTCACCTTGACCACGCCGTGCGCGACATGGCGCAGGCGGTTGCCCTCGACATCGATCACGCCCCAGCCGGTGAACCTGAGACCGGGATCGAGGCCGAGCAATCTCATCGAACCGGTCAGGCCGCGAGCTTCGCGAGCGCGGCGTCGGACAGTTCGAAGTTGGCGTACACGTTCTGCACGTCGTCGTTGTCGTCGAGTGCCGCGATCAGGTCGATCAGGGTCTGCGCCGCATCGCCCTCGACGGCGGTCGTCGTCTTGGGCCGCCACATCAGCTTGGCCGACGACGGCTGGCCGAGCGACTTCTCCAGCGCCTCGCGCACCGCCGTGAAGCTGTCCTGGGCGCAGTAGATCTCGTGCACGCCCTCCTCGCCCTCGCCGCTCACCACGTCGTCGGCGCCGGCGTCGATCGCCTTCTCGAGCACCTCGTCTGCCGAGCCGACGCTCAGCGGAAAGCGGAACTCGCCCATGCGGTCGAACATGAACGACACGCTGTTGGTCTCGCCGAGATTGCCGCCGTGCTTGGAGAAGATCGAGCGGACTTCACCCGCCGTGCGATTGCGGTTGTTGGTCAGCGCCTCGACGACCACCGCGACGCCGCCCGGGCCGTAGCCCTCGTAGCGGATCTCGTCGTAGTTCGCGTCGGCGTCGTTGCCCGAGCCGCGCTTGATCGCGCGGTCGATCGTGTCGCGAGTCATATTGTTCTCGCGCGCCGCGATCACCGCCGCGCGCAGTCGCGGGTTCGAGTTCGGGTCGGCCGCGCCGAGCCGCGCCGCCGTGGTGATTTCACGGATGAGCTTGGTGAAGATCTTCGCCTTGACCGCGTCCTGGCGGCCCTTGCGATGCATGATGTTCTTGAACTGGGAATGACCAGCCATGGTCCGGCAACCAGATTGAGTGACTTGATGGGCCGGCTATACCACTTCTCGTGGGTTTTGGGAGTGTTAGAGACGCCGCGGCAGGCGTTCGGACAAAAAAAGGCGGGGGCCGAAGCCCCCGCTAAAAAACGTCGGAACCTTGATTCCGACGCCCCCTCTAACCTTGAAGACAGCTCGCCAACACGGCGAAAAATCGTTTAACATCAACACGATGCCGAATTTTCCCCAGGCCGTCAATGCCGTCGTTCGAGGCACCTGTAATAGCTATAGAGGGCGCCTGTGGGATACAAGATGCTGAAAGCTATCCGGCTGGCGGAAGCCGGCCGCCGATCCGGATCGGCCTGACCGAGCGGGCCAGCCCGGTTTTGTCGTCGGTTTCGACAAGGGCCGCGCACAAAGTCCCCTCGCCCTCGGCCGGCGACAGCCGTTCGCCCGGCACCTTCTTGATGAAGCGCTGGACCGCCCCTTCTTTCTTCATGCCGATGACCGAATCGTAGTCGCCGCACATGCCGACATCGGTCTGGTAGGCGGTGCCGCCGGGCAGGACCCAGGAATCGGCGGTCGGGATGTGGCTGTGCGTGCCCAGCACCGCCGAGACGCGGCCGTCGAAGTGGTGGCCCATCGACTGCTTCTCGCTGGTCGCCTCGCCATGCACGTCGATCAGCACGAAGTGCGCGTTGCGGCCGAGCGTGTACTTGGCGACCTCGGTCTCGACCGTGCGGAAGGGATCGTCGAGCGGGTCCATGAACAACCGGCACATCACGTTGATGACCACGACCTTCTGGCCCTTCGCCGTCTCGAACAGGTTGGCGCCCCAGCCCGGCGTGCCGGGCGGGAAGTTCACCGGCCGCAGCAGGCGCTTGTCCTGCGCGATGTAGGGAATGATCTCGCGCTGGTCCCAGACATGGTTGCCAGTGGTGATGCAGTCGACGCCGTTGGCGTGCAGCTCGGCGCATATCTTGGCGGTGATGCCGAAACCCGCCGCCGCGTTCTCGCCGTTCACCGCCACGAAATCGAGCCCGAGATCGCGGCGCAGCGCCGGCACGTGCTTCAGCACCGCCTCACGGCCCGAACGGCCGACGATGTCGCCGCAGAACAATAGCTTCATGACTTAGACAAACGCGCAAACACGCCGGTCGGTCAACAACCAATCGAGTCTTTCGTCGTCCGGGCCGTGCGGCACGGGCTCCGGCAGGAGCTGGCCGTCGAAGGCCACACCCATGGCGAGGATACTCTTGCGCTGCCGCAGCCCGCGCAGCGTGCGGTCGTAGAAGCCGCCGCCGAAGCCCAGACGCCAGCCTTCGGCGTCGCAGGCGAGCAGCGGCACGATCAACGTGTCGGGTTCGAGGACCTCGCGCTTGGGAGACGGATGAAGCGTGTTGAACACACCGGCTTCCAGCGCATCGCCCGGCCGCCAGGCACGGAACACCAGCGGCTGGCCCTTGCCGACCACGACCGGCAGAGCGAGCTGGCAGCCTTCGTTATGGAGCTCGATCATCAACGGCCGGATGTCGAGTTCGTCGGCCATCGGCCAGAAGCCCGACACCACGGTCGGCGTCTCGATCGGCCGCTCGCGGCTGAACTGCTCGAGCAACCCCTCGGCGCCGGCTTGCCGTTCGGCGGCGGTGAGCCCGCCGCGCCAGGCCTGCATGGTGGCGCGCAGGGCGCGCTTGGCGTCGATCGTGCTCATGTCACCGCTGGAGATGGATAAGGTGGGGCGGCTCCACGATAGGCCGTGATAACGTGAAACCTCCAAGGCCCGCATAAGCAGGTGGGCGCCGTGTGATCCAGACCACGGTCCGGATCAGGGACAGCTCCCAGGAGATCTTTATCGGCCCCGGGGTTTTAAGCGAACCACGCACCGCGCAGAAATCCGCCCCACCCCAATGTAAGCCTCCGGGATGGCCAAAACTAGGCCGCGCCGGCGACCTTTTTCTGGATCTTGTCGACCCGCGAGGTGATCAGTTCCTCGAGCGCCGATGCGAGCGTCTCGGCATTGTCGGTGGCGCTGGCCCGCGCGGTCTCGGCCTGCTTGGCCAGCCCGCGCGCCTCACGGCTCTCGTCGGCGAGCATGAGGGCTGCGAACACCAGCAGCTTCACCTCGGCGGTGCCCGGCGGCATCTGCTTGCGCAGTTCCAGAATCTTGCTGTCGACATAAGCGCCCAGCTCGCGGACGCGGTCCTGCTCGCCGTCGCCACAGGCAAGCTCGTAGGTGCGGTTGGCGATTTGAATCGAAACCTGCGGCATTTTCCGCTGCTCCTGTTTTAGTGCGCCGTGTATCCGGCGTTTTAGAGGGTCAGCGACTGTAACCGGTCAGCCTGTGCGAAGCGAATCTTTGCCTGTGACTCGAAGATCCCTCGCAAAGGCTCGGGATGACGGCCAAGGGCCGTCACTTCTGGTCGGCAGCGAGCAGCGAGCGGATATATTCCATGGCGCGTTCGAGACGGCCTTCGACCTCGGTCGCAACCCGGCGCAGGTCGTCGTGTTGTTTCTCCAGCCGGCCGAGACGCTGTACGAGTTCTTCCGAGCGCTCCTGCTCGGCCCGGAGACGGTCCTCGACCATCGACTCCAGCCGGCTCAGCGCATCGTCCACGCGATCTTTGGCACTCGCTGCCTTGGACATTGCTCCCCCGCCGGAGGACAGCAGTCGGTCGGTGGGCTGCGTCTGCTCCATCTCGTGAGGATAAGTTGTGCGCCTGTTGACGGTCAACATATTGCCATCGGGCAGCGCCGCCTCCCGCAATATCTTGGTCAGGGATGAGGTTTTGCGCATTGACGGAGATAGGGGGCGTCGGCATGTTGCCCGCCAATCAAAAAACCCATACGGCACATATATAAAATGACCGAACAGACCGTCTCTCCGCGCGACATGGCCAACGCCATCAGGGCCCTCTCCATGGACGCCGTCGAGAAGGCCGACTCGGGCCATCCCGGCATGCCGATGGGCATGGCCGACATCGCCACGGTCCTGTTCACCAAGTTCCTGAAGTACGATCCGACCGATCCGCACTGGCCCGACCGCGACCGCTTCATCCTGTCGAACGGCCACGGTTCGATGCTGCTCTACTCGCTGCTCTATCTCACGGGCTATCCGGAGATGACGCTGGAGCAGCTCCAGAACTTCCGCCAGCTCGGCTCCAAGACTGCGGGCCATCCCGAATACGGCCACGCGCCTGGCATCGAGACGACGACCGGCCCTCTCGGCCAGGGCATCGGCAACTCGGTGGGCTTCGCGCTCGCCGAGCGCCTGATGCAGACGCGCTTCGGCACGGACGTGGTCGATCACTACACCTACGTCTTCGCCGGCGACGGCTGCTTGATGGAAGGCGTCGGCCAGGAAGCCATCACGCTCGCGGGCCATCTCGGCCTCGGCCGCCTGATCGTGTTCTTCGACGACAACAACATCTCGATCGACGGTTCGACCTCGCTCTCGACCTCCGACGACCACAAGAAGCGCTTCCTCGCCGCCGGCTGGCACGTCCAGCATGTCGACGGCTTCGACCAGGAAGCGATCACCCGCGCCGTCCGCAAGGCGCAGAAGGTGATCGACAAGCCGTCGCTGATCGCCTGCAAGACGATCATCGGCTTCGGTGCGCCGAAGAAGGCCGGCACCGCCGCCGCCCACGGCGCGGCGCTCGGCAAGGACGAGATCGCGGGCGCCCGCACCAACCTCGAATGGCCCTACCCGCCGTTCGAGATCCCCGAGCCGATCTTCACCGCCTGGCGCAAGGCCGGCGCCAAGGGCAAGTCGCAGCGCCGCAAGTGGACCAAGCGGCATGCCGCGATGCCCGAGGCCGACCGCGCCGAATTCGACCGCCGCATCGCGGGTGACATCCCGGGCTCGGTCGACGAGGTGATCAAGGCCTTCAAGACCAAGATGGCCGCCGACAAGCCCAAGTGGGCGACCCGCAAATCGAGCCAGGAAGTGCTCGAGGTCATCAACCCGGTGCTGCCCGACACGGTCGGCGGCTCGGCCGACCTCACCGGCTCGAACAACACCAAGACCAAGACGCTGGAGGGCCAGAGCCTCAGCGACCCGAGCGGCCGCTACGTCTATTACGGCATCCGCGAGCATGCGATGTGCGCGGCGATGAACGGCCTCGCCCTGCATGGCGGCGTGATCCCGTACGGCGGCACCTTCATGGTCTTCACCGACTATTGCCGCCCGTCGATTCGGCTGGCCTGCCTGATGGGCGTGCGCGTGATCTACGTCATGACGCACGACTCGATCGGCCTCGGCGAGGACGGCCCGACCCACCAGCCGGTCGAGCATCTTCCCGCCCTGCGCGCGATCCCCAATATCACCGTGATGCGCCCCGCCGATGCGATCGAGACCGCCGAGTGCTGGCAGATCGCGATCGAGGCCAAGGGCAAGCCGACGGTTCTGGCGCTCAGCCGCCAGAACCTGCCGACGGTGCGCGGCGCCGGTGACGACAATCTCTGCCGCAAGGGCGCGTACCTGCTGGCCGGCGACGCGTCGGCCAAGGTCCGCCTGATCGCGTCGGGCTCGGAAGTGCAACTCGCTCTCGAGGCGCGCGACATGCTGGCCAAGGACGGCGTGCAGGCCGCCGTGGTGTCCATGCCGTCGTGGGAACTGTTCGAGGCCCAGGACGAGCGCTATCGCGCCGAGGTCATGGGTCCCGAGGGCACGGCCCGCGTGGCGTGCGAGGCGGCGTCCGGCTTCGGCTGGGAGCGCTGGCTCGGCACCAGGGGCACGTTCGTGGGCATGCACAGCTTCGGCGCGTCCGGCAAGATCGACGACGTCTACAAGCATTTCGGAATCACGGCCGAGGCGATCGCGGAAGCGGCGCGCGGCCTGACGCGCTAACCGAGGGGAAAGAGACAATGGCTGTTCGTGTTGCAATCAACGGCTTCGGCCGCATCGGCCGCAATATCCTGCGCGCCATCATCGAGTCGGGCCGCAAGGACATCGAAGTCGTCGCCATCAACGACCTCGGCCCGGTTGAGACCAACGCGCACCTGCTGCGCTTCGACAGCGTGCACGGCCGCTTCCCGCACGAGGTGAAGGTCTCGGGCGACACGATCGACGTGGGCCGCGGCCCGATCAAGGTCACCGCCGAGCGCGATCCGTCCAAGCTGCCGCACAAGGCGATGGGCATCGACGTGGCGATGGAGTGCACCGGCATCTTCACCTCGAAGGAGAAGGCCTCGGCCCATCTCGCCGCCGGCGCCAAGCGCGTGCTGGTCTCGGCGCCCGCCGACAATGCCGACCTGACGGTCGTCTACGGCGTGAACCACGACAAGCTCACCAAGGATCACGTAGTCGTCTCGAACGCGTCGTGCACGACCAACTGCCTGGCGCCGGTCGCCAAGGTGCTGAACGACTCGGTCGGCATCGACAAGGGCTTCATGACCACGATCCACGCCTACACCGGCGACCAGCCGACGCTCGACACCATGCATAAGGATCTCTACCGCGGCCGCGCCGCCGCGCTGTCGATGATCCCGACCTCGACCGGCGCCGCCAAGGCCGTCGGCCTCGTGCTGCCGGAACTCAACGGCAAGCTCGACGGCGTGTCGATCCGCGTGCCGACCCCGAACGTCTCGGTCATCGACTTCAAGTTCGTCGCCAAGCGCAAGACGGACAAGGACGAGATCAACAAGGCCGTGAAGCTCGCCGCCGCCAACCAGCTGAAGGGCATCCTCGGCTGGACCGACGCGCCGAACGTCTCGATCGACTTCAACCACGACAGCCACTCGTCGACCTTCCACATGGACCAGACCAAGGTGATGGACGGCACGCTGGTGCGCGTCATGAGCTGGTACGACAACGAGTGGGGCTTCTCCAACCGCATGGCCGACACGGCCGTGGCGATGGGCAAGCTGGGCTGAGTTCCGGCTTCCGATCTTGCGAATGCAAAGGCCCGCGCCACGCCGTGACGCGGGCCTTCGTCGTTTGCGGCAGAGCTAGAACGGGCCGTACCCGTAGCCGCGATAGTAGGCCGGCGGCGGACCGTAATAGGTCGGACCCTGGCCGTAGTAGCCGTTGCCGTAATAGCCCGGGCCGTAGTTGTTGTTATTGCTGTTGGCAATCGCCGCGCCGATCAGCGGCGCGATCGTCTGCACGATGCTGCCGATCTGGTTCGCGCCGGACGCCGGCGCCGATGCCTGCACGGCGGGCTGCGCCTGCTGACGCGACCTCTCCGCGACCTGCTCATAGGTCAGGCGCGGCCCCTTGTCGGCCTTCAGGCGCGCGAGCAACGCGCTGTCGACCGCGACCTGGCCGGAGCCGCCGCGGCTCTGATCGTACTGCTGGGCCGCCGCATTGGTGGCGGCACCGATCTCGCCGTCGGCGGGACCGGGATTGAAGCCGAGCGCGATCAGCTGGTTCTGCGTCTCGCGCACGTCGTCATGACCCAGCGGCAAACCCGGGGCGTTGGCTGCGGGCGGCAGCGGCGGAAGCGATGCCTGCTGCTGCGGAACCGACGGGTTGGCGGCCTCGGCACGAATGCTGGCCATGCCGCCGACAACGAGCGCGACCGCGCCAACGCCAGCCAGAAGCTTGTGGGAACGGGACATGTAGATGGACATGGTTGTTCTCCTTCACTGAAAAAACGACCCACGCCCCGTGCAAGTTGCGCCCAGGCCACGTTACATGGCTGTGAGGTACCGGCCTCCAAGCTGCCACGATCTCCGCCGTATCCCCATCGAGCTCCCAATCCGGAGCGAACCGTTGGAGGCAACAATGCGCGTCGTGAAAGTGATCGTCGCCGCCTGCCTGCTGCTCTCGCTGGTCGGCTGCGCCGCCTATGTCGAGCCGGGCTACGGCCGCCCCTACCATCACTACGCCTACCGGTACTATTGAGCCGGCGCGCTGGCGTCTTGATTGCCGCCTCGATCCTGCGGATGCTGCGGATCGACCGCACGCCGACAGGAACGACGACCGATGGACATCACGAC
>JAFEFH010000349.1 GCA_018240695.1 Pseudomonadota bacterium | reverse complement strand
GGGATCGAGCCCAGGGGCTGGTCGCGCTGGATCTTGCCCGGCACCGGCACGCAGCGCAGGAGTCCCTGCGTGTAGGGATGCTTGGGATTGGCGAACAGCTCGGCCGTCGCCGAACTCTCGACGACTTCGCCCGCATACATCACCGAGACGCGGGTGGCGATGCGCGCCACGATGCCGAGATCGTGCGTGATCAAGAGCAGGCCGAGACCCAGGTCGCGTTGCAGGCCGGCGAGCAGGCGCAGGATCTGTGCCTGGACGGTGACGTCGAGCGCGGTGGTCGGCTCGTCGGCGATCAGCAGCTGCGGCTCGCACATCAGCGCCATCGCGATCATCACGCGCTGGCGCAGGCCGCCCGAAAGCTGGTGCGGGAACTGGCCGAGCCGCAGGCTGGGCGCCGTGATGCCGACGCGGGCCAGCAGATCGGCGGCGCGATCGGTCGCGATCCTCTGGCTGACATGCTTGTGCCGCCGCAGCACTTCGGTCATCTGCGAGCCGACCGTGTAGGCCGGATTGAGGCTGGTCATCGGCTCCTGGAAGATCATCGCCATCTCATTGCCGCGCAGGCGCGACATGGCGGAATCCGACAGCCCCAGCAGATCCTGGCCTTTGAAAGCGAGCTTCGACGCACGCCGACGCGCGCCGCGCGCCAGCAGGTTCATCACCGACAGCGCCGTCACCGACTTGCCGCAACCCGATTCGCCCACCAGGCAGTGGGTCTCTCCCGCGGCGACGGAGAAGGAGGCACCGCGAACGGCTGCCGTCGGCGATTGGCGGCCGAATTCGACTTCGAGGCCTTCGATCTCGAGCAGCGCGCTCATGGCGACTTCGCGCCGAACTGGTCGCGCAATCCGTCGCCCAGCAGGTTGATGCCCAGCACCAGCACGAACAACGCCGCGCCCGGGATCATGATCACCCAGGGGCTGAAGAACATGTAGTCCTTGGCCTCGGCGATCATCAGGCCCCACGACGGCAGCGGCGGCGGCACGCCGAGCCCGAGGAAGGACAGCGCCGCCTCGAGCAGGATGGCGAGCGCGATCTCGAGCGTCGCCACGACGACGAGGTGGCTCGCGATATTGGGCAGCACTTCGCGCGTGAGGATACGGAAGCGCGAGCAGCCCGCGCACCAGGCCGCCGACACGAAGTCGAGGTTGCGCACCTGCATGGTGGTCGAGCGCGCGACCACGGCGAAGCGGTCCCACAGCAG
>JAFEFH010000348.1 GCA_018240695.1 Pseudomonadota bacterium | reverse complement strand
CGGAAATAGTCGGCGAGGTTGAGCTCGGTGGTGGTGCCCGGTGCGACGCAGATCGTGGCGCCGTTCAGCTCCTTGGCGCTCTTCACGCCGAGCTTCTTGTTCACCAGGAAGCCCTGGCCGTCATAGTAGGTGACGGCGCCGAAATCGAGGCCGAGCGCGGTGTCGCGCTGGAGCGTGATGGTGGTGTTGTTCGACAGCATGTCGACCTCGCCCGACTGCAACGCGGTGAAGCGCTGCTGCGAGCTGAGCGGCACGTATTTCACCTTCTCGGCGTCGCCGAAGATCGCGGCGGCGACGGCGCGGCAGACATCGACGTCGAGGCCGGTCCACTTGCCCTTGTCGTCGGCGCGCATGAAGCCCGCGGTGCCGGTACCGACGCCGCAGATCAGGGCGCCGCGCGCCTTGATGGCGTCGAGATCCTTGCCGGCCATCGCCTGGCCCGAAGCCAGCGCCGCGACCAGACCAAGGGCCCCCGCCCATACGTATTTGCTCATTTTATTGCCTCCCTTATTGCCTCGATCCGGAGTGTCACCTTGCCCGCGCTTGCAAGCAACAGGCCAAATGCACGCCGCCGCCCCTGGGGGCGGCGGCATTTTGAGGCAAGACGGCCCGAAAGGGCCTTGGGACGGCTACCGGATCGGCGGGGCGTATTGCAGGCCGCCCTGGGTCCACAGCTTGTTCAGGCCGCGGTCGATCTTGAGGGGCGAGCCGGGACCGACATTGCGGTCGAAGCTTTCGCCATAGTTCCCGACCTGCTTGACGATGTTGTAGACCCACTTTTCATCGACCCCGAGCGCCTTGCCCATGCCCGGCGTGACGCCGAGGATGCGCTTGATCGAGGGGTTGTCGCTCTTCAGCATCTCGTCGACGTTCTTCGACGTGATGCCGTTCTCCTCGGCCTCGATCATGGCGTAGAGCGCCCAGCGCACGATGTCTGCGAACTGGTTGTCGCCATGGCGCACCACCGGACCCAGCGGCTCCTTGGAGATGATTTCGGGCAGGATGACGAAATCGTCGAAGGTGCGCGGCGGCGGCACGTTGGCCGCACGCGTGGCGGCGAGGCTCGAGGCGTCGGTCGTGTAGACGTCGCAGCGGCCCGAGAAGAAGGCGGCGCGCACTTCGTCGATCTTCTCGATGACCACGGGTTTGAAGGTCATCTTGTTGGCGCGGAAATAGTCGGCGAGGTTGAGCTCGGTGGTGGTGCCCGGTGCGACGCAGATCGTGGCGCCGTTCAGCTCCTTGGCG
>JAFEFH010000347.1 GCA_018240695.1 Pseudomonadota bacterium | reverse complement strand
GCGATGGTGATCGGTATCCAGAGCGGCACGATTTCCCCCTTTGACGGTCAGTCTAGGACGGGATCGGCGGCGCGTCTGCCGGGCAATTTTTCGCGGTGCGGCGGCTTTGCGCCTTAGCGCAGGTCGGCGCCGACGGCGTCGCCGACGGACGCAAAGCCGTCGCGCCGCAGCAGGGCCGCGAGTTCATCCTTGATGCGCCGGACGAGCGGCGGGCCGTCGTAGACCATCGCCGAATAGAGCTGCACCAGCGTGGCGCCGGCCCGGATCTTGGCATAGGCGTCCGCGCCCGAGGCGATGCCGCCGACGCCGACCAGCGGGAACTGCCGCTCGACGCGGCGCGCGGTCTTGCGCAGCACCTCGGTCGAGAGCGGCATCAGCGGCGCGCCCGAGAGACCGCCGGTCTCGTCCTTGCGGCTCGACCGCAGCGACGGGGGCCGCGACACGGTGGTGTTGCCGACGATGATGCCGTCCATACGAAGATCGCGGCAGACGGTGACGATGTCGTCGAGATCGTCGTCGGTCGCGTCCGGTGCGATTTTGACCAGCAGCGGCACCGGCTTGGCCGCAATCGCGTCCTGCACGCGTTTCAGGAGGTCGCGCAGCTGCTCGCGGCCCTGCAGGCTGCGCAGGCCGGGCGTGTTGGGCGAGGAGACGTTGCAGACGAGATAGTCGGCATAGGCCGCCAGCGCCGAGGCGCCGGTGACGTAGTCTGCCGTGCGGTCCTCGCTGTCCTTGTTCGCGCCCACGTTCACGCCGACGAAGCCGCGCCGCGTGCGGGCGGCGAGGCGGGTGCGCGCCGCCCCGAGGCCTTCGCCGTTGAAGCCCATGCGGTTGATGACGCCGCGGTCCTCGGGCAGGCGGAACAGGCGAGGACGCGGATTGCCGGGTTGCGGCCGCGGCGTGACGCTGCCGATCTCGACCAGGCCGAAGCCGGTATCGAGCATCGCGTCCGGCACTTCGGCATTCTTGTCGAAGCCGGCGGCGAGGCCGACCGGGTTGGGCAGGCGGCGGCCCCAGACCTCGACGCCCAGCACCTCGGGATCGGCGCGCCGGTCGCGCGGGACGATCCCGCTCTTCAGCGCGCGGATCGCGAGCCCATGCGCGGCTTCGGCATCGATGCGGGAGAGGACGGAGTCGACGAGCGCGTACCAGACGGTCATGCCGTCTGGTTAGCAGAGGATGCCTGTGGAGCGCTTAGGCGCTACTGGATCAGGCTGCGGCCGTTCTGCGGCAGGATGGCCGGGGACGGATCGAACAGCACGGCGAACATGTTCTTGAACAGGTCGGCCACCCCGGGAT
>JAFEFH010000346.1 GCA_018240695.1 Pseudomonadota bacterium | reverse complement strand
AAGGACCGGATGAGAGTGTCGTGTCTCCGAGAGGCGAACCGAGGAGATGGGATGACCGAGCTGACCGAGATGCAGTCCGAGCTGTGCGAGCGCAGCGAGACCGACTACTCAGACCTGAAGGCGTTCTTCGTCAACTGCACGCTGAAGCGGAGCCCCGAGGTCTCGAACACCCAGGGGTTGATGGACGTCTCGATGGAGATCATGCGCCGCAACGGGGTCGCGGTCGACTGCATCCGCGCGATCGACCACGAGATCGCCACGGGGGTCTGGCCCGACATGACCGGCCACGGGTGGGAGCGCGACGAGTGGCCGGAGATCTACGAGCAGGTCCAGGCCGCCGACATCCTCGTCCTCGGCATGTCGATCTGGCTCGGCGAGAAGTCCTCGGTGGCGACCCGGATAGTCGAGCGCCTCTACGGCAACTCGCACCTCCTGAACGAGGCGGGCCAGTACGCCTACTACGGTCGCGTCGGCGGCTGCCTCGTCACCGGCAACGAGGACGGCGTCAAGCACTGCGCGATGAACGTCCTCTACTCGCTGCAGCACCTCGGCTACACGATCCCGCCGCAGGCCGACGCCGGCTGGATCGGCGAGGCGGGCCCCGGGCCGTCCTATCTCGATCCCGGCTCGGGCGGGCCGGAGAACGACTTCACCAACCGCAACACCACCTTCGCCGCCTGGAACATGATGCACTTGGCCCGGATGCTGAAGGACGCCGGTGGCATCCCCGCCCACGGCAACCAGCGGATCGCCTGGGACGCCGGCTGCCGCTTCGACTTCGTCAATCCGGAGTACCGGGCCTGAGGGCCCGACCACGGCGCACCCGGACGCAGGCGGCGTCCGGGTGCGCTTCGACGGATCCCGTTCGACCGGGACCGCGACTCAGCGGTATACGGGACCGCCGCCGTGGTAACCCCAACCGCCGTTGCAGCGGGCGGTGCCGGTGTCGCTGTAGCTCGTCGGGGTGCCGGCCGGCGCTTCCGGGCCCTCCATCGCCGACTGGTAGTCCCAGGAGTAGCCGTCGGGCAGCAGGGTGAGCTTCATCGCCCCGTAGTACTGGTCGGCCCAGGCTTCGAGGTTGGGCGTGCTCGGGAGCACTTCGTCGAGCCCCTCGCCGCCGGTGCCCACGATGAACTCGCGGATCCCGTGGCGCGGGTCGGCTTCCCCGGCCGGGTTCATCGGCGCGAAGCGCGAGTACACGTGGTCGTGGCCGTTCAGGATCAGCGACGCGTGATGGGCATAGAGGAGCTTCCACCAGGCATCCGTCACTTCGCCCTCTTCGCTGTCGGCCGTCGACGGATCCGAGGTCGAGCTGAACGTCGGCTGATGCCAGTA
>JAFEFH010000345.1 GCA_018240695.1 Pseudomonadota bacterium | reverse complement strand
CGCTCTTGATCAAGAGCGGGCCTGGAGGCCCGAGTCCCAGTGACGATGAATCTCTACTCGGCCGCCACCGCGAGGCCCATCTGCTCGCAGGTCGGCGCCACGTCCGACACCGTCGCGCGGCGCATGTCGCGCTTGTAGCGCTGGTCGTCGAACGGCATGCCGCGATGCATGGTGCAGCGATCGTCCCACATCACGAGGTCCTTCTCGCGCCAGCGATGGCTATGGACGAACTGGCGCTGCGTGGCGTGGTCGATCAGCTGCTGCAGGAGCGCCTTGGCCTCGCCGTCGGGCATGCCGCCGATCGCGCCGGCGTGGCTCGCGACATAGAGGCTCATGCGCCCCGAGTCCTGGAGGCGGCGCACCAGCACCTGCGGCACCGGCTCGAACGCCTTGCGTTCGTCGTCGTTGAAGTCGCTGAAGCCCAGCTTCGAGCGCGAGGTCATCAGCGAGTGATAGGCGACGAGACCCGCGATCTTCCGCTGCGTCGCCTCGGGCAGCGCATCGTAGGCCGCGCGCATGTCGGCGAACTCGGTCTGGCCGCCGATCGGCGGGATCGAGCGCGCGTGCAGCAGCGAGCAATAGGCCGGCAGGCGCTTGAACGAGGAATCCGTGTGCCACAGGCGATTGCCGAGATTGTAGAGCCGCACTCTGTTGGCGGCCTGGAGGATCGCGTCCTCGGCATCGAGGTTGCCGACGTCGGCGAGATGCGGGTTGAGGCGCAGCTTGTGGTCCTTGCGCAGCGCGAACACGCTGGTCTCGAGCGGCCCGAAGTTGCGCGCGAAGTCGAGATGGCTTTCGTCGGTGAAGCTCTGGTCCGGAAAGACCAGCACCGCGTATTTCGCGAAGGCGGCGCGGATCGCGGCGAGGTCCTCGGCGCCGAGCGGCTTGCCGAGATCGACGTCGCCCACTTCGGCGGCGAAGTCGGGTGTAATGGGCTGGACGGTGACGGTCATGGTTCCTCCCGATCCCGTGTACGCACGTGTCTTGGCGTGATTGGACCACCGAACCGGCCCGGCTGTAAACCAGTCCGGCCCCGCGGCGAGAGGTGAAGTCCGTGATGCGGTTTTCGGCGTCCTCGCGGCGCTTCTCCTCGGCGCAGCGCCGCGCTCTATGCCGGCGCGCTGAGATACCCGCTGGCCTTCAAGCGCGCCGAGTGGTGGGACAAGCGCGAGGGCGCCCTCACCAACCCCGACGTCGACTACCCCGACTATCCCGACGGCCCGGCCGCGTTCGCCTGCACGCGCAACTTCTGCTCGCTGCCGGTGACCGACGCGGCGGCCATCCCGGCGCAGCTCGACCGGCTCCAGCGCGGGGCCGGCGGCGCCAGCGGGAAGTGACCGTTTCTTCCGTTTTAAAATCAGAAGAATAAAACGGG
>JAFEFH010000344.1 GCA_018240695.1 Pseudomonadota bacterium | reverse complement strand
CTCGACCGGCCGGTCGAGATCGTGACCCTGCGCGTCGGCGCGACCCTGCCCATCGGCACCGCGCCCAGGCTCGACCGCGAGAAGCTGGCGGCGCGCGCGCCCGACCAGGCCAAGATCTTCCACGGCGCGGCCTGGCTCGACTGCCCGCGCCACACCGCCGAGGCGCTGACCGCCGGCCAGAAGATCGCCGGTCCCGCCGTCGTCGAGGGCCACACGGCCACGACCTGGGTGGCGCCGGGCTGGACCGCCGAACTCGATCCCGAGGACAACCTCATCCTGCGGAGAAGCGCATGACCGCGTTGAACCCGATCGACTATGCCGTGATCAGCCAGGCGCTGATCGCCAGCGCCCGCGAGATGGGCGTGAAGCTGATCCGCTCGGCCTACTCGACCATCCTGCGCGAGGCGCGCGACGGCTCGGCGGGGCTGATGGATCGCGACGGCAACACGGTGGCGCAGGCCGAGCTCATTCCCATGCAGCTCGGTCCGATCGGCGAGACCCTGCGCGCCTGCCTCCGGCGCCATCCGGTCGACACGCTCCAGGAAGGCGACTTCCTGATCAACAACGACCCGTTCGAGGGCGGCCAGCACATCCCCGACGTGTTCATCTTCACGCCGATCTTCGTGGCGGGCCGCGTCGTGGGCTTCGGGGCGAGCGTCGCCCACCATCTCGACCTCGGCGGCGGCGCGCCCGGCCTCAACATCCACGCCTCGGACGTCTACCAGGAGGGGCTGCGCTTCCCGCCCAGCAAGTATTCCTTCGCGCATGACTGGAACGGCGGCTCGTTCGAGCGGCTGGTGACGGCCAACGTCCGCGTGCCCGATCTCACCATCGGCGACTTCAACGCGCAGTTTGCGGCCAACGCGATCGGCGTGCTGCGCGTGAAGCAGCTCTGCGAACGCTATGGTGCCGCCAAGGTCGAAGCCGCGATGCGCGAGATGCAGGACTATTCCGAGCGCCGCGTGCGCGCGGCCATCGCCAAGGCACCGAAGGGCACGTTCTACGGCGAGGACGCGATCGACGACGATGGACTGAGCGACGATCCGCTGGTCATCAAGGCCAGGGTGACGATCGCCGACGACTCGGTCGAGATCGACTTCGAGGGCACCTGCGCGCAGGTGAAGCGCAACCTCAACTGCCCCTATTCCAGCACGCTGTCGGCGGCGCTCTCCTGCGTGAAGTCGGTGCTGACCTCGCCCGACATCCCCTACAACGAGGGCATGGCGCGGCCGGTGCGCATCAAGGTGCCGTACGGCTCGCTGCTCAATCCGCGGCCGCCGGCGCCGGTGCGGGCGCGCATGATCCCGGCCTATCGCGTGTTCAACGCGGTGATGAAGGCGCTGGCCCAGGCGCTGCCCGACCAGGCGATCGCCACCGGCTTCGACTGCACCACCGCCTTTTGCCTCAGCCGCCT
>JAFEFH010000343.1 GCA_018240695.1 Pseudomonadota bacterium | reverse complement strand
CCCAGCACCTGGAACTTCGGCCGCGGGTCGTTCTGCACCCAGCGGATGCGATCGTCGGGCTTCGACTGGTCGGCCAGCGCCGCCTTGCTCATCGCCGCGCGCAGCTCGTCGGCGCCGGTCGCCAGCACCTTGTGCAGGAACGAGAAGTGCGCGGTGTCGATGCCGCCTTCGAGACTCTGCACCCAGTTGCAGTCCTGCCACTTCTTGCTGACGTAGCGGTGCGCCGCCGGCACCAGCCCCATCTCGAGCTGCGGCAGCTCCGGCATCTTCTCCTTGGGGCCCATATAGACCCAGATCACGTCGCCCCATTCGCGCGTCGGATAGGCGCGCAGCTTGATCGTGTCCTTGTAAGTGGACTCGGGCGGCGAGGTCGGCAGGTCGACGCAGTTGCCGTCGACGTCGAACTTCCAGCCGTGGAAAGCGCAGCGCAGGCCGCACTCCTCGTTGCGCCCGTGATAGAGGTTGGCGCCGCGATGCGGGCAGTGCGGCTCGACGATTCCGACCCGGCCGTTGGTGTCGCGGAAGGCCAGCAGGTCCTCGCCCAGCACCTTGATCTTCTTCGGCGGGCCGTCGCGCTCAGGCAATTCCTCCGACAGCAGCGCCGGCATCCAGAAGCGGCGCAGCAGCGCGCCCATCGGCGTGCCGGGCCCGCTTTGCGTCAGGAACTCGTTGTCGGCGCGCGTGAGCATCAGTCCTCCAACCCGTATTTGTCGCCGACATAGCCGTGACGGTTGCCGAAGCGCTCGGTCATCACCGCGGCGAGGTCCATCTCCGGCGCGGCGACCCATCCGCCCGAGCGCACGGCGTAGCGATGGGCGAGATGCGGCGCCTTCGGCTCCGTGCCTTGGGCGAGGGCGCGCGCGGCGCCGACCATCAGTTTGCGGAACTCCACGACGCCGATGTCGGTCGGGCTGAGATGCTCCTTCGTGCGATCCTGGATCGGCCCTTGGCTGTCCTGGATGGCGGCGTCCTGTTCGCTCACGCCGGTGATGCCGGTGAAGCTCGCGTTCTTCTGCGCGCCGCGATCCATCAGGTAGTCGTTGCGCTTGTTGCGCAGCGGCATGTAGTCGGCGTCGACCTCGGAGTGGACGTTGAAGCCGCCGTCGAACTTGGTGCGCTCGGCGTTGCTGAGCGGCCGCTCGGGCTGCCAGCAGTAGGTGTAGATCCAGCACGATTCGTCGTCGACCGGGACCCAGCACTGGCCGTAGTAGATCTCGCCGGGGAAGGCGGCCGGCGTGTAGGCGTGGTTGGGCATCAGGAACTGCGCGATGCGCCAATAGAGATCGCGGCCGTCGGTCTTGCGGCCGCCGCCGATGATCAGCCCGACATCGTGGCCCAGCACCTGGAACTTCGGCCGCGGGTCGTTCTGCACCCAGCGGATGCGATCGTCGGGCTTCGACTGGTCGGCCAGCGCCGCCTTGCTCATCGCCGCG
>JAFEFH010000342.1 GCA_018240695.1 Pseudomonadota bacterium | reverse complement strand
CGAGGTTCTCCAGCCACTCGTAGCTGTAGAAGCCGCCGCGGTCCTGGCCGATCTGGGCGAGCCAGGGCCAGACGCGCTCGACCGGCGCCTCGATCGTCACCGCGTGCTCGACGACCATTCCCGGGTCCGGCACGAGCTCGTCCCCGGGGAGCGGCTCGTCGCGGCCCGCCGGATAGGTCCCCCAGTCGCGCATCCACGGCTCGACCACCCTTATGTAGACGACGGCGGCGATCAGGCCCGCGGTCGCCACCCGTCCTGGCCTGCGCCCCCGCGCGAGTCGGGCCGCGCAGCACCCCGAGGCCGCCGCCAACGCGCCGACGACGGCCAGCTGCCCGCCGAAGGTGACGGCCCCGGCCCGCGCCAGTTCGATCCCCTTCGGCAGGTCGCGCGATCTCATCGCCGCGATGGTATGAGGACGGAGGACGGGCGAGGCCCGGGCGGAGCCGCCGCCGATCCTGCGGTTTTCCCACGATGGGTGAGGAGTGCGGCTCGCCTAGCCTGGTCGCATGGCAGGGGCGGCGATCGAGACCGAGCGGCTGAGCAAGCTCTATCCGGGCGGGCACGGAATCGCCGAGTTGACGATGGAGGTCCCGGCCGGCGAGGTCTTCGGCTTCCTCGGGCCCAACGGGGCGGGCAAGACGACGACGATCCGGGCGCTGCTCGACCTCGTCCATCCGACCTCGGGATCGGCGCGGCTTCTCGGCCTCGACAGCCGGCGCGACAGCGTCGCGATCCGGCGGCGGGTCGGCAACCTGCCGGGCGATTTCGGCTTCGGCCGCGAGACCAGCGGCCGCGCGGCGTTGGGGCTGCTCGCCCGTCTGCGCGGCGCCGGGACGGAGCGGGCGGAGGAGCTCGCGCGCCGTTTCCGCGCCGACCTCGACCGCCCGTTGGGCGAGCTCTCGCGGGGTAACCGCCAGAAGATCGGCCTGATCCTCGCCGCCTTCCACCGTCCCGACCTGCTGATCCTCGACGAGCCGACCGGCGGCCTCGATCCGATGATGCAGGAGGAATTCCTCGCCCTGGTCGCCGAGGAACGGGAGCGCGGCGCCACCGTCTTCCTCTCCTCGCACGAGCTCGACGAGGTCGAGCGGATCTGCGACCGCGTCGGGATCGTCCGCGACGCGAGGCTGGTCGCGGTCGAGCGCGTCCCCGACCTGCTCGGCCGCGCCCGCCGCAAGGTCACGGTGCGCTTCGCCGACCCCGCCGGCCTGGCCGAGCTGGAACGCCTCGACGGGGTCAGCGACGTCGCCCGGGAAGACGGGGCGGTGAGCTTCCGCTTCGCCGGCGACCTCGACCCCGTGGTGAAGAGCCTGGCCGCCCACCACGTGACCGACCTGGAGATCTCCCGGCCGACGCTCGAGGAGGTCTTCCTCGGCTTCTACAAGGGCGCGGGGGAGGGACGATGAGGTCGCCGCTTGCCTCGCTGGTCGCCTTCCACCTGCGCGAGCGCCGCCGCTCGCCGCTCGCCTGGGGCCTGCCGCTGGGCCTGATGTCGGCGTTCATCGTGGCGATCTACCCGTCGGTGCAGGGTGCCCTCACCGAAGTCGTC
>JAFEFH010000341.1 GCA_018240695.1 Pseudomonadota bacterium | reverse complement strand
GCGCGACAAGGTCTGCTTCCTGTCGTCGAACTGCTGGGACGCGCACGGCGCGGCCTATTACGGCTTCAAGACGCTATGGGTGAACCGCGGCGGCCTGCCGGAGGACAACCTCCCTGGCAAGGTCGTCGGTCATCTCAAGGACCTCTCCGCCCTCCCCGATCAGCTTGGTGTTGCCCAATGAGTACGCTTCCCACGTTCGCCGATGTCCAGGCCGCGGCCCGCCGCCTCGAAGGGATCGTCATCCGCACGCCGCTGCTCGAGAACGCGCGCGTCAACGCCAAGCTCGGCGGCCGCCTGTTCATCAAGGCCGAGTGCCTGCAACGCACCGGCTCGTTCAAGATCCGCGGCGCCTACAATTTCCTCGCCTCGATGAGCGAAGCCGACCGCAAGAAGGGCGCCGTGGGCTGGTCGTCGGGCAACCACGCGCAGGGCCTCGCCGAAGCCGGCCGCCTGCTGGGCGTGAAGACCACCATCGTCATGCCGGCCGATGCGCCCGCGCTGAAGGTCGCCAACACGCGCGCCTCGGGCGCCGAGGTCGTGCTCTACGACCGCGTGAAGGAGAGCCGCGAGGAGATCGGGACGGCCATCGCGCAGAGGACCGGCGCCACCATCGTGCCGCCCTACGATCATCCGTGGATCCTGACCGGTCAGGGCACGGCCGGCCTCGAACTGGCCGAGCAGGCGAAGGCGCTGGGCGTCACGCTCGACGCGGTCGCGGCACCCTGCTCCGGCGGCGGCCTGTCGACCGGCGTGGCGCTCGGCGTCAAGGGCATCATGCCCAACGCCACCGCGCATGCCGGTGAACCGGCGGGCTTCGACGATCTCGCACGCTCGCTGGCGAGCGGCAACAAGGAGAAGAACGCCAAGCTCTCCGGCTCGATCTGCGACGCGTTGCTGGCGCCCGAGCCCGGCGACGTCACCTTCCCGCTCGCGCAAAAGGTGCTGGGTCCCGGCCTCGTCGTCACCGACGACGAGGTGCTCGACGCCATGGAAGTCGCCTTCCGCGAATTCAAGATCGTGGTCGAACCGGGCGGCGCGGTGGCGCTCGCCGCGGCGCTGACCGGCAAGCTGCCGGTCAAGGGCCGCGCCGTCGCCGTGGTCTGCTCCGGCGGCAACGTCGATCACGCGACCTTCCAGCGCGCGCTCCAGCGCCACAAGGCCTGATGAAGCTCTCCCGCCGCAGCCGTCGCGAATGGCGCACCTTCCTGTGGGTGATGGTCGTCAGCGAGATCGTGAGCGTCTGGTTCCGCATCAAGGTCGCGCCCTCGGGCGAGCCGATGCTGCGGTCGGGGGTCCACGGCGCCATCACCTGCCTGATGATCGCCACGCCGATCCTGCTGCTCCAGCTGCGCGGGCAACGGCTCGGGGTGATGCGGCGGATGCAGCGTGCGCCGCTGGCGGTCTACTTCGTCTTCCGGGTGCTGCTCTACTTCGCCGTGATCGTGGTCGGCCTGCTGCTGGCGCGCCTGATCCTGTCGCACGACGTCGTGCGCTACGTGCAGGCCGATCCCGTTTTCCGGCAGGCGCTGCTGTTCTCGATCGGCATGTCGGTGATCGGCAACCTGTTCTTCGAGTTCAGCCAGTTGCTGGG
>JAFEFH010000340.1 GCA_018240695.1 Pseudomonadota bacterium | reverse complement strand
CCTCCCGTCCTGGGCGTCTCATGGAGGTCACAGCCTGCCAGGACCACCATGAGACGCCCAGGGCACCAGGGCACCGCTCCTCGCACGGCCGCCCTTCCGTAGCCGAGCGACCCACCCGGGTACCCTCTCCGTATGGGCCTTCTGCTCGTCCTGTTGTTCATCGTCGTCCCGATCGCCGAGCTCTACGTGATCATCCAGGTGGGTGGGCTGATCGGGGTGGGGCCGACGCTGCTCCTGTTGCTGCTCGACGCGATCGTCGGCTCCTGGCTGGTTAAACACCAGGGCCGGGCGGCTTGGCGACGCTTCAATCAGGCGCTGTCGGAGCGGCGGGTTCCGGCCAAGGAGGTGGCCGACGGCTTCCTCGTCATCCTCGGCGGCGCCCTGCTGATCGCCCCGGGGTTCATCACCGACATCTTCGGCATCCTGTTCTTGATCCCGCCGACCAGGGCGGTCGCGCGGCGGATCCTCTTCCGCTTCACGGTCGGGCGGGTGGCCGTGGTCGGCGTCCCGGTCGGGGCGGCGATGGGCGGCTTCGGCAGCCGCTCCGGCCCCAAGCGCTCCTACGACTACGACGTCGACGCCGAAGAGGTCCCCGAGGACGCCGACTTCGACCACCGCCTCCCTCCCGCGTCAGACAAGTAGTGGAGACCGAGGCGCCCGCCGCCGCGGTCTGGTCGCTTCTCGCCGAACCGGCCCGCTGGGGAGAGTGGTCGCCCTACGTTCGTGGCGCCGAGGGGCTGGGTGAGCCGGAGATCGAGGCAGGCGCGCGAGGGAAGGTGATCCTCCTCGCCGGCGCGCGCCTCGACGCCCAGATCCTCGACGTCGTCCCGGGCCGCTCGTGGACCTGGCAGGTCGGGGGCCTACGTGTCCGCCACGAGGTCGAGCCGACGCCGGCCGGCACGCGTCTCTCGATCACACCCACGGGCGCCGGTCCCCTCTGGGGCCCGGCAGCGCTGATCTACCGCCTCCCCACCGCCCTGATCGAGCGCAACGTCGCGCGGGTGGCGAAGCGCGCCTAGCCGGCGACCCAGGAACGGGCCTCGGCCTCGTCCCCGGGATCGAACAGACGCACCTCGACCGGGATCACCTTCGCCAGGCTCGGGAAAAGTCGGCGGATGAGGAAGTTGGCCTCGGCGACGACGCCGACGCGGCGCCAGTCCTTGCTGTGCCCGAGGTCGAGCTCGGGATCCTTGCGGGCCGCTTCGAAGCGGGATTTCAGCGAGCCGAGATCGAATCCCTTCGCCCCCACCAGCAGCAGCCTGACCTGACCCTCGTTCGCGGCGTCCCTGAGCGCCGGCGCCAGCACCTCGGCGTAGTCGGCGTCGGTCATCTCACCGGTGACCCGGAACCCGATGGTCCCGGCGGGAATGTCGGTGATCGGCTCGATCAAGTGGAGATCGGGGCGCTCAGAACCCGAGGGCGAACTTGGCGTCCTCGGACATCATTTCCGGGGACCAGGCAGGGTCGAAGACCATCTTCGGGTGGACCGCCGAGACGCCGGGGAGGTCGCCGACGAACTCACGCATCTGCTCGGAGACCTGGGGGCCGATCGGGCAGGCGGGGGTGGTCAGCGTGAAGGTGACGTAGACGTCCTCCT
>JAFEFH010000033.1 GCA_018240695.1 Pseudomonadota bacterium | reverse complement strand
TCGATCCCACGTTCGAAGGCCTGCCCGACACGCTGCCGATCTTCCCGCTGTCGGGCGTCCTGCTGCTGCCCGGCGGCAAGCTGCCGCTCAACATCTTCGAGCCGCGCTATCTCTCGATGATCTTCGACTCGCTGGCCGGCCATCGCATGATCGGCATGGTCCAGCCGGTCCAGCCCGGCGGCTTCGCCGGCGACGGGCTGCCGGACGACGACGGCAAGCCCAAGGTCCATCAGGTGGGCTGCGCGGGGCGCATCGTCAGCTTCAACGAGACCGAGGACGGCCGCCTGCTGCTGGCGCTGTCCGGCGTCGCGCGCTTCCGCATCGGCCGCGAGCTCGACCTCGCACAGGGCGGCTATCGCCGCGTGTCGGCGGCCTTCTCGCCCTATCGCACCGACCTCGACTATGCCGACGAGATGGTGACGCTCGACCGCGAGCGGCTGATGGCCGGCCTCGCCGCCTTCTTCCGCGGCAAGAACCTGTCGACCGACTGGGACGCGGTGAAGAAGGCGGACGACCTCAACCTCGTCAATTCCCTGTCGATGGTGCTGCCTTTCGGGCCGGTCGAGAAGCAGGCGCTGCTGGAGGCCGAGGACACCTCGGCCCGCGCCAAGCTGCTGGTGGCCTTCCTCGAGATGGCCGCCTTCGAACCGCCGCCGGATACGCCGCAACGCGCAAATTAGCGTGCTATAATGGGGGCATGTCCGATCAAGCCCCGCCCCGCTCCGGCGTCGACCCGAAGCTTCTCGAAATCCTGGTCTGCCCCGCCACGCAGGGGCCGCTCGAATACGACGCGGCCGCCGGCGAGCTGATCAGCCGCAAGGCCGGCCTCGCCTACCCGATCCGCGACGGCATTCCGATCATGCTGGTGAGCGAGGCGCGGCAGCTGGGCGGCACGCCGTGAGCGACGGCTTTCCCAAGGCGGCGCCCGACGAGGGCAGCTACGAATCCGCGACCGCGCCGTGGCCGGACGAGCTGCGCGTCTTCAAGGAAGGCGCGCGCATCGAGGTCGATTTCTCCGACGGCAGGAAGTTCGTCCTGCCCGCCGAGTACCTGCGCGTCGAAAGTCCCTCGGCCGAGGTCCAGGGCCATGGCGGCGCGGCGACCAAGAAGCTGGTGTCGGGCCGCCGCCACGTGAAGATCGTCACCGTCGAGCCGGTCGGCAACTACGCCATCCGCATCGTCTTCGACGACAAGCACGACAGCGGCATCTACAGCTGGGCCTATCTGCACGAATTGGGCGCGACGCAGGACGAACGCTGGGCCGCCTATCAGGCCGCGCTGATGTTCAAGGGACTGAGTCGGGATCCATGAAGATTCTAATCGCCGGAGCAGGCATTGGCGGTCTCACCGCCGCGATGTGTCTCGCGCGCGCGGGCTTCGACGTCGAGGTCTTCGACCAGGTGAGCGAGCTGAGGCCGCTCGGCGTCGGCATCAACATCCAGGCGGGCGCGGTGCGCATCCTGTCGGCGCTCGGCATGGAGCCGGCGCTGGCCGCCACCGGCATCGAGACCCGCGAGCTGCGCTTCGCCAACCGCCACGGCCAGACGATCTGGGCCGATCCGCGCGGCCGCCATGCCGGCCTGCCGTGGCCGCAATTCTCGATCCATCGCGGCGAATTGCAGATGATCCTGTTCGAGACGGCGAAGAAGATCGTCGGCGCCGACAGGATCAAGTTCGGCCGCCGCATCGCGGGCTTCGAGCAGAAGGGCAGCAAGGTGGTCGCGCGCTTCGTCGACCGCGCCGGCAACCCGGTCGAGACGGCCGAGGGCGATCTGCTGGTCGGCGCCGACGGCATCCACTCCGCCGTGCGCGCGCACTTCTATCCGAACGAGGGCCCGCCCAAGTGGCAGGGCATCATGATGTGGCGCGGCATCACCGTCGGGAAGCCGTTCCTGGACGGCGCCACCATGGTGCAGGCCGGCCATCACACGCAGAAATTCGTCTGCTATCCGGTGAGCCGCCGGCACGCCGAGAAGGGCGAGGCGCTGATCAACTGGATCTGCGACCTGCACATGGGCGACCAGGCGATGCTGCCGCGCGAGGACTGGAACCGGCCGGGCAAGCTCGCCGACTTCCTGCCGCGCTTCGAGAACTGGAAGTTCGACTGGCTCGACGTGCCCGACGTGATCCGCAAGGCGCACACCATCCTCGAGTTCCCGATGGTCGACCGCGATCCGCTGCCGCGCTGGAGCCACGGCCGCATCACCCTGCTGGGCGACGCGGCGCACCCGATGTATCCGATCGGCTCGAACGGCGCCTCGCAGGCGATCATCGACGGCGATGCGCTGACCCAGGAGCTGCTGATGGGCGGCGATCCCGAGGCGGCGTTGCAGCGCTACGAGAAGCGCCGCCTGCCGCCGATGGCGCGCATCGTCGAGAGCAACCGCCGCAAGGGCATCGACATCATGCTCGACATCGTCGAGCAGCGCGCACCGCAGGGCTTCGACGATCTCGACGCCGTGCTGCCGCCGCAGGAACTGGAGAAGATCGTCGCCGACTACAAGCAGCTCGTGACGCAGGATCGCGAGACCTTGCTGAAGCTGGCGAATGCCCAATAAAAAACCGGTCCTCGTCAGGACCGGCCGTGGCAGCGGTTTGTTCCGACCATTACATCGCCGGCCCGCTACCGAGAGAGAATATAGGCGCTGATCGTGACAGTATTATGGCGCTTCCTCCCCTGTCGTCCTGAGCGCAGCGAAGGACCTCACGCCCGTCGCCGCACCGTCGATGGGTCGGGCGCGAGATCCTTCGCTGCGCTCAGGACGACACAAGAGATCGCATGAGCCTCGGACGCTCCATCGCCACGGTCGGCTTCTTCACGCTGCTCTCGCGCATCGTGGGGTTCGTGCGCGACATCGTGCTGTCGGCGGTGCTGGGCTCGGGCCCGATCGCCGATGCCTTCATCGTCGCGTTCAAGCTGCCCAACCTGTTCCGCCGCCTGTTCGCCGAGGGCGCCTTCTCGGCGGCCTTCGTGCCGCTGTTCGCGGGCGAGCTCCAGGGCGAGGGCCGCGACGCGGCGCTGGTCTTCGCCCGCCAGGCGCACGCCTGCCTGCTGATGGTGCTGGTGCCGTTCACGGCGCTGATGATCGCGGCCATGCCGCTGGTGATCTGGGTGATGGCGCCGGGCTTCACCGGCGACAAGACGATCTTCGACCTGGCCGTCACCTACGGCCGCATCACCTTCCCCTACCTCGTGTTCATCTCGCTGCTCTCGCTCTATGGCGGCGTGCTGAACAGCATCGACCGCTTCGCCGAGGTGGCGTTCACGCCGGTGCTGCTGAACATCACGCTGATCGGCGCCGTGCTCGGCCTGACGCCGCTGCTGCCCGACGCGGGCTATGCCGCCGCGATCGGCGTGGCATCGGCGGGCCTGCTGCAATGGCTGTGGCTGCTCTATTCGTGCTGGCGCGACGGCGTGGCGATGCGGCTGGTGCGGCCGCGCCTCACGCCGCGCGTGCGCCAGCTGGTGCGGCTCGCGACGCCGGTGGCGATCGGCGGCGGCGCGCAGCAGATCAGCACGCTCCTCGACGTGGTCTGGGCCTCGCTGTTGCCGGCGGGTTCCATTGCCGCGCTCTACTATGCCGACCGGGTGGCGCAGCTGCCGCTCGGCGTGATCGGCATCGCCGTCGGCACCGCGCTGCTGCCGCTGCTGGCGCGGCAACTGCGCGCCGGCGAGACGGAGGCCGCGATGGCCAACCAGAACCGCGCGCTGGAGTTCGGGCTGCTGTTCAGCATCCCCTCGACCGCGGCGCTGTGGATCCTGGCCGAGCCGATGATCCGCGTGCTGTTCGAGCACGGCAAGTTCGGCCCCGACGACACGCTGCGCACCGCGGGCGCACTGGTCGCCTATGGCGTGGGCCTGCCCGCCTTCATGCTGGTCAAGGCGCTGACGCCGGGCTTCTTCGCGCGCGAGGACACGCGCACGCCGCTCTATACCGCGATCGTCTCGATCGTGGTCAATGTCGCGCTGAACGCGGTGTTCTTGCTGGGCACGCCGCTCGCGCAAGTCGGCATCGCGCTCGCCTCGTCGCTGTCGGGCTGGCTGAATGCCGTCCTGCTGGCGCTCGTGCTGCACCGGCGCGGCCACTGGCGTCCGGATGCGCGGCTGATCTCGCGCACCGGGCGCATCGTCGCCGCCGCCGCCGCCATGGGCGGGGTGCTGTGGTTCGGCCTGTCGGTGCTGAAGGCGCCGCTCGCGCATCCCGATCTGATGGGAGCACTCGCGCTGGCCGCGATCATCGCCGTCGGCGGCGTGGCCTACGGGCTGGCCGGCATGGCGCTGGGCATCGTGCGCGTGGGCGAGATCAAGGCCGCGCTGCGGCGGCCGAAGGGCGTCAGACCAGCCGGCCCAGACGCACAATCGTGACGCCGGCGCGCAACGGGCGCGTCGACGAGGGCATGACCAGCACGCAGTTGTCGTAGGGTGTCGTCACCGGCTCGCCGTCGTCGTGGCCGAGCACGGTGCCGGCCTTGGCGATCACTTCCTGGCCCTCGAACTTGCGCGCGGCCGTGAAGTTGCCGGTCTTGGTGGCGATGGCGTGCGTCACCTCGACGACGCGCTGTTGGGGCGGCGACTTCTGCTTCCAGTCCGCCGGCAGATCGCCCGGCTCGACGATGCCGCTCGCCGCGAGGAAGCGCGCCGCCACGTCCTTGGCGACGACCACCGACGAGGCGCGCCAGTGCTGGCCGGTCTCGATCAGAAGCGAATTCTTGGGGCTCTTGGGATCGCCGAAGCCACCATAGTCGCGCATGCGCATGCCGGCGGCGTGGCCGGCATCGCGGATGATGTCGACCGGCGTGCCGACTTGCTTCGCAAGCTCGGCGCCCTTGTCGAGCGGGCCCGACAGCATCAGCGGCACGCCGTCGTCGTGCATCGAATGGAGATCGAGCAAGAGATCGGCGCGCTCGACGAACGGGCGCAGTACCAGCGCGCGCTTCATCTCCGACGTGGTCGCGGGCTGGTCGAGGCGGCCCCATACGCGGTTGAAGTCCTCGTCGACCATGCGCGACTTGAAGGGCGTGCGCGGATCGAACGAGTGGTAGGCGTCGATGTTGCCGAACGACAGGATGAGCGTGCCGGTGCGCGGCGCGAGGCCGCGTTCGAGCAGCGTGTCGACGACGATGGCGCCCGACACCTCGTTGCCGTGGGTCAGCGCCGTCACCATCACCGTCGGGCCGGGCTTGCCGCTCTCGCGCACGTGGATGTAGGGCGCGGCGCCCTTCTCCCACTTGCGCAACTCCGGAAAGGCGTACTCGATCGGCGGATTGTCGGACATCGCGGGCGGACTCCTGTGCCGCGCCGTTCTAGCCCTCGCGAAACCCGTTGGCGAGATCGGATGTGTCGTCGTCCCGGCCGGTCAGGATCGCCAGGAAGGCTCCTTCGGCCGCTTCCGGAAGCCCTGAAAGTCTTGATTCCGTCCCGCCGGTGCGCGATACCCGCCCGCCCCCGCCCTCCAACGGCGGGACGCGCGGAGGTCCACAATCCGCGCCCATCACCAGTGAGCGGAGTCCACATCCATGCCTGATACCGACACGAAAGCGGCCGCGCCCAATACCCATCTCGCGCCGTACGCCGCCAAGGGCCTCAAGGGCCGCATCCTCTCGGGCGTCCAGCCCACCGGAAACCTCCACCTCGGCAACTATCTCGGCGCCATCCGCAACTTCGCGCGGCTCCAGGACGACTATGAGTGCCTGTACTGCGTGGTCGACATGCACGCGATCACCGTGTGGCAGGACCCGGCGGCGCTGAGCAGCCAGACGCGCGAGATCGCCGCGGCCTTCCTCGCCTCCGGCGTCGACGGCCGCAAGCACGCGGTGTTCAACCAGTCGGCCGTGCCCGAGCACGCGCAGCTCGCCTGGGTGTTCAACTGCGTCGCCCGCCTCGGCTGGATGAACCGCATGACGCAGTTCAAGGAGAAGGCCGGCAAGGACCGCGAGAACGCCTCGCTCGGCCTCTACGCCTATCCGGCGCTGATGGCGGCCGACATCCTGATCTACAAGGCCACGCACGTGCCCGTGGGCGAGGACCAGAAGCAGCATCTCGAGCTGACGCGCGACATCGCGATCAAGTTCAACAACGACTTCCACACGCCGGACTTCTTCCCGGTGACCGAGCCGTTGATCTTCGGCGCCGCCACGCGCGTGATGAGCCTGCGCGACGGCACCAAGAAGATGAGCAAGTCCGACCCGTCGGACTACAGCCGCATCAACCTCACCGACGACGCCGACGCGATCGCCCAGAAGATCCGCCGCGCCAAGACCGATCCGCTGCCGATGCCCGACACCGCGGCCGACGCCGAGAAGCGGCCCGACGCCGACAATCTGCTCGGCATCTACGCCGCACTGGCCGATCAGGAGAAGGATGCCGTGATCGCCGCCTTCGCCGGCAAGCAGTTCTCGGAGTTCAAGGCAGCCCTGACCGATCTCGCGGTGGCCAAGCTCGGCCCCGTGGGCGCGGAGATGCAGCGGCTGATGAAGGACCCTGGCTATGTCGACTCGGTGCTGAACGAGGGCGCCGCGAAGGCCCGCGCCATCGCAGCCCCGATCCTGGCCGACGTCTACAAGACGGTAGGCTTCCTCAAGCCCTAGCCTTGGATCCTAGCCTTCGGTGCGCGTCAGCGCCCACTTGACGTTGATGCCCTCGGCGGGAACCTGGCCGACGAGGACGATCTGCTCGGTGCGGCGCTGGCGGCCGTCCTCGCCGAGATAGATGCTCTCGGCGAGGCCGATGCCCGCGCCCGAGGCGCGCAGCTTCCAGCCGCGGCCGCTCGGCAGCCGCATCAGCACCGACTGGCCGCTCTGCGCCAAGGTCGCCTTGACCGACGGGTGCAGGTGGAAGCGCACGATGAAGCGCTTGTCGGGCACGCTGACCGGCTTGTTCTCGGGCCCCGCGAACATGTCCTCGCCGCGCAGGTCGCCGCCATCGGGCGACAGCCACAGGCGGCGGCGATGGATGATGCCGAACAGCGAGCGATAGCCGTCGTGGCTCATGTCGAGCCACTGCGCGCCCTGGTCCTCGGCGCGGTCGACCAGCACGTTGCCGGCGCGGTATTCGAGCGCGCCGTGATCGGTGATCTCGGTCGAATTGGTGTCGTCGACAACGCCGGTCGAGTGCGCCGCCGTGTAGCGCATCAACTGCCGCCACTCCTTGGGCGCGCCGGGATAGGTGCCGCAGTTCACGATCAGCCGCTCGTGCGCGGCGCTCATCTCGAACGACAGGGTGCCGGCGTGCGCGATCCCGTCCATGCCGCGGCCCGGGGGGCTGCCGGCGTCGGCGATGACCAGCGAGGTGCCGGCCGACAGGCGCTGGAAGCCGCTTTGCAGCGCCATCGCGGGCGCGCCGTCGCTCGAGCCCGAGCGCGCGAGCACGAGGTCCATCAGGGTGCGGTCGCCTTCCGAGGCGCCGTTGAACAGCGACAGCCCGCCGTCGCCGTGGCGGAAGAAGCGTAGCATCGGCGCGAGCCGGTCGATCGCGGCCACGATCTCGGCCGGCGCGCGCTGCTCGGCCGAGGCCAGCGCGGCGCGCACGTCGAGCAGGTCGCGCAGCACCTCGACCTGGATGTGCGGCGCGCGCTCGGCCACGACGCCGTCATGCGCGACATAGCGCTTCACGAACTTGGCCAGCCGCGCCAGCGACTGTTCGAGGCTCTTGGCGTAGCGCTTGCCGTCGTGCAGGAAGGCGAGGTCGGCGAAGATCATCGCCTTCAGCACGACCACGGTCTCGCGGCCGACCAGGCCGCCGCGCATGGCGCGGCGCAGGTGCACCCGCTGGCGCGCCAGCGAGGCCACGAAGCGGCGCGCAAAGGCGGGATCGGCGGCGGTCGCCAGCCAGTCATAGTGCCGGATCCACGCGACCATGCGCGTCGCCAGCACGTCGCGCCGCCAGGTGACGGGCGACCAGCGCCATTCGCAGTTGGTCCAGTCGTCGATCAGGCGCACCGCGAAGTGCGCCGCGCCCGGCTCGCCGCAGTCGCGCAGGTCGCGCAGCCAGGCGAAGCCGTTCAACGCGTCGAGCCACAGCGCGGGCGTGCCCGGCCGCTGCCACGGCGGATTGCCGGTATCGAGCGCGATCGTGCCGACCATGCCGTGGGCGGCGAACTCGCCCGACATCATGCGCCGGCCGCGGTTCGAATCGCCCGGCCACGGATCGGGCGCGACGGCGAAGAAGCTGCGCGGCGTGCCGTAGCCGACGGTCAGCGAATAGAGCGGCGAACTCAGCAGCCAGCGGCCGATGCGCGGCGGACGGGACAGCGCGCCGGCCGGCGCCGCAAGCGCGCGGGCGATCGTGGACAGGAGGGGACGGGAACCGGCCGCCGCCGGGCCATTGGACCGGGAGTCGCGGGGCCGTCGCATGTCTGAAGCGACCAGCGTCATTGTACTTCTTGATCTTCATTGCCCCGGCCTTGAAGTGACCGGGTGTTGAGGGGTCCGGGAGTTTACCCGACGGAGCGCCCTCTGGCGAGGTTTGCGGCAGGCCTGCGACGACCCCAGAACGGGACGGGCCCAAAATGCGGCGGAATCGGGCCACCCGGCCCCGCCCGCCCTCTTGAAAGCCCCGCCGAACACCCCAGATTCACTGTCACGGGAAGGCCATATCGGGTTCCCGGCCACTCGCTCTTCGGAGGAGGGTCATGAGTCGTATGTCGATGTTCAATTCGCCTTTGCTGCTGGGGTTCGACCAGCTCGAGCGCACGCTCGACCGCTTGGCGAAGAACGCCGAGGGCTATCCTCCTTACAATATCGAGAAGATCGGCGAGAACGGCCTGCGCATCACGCTGGCCGTGGCGGGCTTCGCGATCGACGACCTGGTGATCGAACTTGTCGAGAACCAGCTCTCGGTCCGCGGCAAGCAGGCCGACGATTCCGACCGGGTCTTCCTGCATCGCGGCATCGCCGCCCGGCAATTCCAACGCGCCTTCATGCTGGCAGACGGCATCGAGGTCGTGGGGGCCCGGCTGGACAACGGCCTGCTCGCGATCGATTTGACCCGCCCCGTCGCGGAACCTCGGATGCGCACCATTCGTATAGATGGTTCGAAGACCGCGGCCGGGCGGACGGACAATACCGTCGATATCACCGCGCGGCGTGTTCAATCGAGATGAGCACGGTACGCGTTGACGCTGCCAAGGAGGTAGCCATGGAAAACCAGAGCAACACCACTACGGTCTTCAAGCCCCTCGCGGAGGATGCGTTCCTCAGCCTGGGCGCCCAGCAGATCGCCTACGTGAAGTCGATCGATCTACCGGACGGCGCGCATGCGGTCGGCATCTTCTCCGCCGACGGCAAGCCGATGGCTGCCGCGCCCTCGATCGAAGTGGCGCAGGCGCTGATCCGCCAGCACGAGCTGGAGCCGGCGCTCGTCCACTGAGAACTTAGGCGGCGCTCTGCGCCTGTACCGACTCGACAAGAAGGGCGTAGAGCGCGTCCGCGCTCTCGGTCGCGCGCAGTTTTTCCACCAATGCACGATCGCGCAGCAGGCGCGAGACGCGGGCCAGCGCCTTGAGATGGTCCGCGCCCGCGCCTTCCGGCGCGACCAGCAGGAACACGAGGTCCACGGGCCGCTCGTCGATCGAATCGAAATCGACGGGATGGGCGAGCCGCGCGAACAGGCCACAGGGCTTGGCGATGCCGGGAAGACGGCCGTGCGGAATCGCGATGCCGCCGCCGATGCCGGTCGAGCCCAGCCGCTCGCGCTCGAGCAGGCGGTCGAACAGCTGGCGCTCCTCGGCCTGGAACACGGTGGCCGCGCGCGCCGACAGTTCAGTCAGCAGCGATTTCTTGCCGGACGCCTTCACACTGGCCAGAACGGCGTTCGGGCCAGCCAACAAATCGGCGATTTCCACAATACCACCAATGGGTTAGCGCGAAGTGACGAGAACCGTCCGACGCGAGGTGCAGCCCTATAGGCGCGTCGTCCGGGCGGGTCAAGCCCGTCAGTCCCCCGCTCCGGCGAGCCCCTGGGCGGCGATCACGGCCGGCCGGACGATCGACGGAGCGACGGGAGACGGCCCCCGCCCGACATTCACGCGCCCCAGCCGGCGGCGTTCGGCCGACGACGGAATGCGCAGCGCCTCGCGATACTTCGCGACCGTGCGGCGCGCGATCTCGATGCCCTCGCCCTTCAGCATCTCGACCAGGCGATCGTCGCTCAGCGGCTGGAGCGCGCTCTCGGCGCCGATCAGCAGGCGGATGCGCGAGCGCACCGCTTCCGACGAGACCATGGCGCCCGCGGCGGCGCCCGGCGAACGCGACGGCAGGGCCGAGGTGAAGAAGTACTTCAGCTCGAAGATGCCGCGCGGCGTGGCGATGTACTTGTTCGAGGTCACGCGGCTCACCGTGCTCTCGTGCAGCTCGGTGGCGATGGCGATGTCGCGCAGCACCAGCGGCTTCAGGGCGCTGACGCCGTGCCGGAAGAAGCCGTCCTGCTGCTTCACGATCTCGCGCGCCACCTTGAGGATGGTCGTCGCGCGCTGCTCGAGCGTCTTCACCAGCCAGTTGGCCGACTGGAAGCGCTCGGCCACGAAGTCGCGGTCGGGCTTGGCGCGCGCGCCCTTCATCAGCGTCGCGTGGTAGTTGCGGTCGACCAGCACCTTGGGCAGCGCGTCGGTGTTGAGCTCGATGTGCCAGCCCTCTTCGCCGGTGTCGGCATCCTTGGCCGCGGTCAGATAGAGATCCGGCGCCACCGGCTGGATCAGCTCGAAGTCGAAGGCGAGGCCCGGCCTGGGATCGAGCGTGCGCAGCTCCGCCAGCATTTCACGCATGTCCTCGTCATCGACGCCGCAGCGCCGGCGCAGGGGACCGATCTCACCCGCGGCGACGAGGTCGAGATTGTCGAGCAGCACCTGCATCGCGGGATCGAGGCGGTTGCGCTCGGCCAGCTGCGCGGCGAGGCACTCGGCCAGCGTGCGCGCGAACAAGCCCGCGGGCTCGATCGTGCGCAGCCGCGCCGACACGCGCTCGACGACGGCGATGTCGACCGCCATCGCTTCGGCGACGTCGGCCGCCGGCAGGCGGCAGTAGCCGGCTTCGTCGAGGCTCTCGGCGAGCTTCAGGGCGATGCGCTTGTCGGTGGCATCGGCGAACAGGAGATCGATCTGTTCCAGCACATAGACGGCGAGCGAGCGCGGACGCTCGGCCACGAAATCCAAAGCCTCGGGAAGATCGTCGCGCGGGCGCACGGTGCTCGCGATATCGCCGCCGCGATCGGCATGCTCGCGCGTCCAGCGATCGTCGGCTTCCTCCAGTGCCGGTGCCACGGCCGCAATCGTCTCGGCCGCATCGGCGGGCGGCGGTGCGGCGACGACGGGCGCCTCGGCCTCGCCACGGACACCTTCGTCCGGCGTGGTTTCCTGGAGCAGCGGGTTCTTGTCGAGTTCCTGCTGGATGAAGGCGGCCAGCTCGAGGTGCGAGAACTGCAGCAGCTTGATCGCCTGCTGAAGCTGCGGCGTCATTGCCAGCATCTGGCGGGATGCCAGGAGAAGACTTTGACCGATACGCATGAACCCCTCACCCTCCGGGGCCACTAGACCCCGTCCGGGCGGTTCTCAGCAATAACCATGCCAATCTCAGGCATGATTAAATTTCAGTGTGCAAAAATATCCACTTCGGGCCAGCCGGCGATGTCGAGGCGGGCCCGGGTCGGCAGGAAGCGGAAGCAGGCCTCGGCCAGCTCCGTCCGGCCCTCGCGCGCCAGCAGGGCATCGAGGCGCGACTTCAAGGCGTGCAGGTGCAGCACGTCGGAGGCGGCGTAGGCCATCTGCTCGTCCGTCAGGGTCTCGGCGCCCCAGTCCGAGGTCTGCTGCTGCTTGGACAGATCCACGCCCAGCAGCTCCTGGCAGAGGTTCTTGAGGCCGTAGCGGTCGGTGAAGGTGCGGGTAAGCTTGGCCGCGATCTTGGTGCAGTAGACCGGCTCGCAGCGCACGCCCAGCGCATGCTCGAGCACGGCGATGTCGAAACGGCCGAAATGAAAGAGTTTCAGCACCTTCGGGTCGGCCAGCAGGGCCGCGAGGCGGGGCGCCTTCAACGGGCCGCGCGCGATCTTCACGAGATGGGCGTTGCCGTCGCCGCCCGAGAGCTGGACCAGGCACAGCCGGTCGCGATGCGGGTTCAGGCCCATCGTCTCGGTATCGATCGCCACGACCGCGCCAAAGGTGACGTCGGCCGGGAGGTCGCCGTGGTGGAGATGGATGGTCATTTGGAGCTGATGCCTCGCAAGCCTCGCATGGTGCCCAGGAGAAGACTCGAACTTCCACGCCTTTCAGCGCTAGTACCTGAAACTAGTGCGTCTACCAATTCCGCCACCTGGGCACGGCATGCGGGCTGCGGGCGCTGAGTTAGGGCGGGCTCGCACAGATGTCAACGGTGGGCTATAGGGCAGGCCATGAGCACGAAGCAGATCACTGTAATCGGGGGCAGCGGTTTCATCGGCCGGGCGATCGTCCGGGCGCTGGCGCAGCGGGGTCATCTGGTCAAAGTCGCCGCGCGCCGCATCGAGCGCGCCGAGCCGGTGAAGACCGCAGGCGACGTCGGCCAGGTCATGCTCATGCGGGCCAATCTTCGCGTGCCGAGCTCGGTGGCGCGTGTTGTCGCGGGCAGCGACATCGTGATCAACGCCGCCGGCATCGGCTGGCAGCAGGGCCGGCAGAAGTATCAGTCAGTGCATGTCGACGGCGCGAAGACGATCGCCGACGCCTGCCGCGGCTTCGGCGTGAAGCGTCTCGTGCATATTTCCGGCATCGGCGCCGACGCGCGCAGCTCGCGCAACCGCTACATCCTGTCGAAGGTGGGCGCGGAAGATGCCGTGATTTCGGGCTTTCCCGACGCCACCATCGTGCGGCCGAGCGTCGTGTTCGGGCCGGGCGACGTGATGTTCAACCGCATGGCCCGCATCGCGTGCAGCGCGCCCTTCCTGCCGGTGATCGGCGACGGATCGGCCCGCGTGCAGCCGGTGTTCGTGGGCGACGTCGGCGCGGCGGTGGCCGCGATCGTCGACCGGCCGGAGACCGCGAAGAGCGTATTCGAGCTCGGCGGTCCGCGCGTCTACACCTATCGCGAGATCGCGGCGCTCGTGCTGCACGAGATCGATCGCGCCAAGCCGGTGATCGGCGTTCCGGCCGCGCTCATGAAGGTCGCGGGCTTCTTCGCCCAGCAGGCCGCCCTGCTCGGCCTGACGCCGCAGCTCACCGTCGACCAGGTCGAACTGATGCTGCACGACAATGTCGCGCGGGCCGGTGCGCAAAATCTCGCCACGCTCGGCATCCAGCCGACGGCGGCCGAAGCGATCCTGCCGACCTACCTGGATCGCTTCCGCCACGGCGGCCGCTACAACCAGCACGCCCCCGCCTGAAAATCCCTTAAGGCCCTGTTTCGACAGGGTTTTTTGCTGGTCTGGAAGATTAGTCCGTTTTCGGTTCTAGTTTTGCTCATTGCGAATCGTGCCGCGAGGTCTATGGATGTCCGGCGAGAAATGAAGATCATTTTAGGTCAACTTTGTTGACTTAAATTCTCGCACGTGATCAAAGACAACCGAAATCGGCTTCAGGCGCCGGAAGAGCGCCCCAAGCACGCAATAAAATTACATCGCTGGTTAAGGGGCCCGTCATGGCCGAGAGGATGCTGAAGTTCGTCGGGACGCCCCAAGCCATGCCGCAAAAGCGGCCGGCGGCGGCGCGCCGTCACGATTTCCAGGAGATCTACAGCGAGTTCGCCCGCGACAAGGCCGCCGAACAGGCAGCCCGCTGCTCGCAATGCGGCGTGCCCTTCTGTCAGGTGCATTGCCCGCTGCACAACAACATCCCCGACTGGCTGAAGCTCACTGCCGAGGGCCGCGTCGACGAGGCCTACGAGCTGTCGTCGGCGACCAACAACTTCCCCGAGATCTGCGGCCGCATCTGTCCGCAGGACCGGCTGTGCGAGGGCAACTGCGTCATCGAGAAGGGCTTCGAGTCGGTCACGATCGGCGCCGTCGAGAAGTACATCACCGACACGGCGTGGGAGCGCGGCTGGGTGAAGCCGATCGTGCCGCGCCGCGAGCGGCCTGAGAGCGTCGGCATCGTCGGCGCCGGTCCCGCGGGCCTCGCCGCCGCCGAGCAGCTGCGCCGCAAGGGCTACCAGGTCGCGATCTACGATCGCTACGACCGGGTCGGCGGCCTGCTGATCTACGGCATCCCGAACTTCAAGCTCGAGAAGGAGATCGTGCAGCGTCGCGAGAAGCTGCTGCGCGACTCCAAGGTCACGTTCCAGCTGAACTGCGAGGTCGGCCGCGACGTCACGATGGCCGAGCTGCGCGAGCGGCACGACGCGGTGCTGATCGCGACCGGCGTCTACAAGGCGCGCGACATCGCCGCCCCCGGTGTCGGCCTGCCCGGCATCGCGCCGGCGCTCGACTATCTCACGGCGTCGAACCGCGCCGGCCTCGGCGAGACGGTGCGGGAGATCGAATCGGGCATGCTCGACGCCAAGGGCAAGAACGTCGTGGTGATCGGCGGCGGCGACACGGCGATGGATTGCGTGCGCACCGCGGTGCGCCAGGGCGCCAAGTCCGTGAAGTGCCTCTATCGCCGCGACCGCGCGAACATGCCGGGCTCGCAGCGCGAGGTGAAGCACGCCGAGGAAGAAGGCGTCGAGTTCGTGTGGCTCTCCGCGCCGCAGGCCTTTCTCGGCAAGAAAGCGGCCAAGGGCCAGCAGGTCAGCCACGTGCGCACGGTGCGCATCCATCTCGGCATGCCCGACGCGACGGGCCGCCAGACGCCGCAGGAAATTCCCGACAGCCACGTCAACATCGAGGCCGATCTCGTGCTGAAGGCGCTGGGGTTCGATCCCGAGGACCTGCCCGCGATGCTCGCGGCGCCCGAGCTGGGCGTCACGGGCTGGGGCACCGTGCAGATCGACTGGAAGAGCATGATGACCAACCTCGACGGCGTGTTCGCCGCCGGCGACATCGTGCGCGGCGCCTCGCTGGTGGTGTGGGCGGTGCGCGACGGCCGCGACGCCGCCGAGCGCATCCACGGCTACCTGACGGCCAAGGCGGCGGCCGCGCTGCCGGTCGCGGCGGAGTGACGGCGATGCTGACGGTCTACGACTTCACCGGCTCGGGCAACGGCTACAAGGTGTGGCTGCTGATGTCGCAGCTCGGCCTGCCCTTCAAGCGCATCGAGCGCGACATCCTGAAGGGCGAGACGCGCACGCCGGAGTTCCTGAAGAAGAACCCCAACGGCCGCATCCCGACTCTCGAGCTCGAGGACGGCACGTTCCTCTTCGAGTCGGGCGCGATCCTCTGGTACCTGGCGGAAGGCACGGCCTTCATGCCGAAGGACCGGATCGAGCGCGCGCAGACGCTGCAATGGATGTTCTTCGAGCAGTACAGCCACGAGCCCTATATCGCCGTGGCGCGCTTCTGGAAGCACTTCTTCGACAGGCTGACGGCGCAGCAGGAAGCGAACCTGCCCGACATCGTGAAGAAGGGCTACGCCGCCCTCGACGTGATGGAGCGGCATCTCGCCGGCAAGACGTTCTTCGTCGCCAACCGCTACGGCCTGGCCGACATCGCGCTATACGCCTACACGCACGTCGCCGACGAGGGCGGGTTCGACTTGTCGCGCTACCCCAACATCACCGCCTGGCTCGCCCGCGTGAAGGCGCAGCCCGGCCACGTCGCCATCGATCACGCGTTCTGACCGGGAGAGAAATCATGCCGACCATCCACGTCGAAATGTTCGAGGGCCGCACGCTCGACCAGCGCCGCAAGCTGGTGAAGGAGCTGACCGACGCCACCTGCAGCGCGCTCGGCGTGCAGCCCGATTCGGTGCAGATCGTCTTGACCGACATCAAGAAAGAGAACTGGGCCGAGGCCGGGAAGCTCTTCTCCGATTCATGAGTTGATGACCCCTCCGCCGCGTAAGACGCGGCACCTCCCCCGCTGACGGGGGAGGAAAACCTTCCTCCCCATTCAGATGGGGAGGTGTCGGCGTAGTCGCCGACGGAGGGGTCAAAAGTCTTAAGGAAGTCCGCCATGTCCGCACAAGAATTCGTCCGCCACTACCTCGCCGGCACCGAAAAGCTGACCGACGCCTACGGCTACAATCCCGCCGAGGCGCTGGATTCGTGCGGCGTCGGCCTCGTGGTGGCGCTCGACGGCAAGCGCCGGCGCGACGTGGTGGCGGCGGGCATCGACGCGCTGAAGGCGGTGTGGCACCGCGGCGCCGTCGACGCCGACGGCAAGACCGGCGACGGCGCGGGACTGCATGTCGAGATCCCGCAGGACTTCTTCCGCGAATACATCCGCGATTCGAGCGGCGAGGAGCCGCAGGTCGGCCGCGTCGCGGTCGGCATGGTCTTCCTGCCGCGCACGGATCTCGGCGCGCAGGAGCGCTGCCGCACCATCGTCGAGACCGAGATCCTGCGCTTCGGCCACCAGATCCTGGGCTGGCGCCAGGTGCCGGTCGACATCTCCGTAATCGGCGAGAAGGCCAACGAGACGCGGCCCGAGATCGAGCAGATCCTGATCGGCCGCGGCGATCCGAGGCTCGACAACCGCGAGTTCGAGAAGCAGCTCTACATCCTGCGCCGGCGCATGGAGAAGGCCGCGATCGCCGAGAACATCGCGGAGTTCTACGTCTGCTCGCTGTCGTGCCGCTCGGTGATCTACAAGGGCATGTTCCTGGCCGAGCATCTGTCGGCCTTCTATCCCGACCTGCTCGACGAGCGCTTCGTCTCGCGCTTCGCGATCTTCCACCAGCGCTACTCGACCAACACCTTCCCGCAGTGGAAGCTCGCCCAGCCGTTCCGCGTGCTGGCGCACAACGGCGAGATCAACACCATCCTGGGCAACGTCAACTGGATGAAGAGCCACGAGGCCCGCCTCGCGCACGAGGGCTTCGGCCGCGCGATCGAGGACCTGAAGCCGATCGTCCAGCCCGGCGCCTCCGACTCCTCGGCGCTCGACAACGTGTTCGAGCTGCTGGTGCGCGGCCATCGCAACCTGCCGATGGTCAAGTCGATGATGATTCCGGAGGCCTCGGCCACCAACCCCAACGTGCCCGCCAAGCACCGCGCCATGTACAACTACGTGAACGGCGTCATGGAGCCGTGGGACGGGCCGGCCGCGATCGCCGCCGTCGCCGGCAAGTGGGCGCTGGTCGGGCTCGACCGCAACGGCCTGCGGCCGATGCGCTTCGTGCGCACGTCGGACGAGCTGCTGATCGCCGGTTCCGAGGCCGGCATGGTGCCGCAGGACGAGGCGCGGATCGTCGAGAAGGGCCGCCTCGGCCCCGGCGAAATGCTGGCCGTCGATATGGACCAGCCGCTGCTCTACAAGGACCGCGAGCTGAAGGACATGCTGGCGGACACGCACGACTACGCCAACTGGACCGACCGCACCGTCGAGCTCGACTCGCTGATCCGGCAGGACACGCCCTACGGCGAGCACTTCCCCGCCGACGAGCTGCGCCGCCGCCAGTTCGCCGCCGGCTGGTCGATCGAGGATCTCGAGATGATCCTCCATCCCATGGTCGAGGACGGCAAGGAAGCCGTGGGCTCGATGGGCGACGACGCGCCGCTGGCGGTGCTGTCGGACACCTATCGCGGCATGCACCACTATTTCCGGCAGAACTTCAGCCAGGTGACCAACCCGCCGATCGACAGCCTGCGCGAGCGCCAGGTCATGACCCTGCGCACGCGCCTCGGCAACCTCGGCAACATCCTCGACGAGTCGCCCGAGCAGAGCGAGATGCTGTCGCTGCAATCGCCCATCGTGCTCAACGCCGAGTTCGAGGCGATGCGCGCCTATATGGGCGATACCGCCTGCCGCATCGATTGCTCCTTCGACCCCAAGGGTGGCCTCGACGCCATGCGCCAGGCCTTCGAGCGCATCTGCAAGGAGGCCGAGGACGGCGTGCGCTCGGGCTGCCTGCACATCGTGCTGACCGACGCCAACATCGACGCCGACAAGGCCGCGCTGCCGATGATCCTGGCGGCGGGCTGCGTGCACTCGTACCTGGTGCGCCAGTCGCTGCGCACCTTCACGTCGCTGAACGTGCGCTCGGGCGAGTGTCTCGACGTGCACTATGCCGCCGTCATCATCGGCGTCGGCGCGACCTCGGTGAATCCCTATCTCGCCGAGGAGACGATCGCGGCCCGCCACGCGCGCGGCCTGTTCGGCAAGCTCACGCTGTCGCAGTGCCTCGCCAACTACAAGAAGGCGATCGACGACGGCCTGCTCAAGACCATGTCGAAGATGGGCATCTCGGTCCTGTCGTCCTATCGCGGCGGCTGCAACTTCGAGGCCGTGGGCCTGTCCCGCTCGCTGGTGCAGGAATTCTTCCCCGGCATGCCCTCGCGCATCTCGGGCATCGGCCTGCGCGGCGTGCAGGAGAAGATCGCGCGCCAGCACGCGCTCGCCTTCGACGAGGAGGTGATCGCGCTGCCGATCGGCGGCTTCTACAAGACGCGCCGCGGCGGCGACCGCCACAATTTCGAGGGCAACCTCATCCACATGCTCCAGGACGCGGTGAACACCGAGTCCTACGCCAAGTTCCGCAAGTACAGCGAGGCGGTGCGCGGCCTGCCGCCGATCAACCTGCGCGACCTGCTCGACTTCAAGACCGACCGCAAGCCGGTCGCCATCGACGAGGTCGAATCGATCACCGAGCTGCGCAAGCGGCTGGTGGCGCCCGGCATCTCGCTGGGCGCGCTCGGCCCCGAGGCGCACGAGACGCTGTCGATCGCCATGAACCGCATCGGCGCCAAGTCCGACTCCGGCGAGGGCGGCGAGGATCCGGCGCGCTATACGCCGCGCGCCAACGGCGACAATGCCTCGTCGGCGATCAAGCAGGTGGCGTCGGGACGTTTTGGCGTGACCGCCGAATACCTCAACAACTGCCGCGAGCTCGAGATCAAGGTGGCCCAGGGCGCCAAGCCCGGCGAGGGCGGTCAGCTTCCCGGCCTCAAGGTCAGCGAGATGATCGCGCGCCTGCGTCACTCGACGCCCGGCGTGACCCTGATCAGCCCGCCGCCGCACCACGACATCTATTCGATCGAGGACCTGGCACAGCTGATCTACGACCTGAAGCAGATCAACCCCGAGGCGCGCGTCACCGTGAAGCTGGTGGCGCGCTCGGGCATCGGCACGATCGCGGCGGGCGTGGCCAAGGCCAAGGCCGACGTGATCCTGGTGTCGGGCCATTCCGGCGGCACCGGCGCCAGCCCGCAGACCAGCATCAAGTATGCCGGCATCCCGTGGGAGATGGGCATCTCCGAGACCCACCAGGTGCTGACGCTCAATCGCCTGCGCGAAAAGGTGCTGCTGCGCACCGACGGCGGCATCAAGACCGGCCGCGACGTCGTGATCGCCGCGATGCTGGGCGCCGAGGAATACGGCATCGGCACCGCCTCGCTGATCGCGATGGGCTGCATCATGGTGCGGCAGTGCCACTCCAACACCTGCCCGGTGGGCGTGTGCACGCAGGACCCCAAGCTGCGCGCCAAGTTCGAGGGCAGCCCCGAGAAGGTCGTGAACCTGTTCAGCTTCGTGGCCGAGGAAGTGCGCGAGATCCTGGCGCAACTCGGCTACCGCTCGCTGACCGAGATCGTGGGCCGCTCGGACCTGCTGAAGCAGGTGAGCCGCGGCGCGCGCTATCTCGACGACCTCGACCTCTCGCCGTTGCTGACCCGCGCCGACGGCGGCTCGGGCGCGGTGCACTGCACGGTCGTGGGCCGCAACGAAGTGCCGGACACGCTGGACGCGCAGATGATCCGCGACGCCCAGCCGCTGTTCACGCACCGCGAGAAGATGCAGCTCCAGTACAGCGTGCGGAACACCCATCGCGCCGTGGGCACGCGGCTCGCTGCGATGATCACGCGCAAGTACGGCATGGCGGGGCTGCAGCCCGACACCGTGACCGTGCGCCTGCGCGGCAGCGCCGGCCAGTCGCTCGGCGCCTTCGCCGTGCGCGGCATGAAGCTCGAAGTGTTCGGCGACGCCAACGACTATGTCGGCAAGGGTCTTTCGGGCGGCACCATCGTCGTGCGGCCGACCATCTCGAGCCCGCTGGTGCCCGAGCACAATGCCATCATCGGCAACACGGTCCTGTACGGTGCGACGGCGGGCAAGCTGTTCGCCTCGGGCACGGCGGGCGAGCGCTTCGCCGTGCGCAACTCGGGCGCCGACACGGTGGTCGAGGGCGTGGGCTCGAACGGCTGCGAGTACATGACCGGCGGCACCGCGGTGATCCTGGGCAAGGTCGGCATCAACTTCGGCGCCGGCATGACCGGCGGCATGGCCTTCGTCTACGACCCCGAGGACGCCTTCAGGCTCAAGGCCAATCCCGAGACCGTCGTGTGGCAGCGCATCGACCATCCGCACTGGGATGCCGCGCTGAAGGCGATGGTCGCCGAGCACGTGGCCGAGACGAAGTCGCCGCTGGGCGCGCGCCTGTTGAACGACTGGGACCGCGAGGTCGAGAAGTTCTGGCAGGTCGTCCCGAAGGAGATGCTGCAACGCCTGCCGCAGCCGCTCTCGATCGAGAAGGCCCGGCGCGCCTAGGAGGACCCTGCCATGACGGGCACGCGCGCCACGCGCGTGGCGTGGTTGCAACTGGCCGCCACGATCGTGCTGTTCGGCCTCGCCTGGCCGATGCTGAAGATCGGCCTGGTCGCCGGCACGCCGGTCTGGCTAGCCGCCGCGCGTGCCACCGTGGCGGCGGTGACGGCCTTCGTCCTGCTGGCGGCGCTCGGCCGCCTCGCCTGGCCGCACCGCGACGACTGGCCGGTGATCCTGTCGGTCGGCGGCCTCCAGCTCACCTGCTTCTTCGCGCTCGCCAATCTCGGCGTGCAGGGTCTGCCCGCCGGCCGCTCGGGCGTGCTGGCCTACACGACCATGCTCTGGATGGTGCCGCTGTCCTATCTCGCGGGCGAGCGAGTGGGGCTGCGCTCGATCGCCGGCGCGTTGCTGGGCGCCCTCGGCATCGTGGTGCTGGCCGATCCGCAGCGCTTCGACTGGCGCGACCGCCATGTCGTGATGAGCCACGTCTATCTCCTGACGGCGGGCTTCACCTGGGCGGTCGCCATGCTGCACACGCGCCGCCATCGCTGGCAGGGCACGCCCCTCGACGCGCTGCCCTGGCAGATGAGCGTCGCCACCGTGCTGCTGTGGATCGTGGCCGTCCTGCTCGAGCCGCGCGGCTATCTCGAGCCCGACAAGTGGCAGCTGTGGGCCGCGCTGATCTATATCGGCGTGATCGCCGGCCCCACCGCGACCTGGGCCGCCGTCTCCGTGACGCGCGCCCTGCCGCCGATCACCAGTGCGCTCGGCATGCTGGGCGTGCCGATGCTCAGCATCTTCTCGTCGGTCCTTCTGCTCGGCGAGCCGATCACCGCGTCGCTCGTCATCGGCACGGGCCTCGTCCTCGCCGGCATGGCGGTCGTGATCCTGGAGAATAGCGGACCGCGCAAATCTTGAGGCCGACGGCTGCAAAAAGTGTTACGAAGGTTTCTGTCGCAGCGGGGGTGGCCAGTGTGATTTCTTGGCCAGGCAACAAAGAGCCATGGCCGGAAATCTAGAACAATCTGCAGTCCCCACAGCCTCTGCTCGCCGCCGCCGCCGCATTCCACTCATCTGGATCGTTCCCGCCCTTTCGCTTCTGATCGCGCTGTGGCTGGCGTGGGACACCTATTCCAAGCGCGGCCCGACGATCACCATTTCCTTCGAGAGCGGCGCCGGACTCCAGGCCGGCCAGTCGCAACTCAAGTTCAAGGACGTGACGATGGGGACGGTGAAGTCGATCGCCGTCAGTCCGGACTTCTCCAAGGTCATCCTGACCGTCGAGACGACGCGCGAAGCCGTGCCGCTTCTCAGCGACAAGACGGTTTTCTGGATCGTGAAGCCGCAACTCTTCGCCGGCAGCGTCTCCGGTCTCGATACCATCCTGTCGGGCTCGTATATCGGCATGCTGCCATCGACGGAGCCGGGCAAGTCGCAGACGCATTTCGTCGGCAGCGAGGATCCGCCCATCCTGTCGAGCGCGATCCCCGGCACGATCTTCGCCCTTGAAACCAAGAAGCTCGGCGCGATCAGCCTGGGTTCGCCGATCTTCTATCGCGGCCTCGAAGTCGGAAAGGTGCTCGGCTGGGATCTCAGCGACATGGCCCGCCATGTCAGCATTCATGCGTTCGTGCGCGCGCCTTTCGACAAGTACGTCCACGACGACTCGCTCTTCTGGAACGCATCCGGCATCTCCTTCAAGCTCGGCCCGGACGGCGTCGCCATCCAGATGGAATCGGCCAGGGCCCTCCTGCTTGGCGGCATCAGCTTCGACACCCGCCCCGACAGCAAGGCGAAGGCTAGCGACAAGGGGCACCGCTTTCCGCTGTATGCCAACCTGGATGCCGCCCAAGGTGCGGGATATGGCCGCCTGCTCCACATGAAGTCGAACTTCAGCGGCTCGGTGGCCGGCCTTTCGCCCGGCGCCGACGTCACGTTGCACGGGCTCAAGATCGGTGAAGTCACCGATGTGGGACTCGTGTTCGATCCGAAGGCCGAGCGCATCGTCGCCCCCGTGCACTATCGCATCGAGGCCGACCGCATTGCCGGTGTCGCCTCCATGCCCGGTGTCCCGATGGGCGTGGGCGCGGCGGAGATGATCCGGCGCGGCTTCCGCGCGACGTTGCAGTCGCCCAGCCTGCTGACCGGGCAGAAGATCGTGGCGATCGAGATGGTGCCCGACGCGCCGCCCGCCGAACTGTCCCTCGAGGACGGGATTCTGGTCGTGCCGTCGGCGGAGGCGGGCGGCTTCGACAGCATCACTCGGTCGGCGAACGAACTGCTTTCCAAGATCAACCGCATCGACTTCGCCAAGATCGGCGTCAACCTCGTCGGCATCACCAGCGGCCTGAACGACACGATCAACGGACCCGAGCTCAAGAAGTCGCTGGCCGATCTCGAGGCCACCATGGCGGACGTGAAGGATATCGCGCGGAAGCTCGACGCCGGCGCGACGCCGGCGATGGCGCGCCTGCCGCAAATTTCGGCCGACCTGCAGGACACGCTGGCCAAGACCAGCCGTTTGGCAGGATCGGTGAACTCGGCCTATGGCACCGATTCGCGCTTCTCGCGCGACCTCGACCGCCTGATGCCCCAGCTGGTCGAGACGGCGCGGTCGCTACGCGCCCTCGCCGATCTGCTGGCCCGGCATCCGGAGGCGCTGCTGCAAGGCCGCAAAGGCACGGGCAAGGAGTGAAGGCGATGTCCATCAGTCGGCGACGCCTGGCGTCTCTCGCCGTTCCCGCTCTGGGCCTCCCGCTGCTCGCGGCAGCATGCTCGTCGCCCGAGCCGGCCCTCTACACCGTCGCGGTGCGGCAAGGGCCCGTGCTGTCCGGCGGCCCGCGCGTGGTGCAGCTGCGCGACCTCGGCCTCGCCAGCTATCTCGACCGCAAAGAAGTCGTGCGATCGTCCGAAGGCTACAAGCTCGGCGTGGCGTCGAACGACTGGTGGGGCGAGACGCTGTCGACGATGCTGAGCCGCGTCATCGTGGTCGGCCTCAGCCAGCGCCTGCCCGACAGCAGCGTCTATTCGGAGGCGGGAGCGATCCTGGCCGATCCGAATGCGATCGTCTCGGTCAACATCCAGCGCCTCGATCTCGATGCCGGCGGAGCGCTGCAACTGCTCGCCCAGGCCGCCATCGAGTTCAACCGTCCCAAGCGGTCCGCGGCGAAGACCTTCCGCATCTCCAAGGCCGCGCCGTCGGCCAACGTCTCGGGCCAGGTGGCCGCGATCAGCGATGCCATCGGCGAACTGACGGACGGGCTCGCCGCGCTGCTGCGTCCCTGATGCCGACCCAGCCGGCATTGCGCGAGTGTTTCGGCTGCGGGCAGTTCCAGCTCGTGCCGGCGCTCGAGCCGGACATGAGGTCGGATTGCGTGCGCTGCGGCACCGCGCTCCGGCGCACGCGTCGCGACCCTCTCAACCGGGCGCTGGCGCTCAATGCCACGGGGCTCGTGCTCTTCTCCATCGTCTGGCTGGCGATGATGATGAAGGTCTCCACCGCGGGCATCGAACATACCGCGCAGATGATCTCGGGCCCGGTCGAACTCGCCAAGCACGGGCTGTGGCCGCTGGGGCTGGTCGTCTTCTTCACCACCGCGATCGCGCCGGCCGGCAAGTTCATCGGCACGATCTACGTGCTCGTCGGATTGCGCATGCGGGAGCCGCTGCCCAATCTCGGCGGCATCTTCCTGCTGTCCCGCAAGCTCGGCATCTGGGCAATGCTCGAAGTGCTGCTGCTGGGCGTGTTCGTGGCCTACACCAAGCTCAGCGACCTGGCGCATGTCGAGACCGGCATGGCGATCTACGCGCTCGGCCTGTTGAGCGTCGCGACCGTCTGGGCGGACACAGTGCTCGATCCCGATGCGGTGTGGGAGGCGATCGAGCGACGCGGCCAGACGCACAGTCCGATGCCCGAAGTGGCGCCGCTCGACTTTCACCCCGGCGCGATCGGCTGCGAGGCCTGCGGCCTGGTGAGCGTGCCGGTAGCGCATGGCGCGTCCCATGAGGCGAAGTGCCCACGCTGCGGATCGAAGCTGCATGCCCGCAAGTCCGGCAGCCTTCACGGTACCTGGGCCTTCGTCATCGCAGCGGCGATCCTCTACATCCCGGCCAACTATTATCCCGTGCTCACGGTCGTCCAGCTGGGCGCGGGGCAGCCCGCCACCATCATGGGCGGCGTCGAGGAGCTGCTCGCCTCGGGCATGTATCCGCTTGCCCTGCTGGTCTTCTTCGCCAGCGTCCTCGTGCCGATGTTCAAGCTGATCGGACTGGCGATCATGCTGATGGCCACCATGCTGGTCACCACGCAGATGGGCGCATCGGTGCTGCTGCCGCAACGCACCAAGCTGTACTACGCCGTCGCCTGGATCGGCCGCTGGTCGATGGTCGACATCTTCATGGAATCGCTGCTGGGGGCGCTGGTCCAGTTCGGCAGCGTCGTCACCATCGAACCGGGCGTCGGCGCCGTCTCTTTCTGCGGCGTGGTCATCCTGACGATCTTCGCGGCCGAGGGCTTCGACCCCCGCCTGATGTGGGACGCTGCCGGGCGCAATGCCCATCGATCGTCGCGGATCGGACGCCAGCGCACATCGCAGGATTCGGCGGCGTAACCGTCGCGATGGAAGTCCGGCGCTTCTGCCTCTAACATCCGCGCCATGAAGAACTGGGGCACCATGAGCCGCGCGGAACGCGACGCGGCCTACAACAATTCCGACGCGGTCAAGAACAGCCCGGCGCTGAACGACGCGCGCATCGCGGCCTCGGCGGCCTTCCGCCAGGCCCATCCCGGGCATCTCGACCAGCGCTACGGACCGAAGGAACGCAACACCTGGGACCTGTTCCCGGCCAAGGATCCGAACGCGCCCTGCTTCGTGTTCATCCATGGCGGTTACTGGCAGCGCAATTCGAAGGACCAGTTCGCGAGCCTGATCGCGGGGCCCTACGCGCGCGGCTGGGCGGCGGCACTGCCGGGTTACACCTTGGCGCCGGATGCCTCGCTCACGGAGATCGTGGCCGAGATCAATTCGGCCCTCGACTGGCTCGGGGCGCACGGTGCCGAGCACGGCATCAACGGCAAGGTCGTGCTGTCGGGCTGGTCGGCGGGCGGTCACCTGACGGCGCAGTGTTTCGGCCACAAGCGTGTGAGCGCGGGCCTCGCGGTGTCGGGCGTGTTCGACCTGGGGCAGATCCGAGACACCTACCTCAACGACAAGATGCGCTTCACCGAGGACGAGCTGGTCAAGCTCTCGCCGCTGCGCCTGCCGATGGTGAAGAAGCCGCTGGCCATCGCCTACGGCACGCGGGAGCTGCCGCCGCTGGTCGGCGACAGCCGGGAACTGCACCGCAGGCGTGCCGCAGAGCACCTGCCGGGTGCGCTGATCCCGGTCGCGGGCGCCGACCATTTCACCATCACCCATGAGCTGCGCGACGCCGACGGCGAACTGACCGAGCAACTAGATCTATTGCCGCTATAGATTGGCACGCGAGTTGCAGGCCGGACTCTCCGAAGGAGAGTTCCATGATCAATCGCCGCCGTCTTCTCGCCAGCACCGGCGTTGCCGCCACGATGTTGGCCGCGCCCGCCATCGTCCGCGCCCAGGGCACGACCGTGAAAATGGGGGCGCTACGCCTGGTCCACTCGATGCCGCCCTACTTCTACGAGAAGTTCGCGCCGGCCGGGACCAAGGTTGAGATCGTCGTGTTCGACAGCCCGACCGACGGCAAGAACGCCGTTGTCACCAAGTCGGTCGACTTCGGCACCTTCGGCATCGCCGCCGGCATTCTGGGCGCCACGGTCGGCGAGCCGGTTACGGTCGTTGGTGCGCTCTCCAACAAGGGCATGGGCATCATCTCTAAAGCCGGCTCGGACATGAAGACGCTCAAGGACCTCAAGGGCAAGAGGGTCGGCATCTGGCCTGGCTCGACGCAGGAGGTCTTCGTCATGGAGCGCCTGCGCATGGAAGGCCTGTCGATCAAGGACGTGACCCCGGTGCGCGTGCCGTTCGGCGAGATGCCGACGATGCTGGCGCGCGGCGATATCGACGCCTATGTCGGCGCCGAGCCGGGTCCGGGCCTGTCGATCACCAGCGGCCAGGGTCAGCTGGTCGAGTATCCCTACTCGACGCCGATGGGCGGCCTGAACATGGTGTTCTGCACCCATGCCGAGACGGTCGCGAAATCGCCTGAGCTGGTCACCATGATGCTGAGGACGCATCGCCAGGCCGTCGAATTCATGATGGCCAACAAGCCCGCCGTCACAGACATGACGGTGGCCAAGCTCGGCGCCAACCGCGCCGCAGTCGATCAGGCGCTGGGCGCCAACAACGTCGAATACGCCTGGAAGCTCGACGACAAGGTCCTGGGCCAGGCCAAGACCTACGCCCAACAGATGCTGGAATTGAAGCAGATCCGGCAGCTGCCGAAGTTCGAGACCTTCCTCAATCCGAAGTTCTCGAACGAGATCGCGGCGGCGTAGCTACTATGACGAGCTGGCGCCGCCTCAAGCCGACGGCGCTCGCGCTGATCGTACCGTTGCTCCTATTGGCTTTCTGGCAGGTGGCGACGGTAAATCGATGGACCTTGTTGATCCCGACACCGTACCAGGTCGGCGAGTACATGGTCGATTTCGCGGTGGGCGGCATCTATGACGACGCCTACTCCGGGACCCTTCTCACGCATCTGCTGGCCTCGATGAGCCGCGTCTATGGCGGCTTCGCGCTCGCGGCGTCCTTCGCATTGCCGATCGGGCTGCTGATCGGTCGGTTGCCGGTGGCGCGCATGCTGCTCGACCCGTTCCTGCAGATCATGCGGCCGATACCGGTGACGGCGTGGCTGCCGCTGTCGATGATCCTGTTCGGGCTAGGCGCCAAATCGGCCTTCGCGCTGGTCTGCCTCGGCGCCTTCTATCCGATCCTGCTCAACACGATTTTTGGTGTGCGCGCCGTCGATCCCAAGCTCTTCGAGGCGGCGTCGATGCTGGGCTGCCGTGGCAATGCACAGTTCTACAAGGTCGTCCTGCCGGCCGCCGTGCCGTCGATCTTCACCGGCCTGCGTCTCGGCCTCGGCCTTGCCTGGTTCGTGATCGTGGTCGGCGAGATGACCGGCGTGCCGCAGGGACTGGGCGCGGTAATCATGGACGGCCGCACGCTGTCGCGCACCGAGCTGGTGATCTGCGGCATGATTGTGATCGGCGTCGCGGGCTATCTCTCGGACCGCGTCGTGGTCGCTCTCGGCAACCGCCTGCTGCGCTGGAGTCCCAACCATCATGGCTAAGGCGACTGTGCCCATCGTGGATATCAGGGACGTCTCGAAGGTCTTCAAGCTGCAGGACCGGTCGATCACGGCGCTCAGCGGCGCCAACCTCTCAATCACCAAGGGCGAGTTCATCTGCCTGATCGGCGCGTCGGGCTGCGGCAAGTCCACCTTACTGCGCATCATGGCGGGCTTCGATCAGCCGACCTCGGGCGAGGCGCTGATGTGGGGGAAGCCGATCACCGGCCCGGATCCCGGGCGCGGCATGGTATTCCAGGACTACGCGCTGTTCCCCTGGCTGTCGGTGCGCGACAACATCGGCTTTGGTCCGGCAGCGCGCAGACTCTCCACCGCCGAGGTGAAAGCCACCGTCGACAAGTTCATCGATCTCGTGGGTCTGCAGAAGTTCGCGACGGCCTATCCGCACCAGCTCTCGGGCGGCATGAAGCAGCGCGTGGCGATCGCGCGTGTGCTCGCCAACGACGCCGAGCTGGTGCTGATGGACGAGCCGTTTGGCGCGCTCGACGCCATGACGCGCGAGAGGCTGCAGGACGAGCTGCTCGAGATCTGGGAGCGCACGAAGCTCACCGTGGTGTTCGTGACGCATTCGGTCGAGGAGGCGATCTTCCTCGCCGGTCGCGTCGTGGTGATGACGCCGGGCCCCGGCCGGATCGAAAGCGATAACGTCCTGGAACTGGCCCGCCCTCGCGACGTCGCGAGCCCGGAATTCAACGATATTCGCCGCGTTTTGGGCGCCAAGCTCCATAGTCACCACAGCAAGGTTGCTTCCGCCCCCTCCTCCGCCGTATGAGGGCTCCGAAGGACGGAGTGACATGGCGAACAAGGTCTACAAGGATGCGAAGGCGGCGCTCGAGGGCGTCCTGAAGGACGGCCAGATGCTGATGTGCGGCGGCTTCGGCTTGGTCGGCATCCCCGAGCGGCTGATCCAGGCCGTGCGCGAGGCGGGCGTCAAGAACCTGACCTGCGTCAGCAACAATGCCGGCATCGACGGCGCGGGCCTCGGCCTGCTGCTCGAGACCGGCCAGATCAAGAAGATGATCTCGTCCTATGTCGGCGAGAACAAGACCTTCGCCGCGCTCTATCTCGCGGGCAAGCTCGAGCTCGAGTTCAATCCGCAGGGCACCCTGGCCGAACGCGTGCGCGCCGGCGGCGCGGGCATCCCGGCCTTCTACACGAAGACCGGCGTCGGCACGCTGGTCGCCGAGGGCAAGGAGACCAAGGTCTTCGACGGCGAGGAATACGTGATGGAGCGCGGCCTGTTCGGCGACGTGGCGCTGGTGAAGGCCTGGAAGGGCGACAAGTCGGGCAACCTCGTGTTCCGCAAGGCCGCCCGCAACTTCAATCCGATGATGGCGACGGCGGCCAAGGTCTGCATCGCCGAGGTCGAGGAGCTGGTCGAGGTCGGCCAGCTCGATCCCGACCACATCCATACGCCCGCGGTCTTCGTGCAGCGCATCTTCTGCGGCGCGCCGTACAACAAGCAGATCGAGCAGCGCACAGTACGCAAAGCCTAGTTGGCGCAAGGCTTAAGGAGAGCACCATGGCCTGGACCCGCGATCAGATGGCGGCGCGCGCCGCCAAGGAACTGAAGGACGGCTTCTACGTGAACCTCGGCATCGGCATTCCGACCTTGGTGTCGAACTACGTGCCGGACAATGTCGACATCACGCTGCAGAGCGAGAATGGCATGCTGGGCGTCGGCCCCTTCCCGTTCGACAACGAGGTCGACGCCGACATCATCAATGCCGGCAAGCAGACCGTGACCGAGGTCAAGGGCACGTCCTATTTCAGCTCGGCCGACTCCTTCGCGATGATCCGCGGCGGCCATATCGATCTCTCGATCCTGGGCGCGATGGAAGTGGCCGAGAACGGCGACCTCGCCAACTGGATGATCCCGGGCAAGATGGTCAAGGGCATGGGCGGCGCCATGGACCTGGTCGCCGGCGTGAAGCGCGTGATCGTCACCATGGAGCATGTCTCCAAGGACGGCGCGTCGAAGCTGTTGTCCGAATGCACCCTGCCGCTGACCGGCCGCCGCGTCGTCGACATGGTGATCAGCGAGCTGGGCGTCTTCGGCGTCGACAAGAAGGGCGCGGGCGGCGTGACCCTGCTTCAGCTCGCCGACGGCGTCACCGTCGACGAGGTCAAGGCCAAGACCAAGGCCAAGCTGACCGTCAAGATCTGACGGTCTTCCCTACCACTTCGCGAGGAATTGCCGCAGCGGTTCGGCGCCGGGATTGGTGAAGCGCCGGTCGAGCACGATGGCACGCGCCGTGGCGCCGGGGCCGTAGTAGAGCGCGTTCCAGTCGTTGTCGGCGTCGAGATAAGAGCCCTCGATCGACGCGCCGGCGAACAGGCCGGTCGAGTTCGAGTAGGCGACGATATCGGCGCCGGCCGCCGCCGTGCTGGCGCCTTCGATGCCGACGCCGACCGCGACCATGGTCACGCCCGCTT
>JAFEFH010000339.1 GCA_018240695.1 Pseudomonadota bacterium | reverse complement strand
GATGATCGCCAGGGCGAGGACGCCGGAGAGGACCGGTAGGAGCGGTCCCAATATGAACAGCGTCGAGACCGCGTTTTCCGGGCGGAACGACTCCTTGGAGATGAGCTTGCCGACATCGGCGAGCGGCTGCAGCAGCCCGAAGGGGCCGACCCGGTTCGGGCCGTAACGATGCTGGAAGCGGCCGATCAATTTGCGCTCGACCACCGTGAGGATCGGCAGGATGCCGAAGATCACCGCGAAGATCACGATCGACTTGGCGATCATGATCCAGATCGATTCGGCGACCTGGGTGTCCGCCAGGGGGAGCAGCTGCATCACGCGGGGACCTCGCTGAGCTTCTCGATCTCGACCCGGACCTGGTGGCCGTTCAGGAGGCCGTTCGCGTTCGCGCCGGCGACTCCCTCGGCGAGGAAGCAGACGCCCTCCGGGACCCGTTCCCGGATCGCGACGATGGCCTGCAGGGTCTTGTCGCCCTGGGTCACCCGAACGGCATCCCCGGATCCAAGTTGAAGACGCTCTGCGTCCTCAGGAGAAAGTTCGAGTCGCTGGGTGGGCTTGAGGAATTTCAGCGGCGGGTTCAGCTCGGTGATCGGGCCTGCCCAGAGGTCGCGGTAGGTGCCTAGCGCCAGGGAGGCGCCGGCCGCCGGTACTGACTCGCCGGACGCGCTATCGCGCTGAGTGTCCTGCGAGTCAGTACCGACGTCCGTCGCTGACTGCGGGAGGGTTGCGGCAGACTCGGTGTTTTGCCAGCGGATGCCGCGGCCGCCGATGTCTGAGTCGGTGATCGAGGCGTAGAAGCTCACGGCGTTGGTGAGAGCTTTGAAAGCGCTCGGTTGGCTGGTGACGCCGGTGTCGTGGCCCAGGGCAAGTGAGAGCTGGGAGAGGGTCTGCCAGCCGGGGCGGATGTCGCCGGGGCGGCCGGCGGCGGGGCGGACGCGCTGGAGGCGGCCGTCGGGGTGGGTGACGGTGCCGTCTTTCTCGGCGTGGGTCTCGAGCGGGAAGAGGACGTCGGCCTTGGACGCCGTCGCGCTGGCGAAGGTCGAGAAGGCGACGACGAAGCCGGTGGAGTTCAGGGCTTCCTCCCAGCGGGCGGTGTCGCCGAAGTCGCGCAGCGGGTCGACGCCGACCAGGATCACGCCGTCGAGCGAGCCGTCGATCAGCGCCTCGCGGATCGCCTCGGTGCCGTGCCCGTTCACCGCCAGGGCGGCGAGGCCCGGGCCCGCGTCCGGCAGGACGCCCGCCTCGCGCAGGCCGCGCGCGTTGGTGGTGTCGGGTACTTCCAGGAGGCCCGCGCCCTCGGTGCCGGCGACGTTCAGCGCCTCGGCGAGCTGCGACAGCAGGTCCGCGCCGTCGCCGATCCGCTCGCCCCAGACGACGACGACCTTGCCCGCGTCGCGCAGGCTCTCGGCCAGCGGCGTCGCGACGTTGTTCTCGCCGCCGACCGCCTTGCCCAGCTCAGAGATGAAGTGGGACGCCTGGCCCGGCGCGTAACGCGCGATCGCCTCGGCGCCGCCGTCGAGGGCCGTCGGCCGCTCGGTCGCGACCGCGAGGCGGGCGCCGTTGCGGCGGATCGCCTTGCGGATGCGGAGGTCGAGGATCGGCGAGGACTGCATCGGGTCGGTGCCGAGGACGAGGATCACGTCGGCGTCGTC
>JAFEFH010000338.1 GCA_018240695.1 Pseudomonadota bacterium | reverse complement strand
GGCGGGCGCCAGCGTGCGCTCGACGGTCGAGTTGCTGAACGCGGCCTATGCGCTGCACCCGGCATTCGGCGAGGCCGAGATCCTCGAGGTCAATGCCGACCTGCGGCCGGCCTTCGCCGACAACATGCCCGCCGTGCGCCGGATCGGCTCGCGCACGCACTTCGTGAACGGCCTGTTCCGTCACGGCTTCCTGCTGGCGCCGGCGATGGCCGTGCGCGTGGCCGAAGCCGTCCATGCCCAAACCCTGGAGACGTCCGATGCAGATCTTCGTCAACGGCGATCGGCAAGAGGTTGACGCCAAGACCCTCGCGCTCGCCCTGGCGGCGCTGGGCTATGGCGGCAAGAAGATCGCGACCGCGGTGAACGGCCAGTTCGTGTCCGCCGCTGCGCGCACCGACCGCGCGTTGAGCGACGGCGACCGGATCGAGGTCGTGGCGCCCATGCAGGGAGGCTGAGCGATGGCGTCGTTCTACGGAATGGAGCTGCGCTCCCGCCTGCTGATCGGCACGGCGCGCTACCCGTCGCCCGCGGTGCTGGCCGAAGCGGTCAAGGCGTCGGGCGCGGAAGTCGTCACCGTGTCGCTGCGCCGCGAGTCCGGACCGGGCCGCGCCGGGCAGGCCTTCTGGTCGTTCGTGCAGGAAACCGGCTTGCGCGTGCTGCCCAACACGGCGGGCTGCCACACGGTGAAGGAAGCGGTGACGACCGCCCACATGGCGCGGGAACTCTTCGACACCAAATGGGTGAAGCTCGAGGTGATCCGCGACGACGAGACCTTGCAGCCCGACATCTTCGGTCTGGTCGAGGCTGCGCGCGTGCTGAGCGAGGAAGGCTTCGAGGTCTTCCCGTACACGACCGAGGATCTCGTCGTGGCCGACCGGCTGGTCGAGGCCGGTTGCCGCGTGCTGATGCCGTGGGGCGCGCCGATCGGCACGGCGCGCGGCCTGAACAACGTCTACGGCCTGCGCGCCCTGCGGGCGCACTTTCCCGACATTCCGCTGGTGGTCGATGCCGGTCTCGGCGTGCCCTCGCATGCCGCCGCGGCCATGGAGCTGGGCTACGACGCCGTGCTGCTCAACACCGCCATCGCCGAGGCGGGCGATCCGGTGGCGATGGCCAAGGCCTTCGCGCTGGCCGTCGAGGCGGGGCAAGCTGCGTACGCCGCGCGCCCGATGGAGCCGCGCGACATGGCGGTGCCGTCGACGCCGATGATCGGCAAGGCCGCCCTGGGAAGCTGACGAGGGGACCTGAATGATCGACCGCTTCTATCCCGTCCTGCCCAGCGCCGAGTGGGTGGCGCGCCTCGTCCCCGCCGGCACGCGTTTCGTGCAGCTGCGCATCAAGGACACGCCCGAGCCCGAGCTGCGCCGCGAGATTCGCGAAGCGCAGGCGACCTGCGCGAAGCATGGCGCGCAGCTGATCGTCAACGACCACTGGCGGATCGCGATCGACGAGAAGTGCCCATGGGTCCATCTCGGCCAGGAAGATCTGCTCGAGGCCGATATCTCCGCGATCAAGCGTGCCGGACTGCTGCTGGGCGTCAGTACGCACGACCATGCCGAGCTCGACAAGGGGCTGAGCGTCGATCCCGACTATGTGGCGCTGGGGCCGATCTACGAGACCAAGCTGAAGAAGATGCCGTTCGCGCCGCAGGGTCTCGACCGCATCGGCGAATGGAAGAAGCTGGTCGGCAAGAAGCCGCTGGTGGCGATCGGCGGCCTGACGCTGGAACG
>JAFEFH010000337.1 GCA_018240695.1 Pseudomonadota bacterium | reverse complement strand
ATGGACTGGAAGTGGGGCGCCTTCACCGACCTGCCCAGGACCACGCTCAAGACCGACATCCACTGCGTCACGGCGTGGTCGCGCTACGACAATGTCTGGGAGGGCGTCTCGGCGCGCGACCTGATCGCGCTGGTGAAGCCCAAGCCCGACGCCCGGCACGTCATCTTCCATTCCTACGACACCTACACGACCAATGTGCCGCTCGCGGACTTCGCGGACGACGACGTGATCCTGGCCTGGAGCTGGAACGGGGAGCCGATCAGCCGGGAACATGGCGGACCGCTGCGCGTTGTCGTGCCCAAGCTCTATTTCTGGAAGAGCGCCAAGTGGATCAAGCGCATCGAGTTCGCGGTGCTCGACAAGCCGGGCTTCTGGGAAGTCCGCGGCTACCACAATTACGGCGACCCCTGGCGTGAGCAACGTTACGACGACGAGGAGACATAGAATGGCATCGGCCCACGATTTCAGCTTCACCGGCATCGACGGCAAGAAGATCGACCTCAAGCAATATGCCGGCCGCCCGGTGCTGATCGTCAACGTCGCCTCCTATTGCGGCTTCACCCCGCAATACAGCGAGCTTCAGAAGCTGCACGACAAGTACGGCCCCAAGGGCCTCGTCGTGCTGGGCGTGCCGTCGAACGACTTCGGCGCGCAGGAGCCCAAGACCGAGTCCGAGATCGCCAAGTTCTGCGAGAGCTCGTTCGGCGTGAAGTTTCCGATGACGGCCAAGCAGACCGTGGTCGGCCTCGACGCGCACGATCTCTACAAGTGGTTCTCGGGCGAGGCGGGCGAGGCCGTGGCGCCCAAGTGGAACTTCCACAAGTACCTGATCGACAAGGAAGGCAACCTCGCGGGCTCGTGGCCCAGCAAGGTCAGCCCGACGTCGCCGGAAATCACCGGCCAGATCGAGATGATGCTGGCGGGCTGATCGGACGAGGCTAGAGCGCCGCGCGCACTTTCCCGAACACGTCGTGGAACATCCCGGTCGTCAGCCGGCCGGTGTTCGTGTTGTAGCGCGAGCAGTGATAGCTGTCGGCCAGCGCCATGCCGTTGGGTAGCGTGTGCAGCCGTGAATGGATGAACGGATAGGCGCCGGCGGGCTTCACCTTCAGCGCGCGCAGGATCTGGTCGTGCGCGCCCTTGCCCAGCGCCACCAGCACCTTGAGGTTCGTCATCGCCGCGATCTCGGCCTGGAGGAACGGCCGGCACTCGGTGAACTCGGCCGGCAGCGGCTTGTTCTCGGGCGGCAGGCAGCGCACGGCGTTGCAGATGCGCGCGCCGACCAGCGTCAGCCCGTCGTTGGGGTCGGCCTTGAACTGGCCCCTGGCGAAGCCGAACGTCAGCAGGGTCGAGTAGAGCAGCTCGCCGGCATAGTCGCCGGTGAACGGCCGGCCGGTTCGGTTGGCGCCCTTCATGCCGGGCGCGAGGCCCACGATCAGCAGCGCCGCGTCCAGCCCGCCGAAGGAGCGGACCGGCGCATTGTTCCAGTCGGGATATTTCGCCTGAAGCTCGCGGCGGAACGCCACGAGGCGCGGGCAGCGCGGACAGTCGAGCGGCGGCTCTGAGAACGCGGGAGACGCCACAGCCGGCTTAGGCCGAGCGCATCAGCGATTCGCGCGGGGCGTCGTCGGCTTCCGGCGTGGCGGGGCGCGGCGCGCGCTCCGACGGGTTGCGCGCGATCAGCGGCGCCAGCTCGGACAGCTCGATGAAGTCGTCGGCCTGGCGGCGCAGCTCGTCGGCCACCAT
>JAFEFH010000336.1 GCA_018240695.1 Pseudomonadota bacterium | reverse complement strand
CACATGTTCGACAGGATGTTGTTCTGCATCACCTTCATGAACACGTCGTCCGGCAGCTTCTCGTTCGGCCCGTAGTACGGGTTGGACGCGGCATTGCAGACCAGGATGTCGACCGGCCCCACCTGCTTCCTGGTCTCCGCGATCAGCTTCTCGACCTGCGCCTTGTCGGAGATATTGCAGGGAATGACGGTGGCGTGGCCGCCCGCCTTGCGGATCTCCGCGGCGGCTTCCTCGCAGACCGGCGCCTTGCGCGACGACACCACGACCTTGGCGCCTTGCAGGGCGAGATGCAGGGCGATCGCCTTGCCGATGCCCTTGCTCGAGCCGGTGACGACGGCGACCTTGCCGGTGAGGTCGAAAAGCGGCGATGCCATGTCCATTCCTCCAGAAATCCTTCCGCCCTTCCGAAGGGCGGGGCGGCCATTGAGGCACGGCCCGCATCTTGCAGGGTTTGACGGCGTTCGCAAAGGAGCCGGGCGCTGCCGCGTTCTGGAACATCCACAAAAAGTAGTTAAGATCGCCCCGGGGATTTTCCGGGGGCGATCATCACAACGAAGACCTACAGCCGCACGCGCATCACGATCGCGGGCATGATCGGCAATGCGCTCGAGTGGTTCGACTTCTCGATCTACGGCTTCTTCGCCGTTCAGATCGGCCACACCTTCTTCCCCACCAGCGATCCGGTCTCGCAGTCCTTGAGCGCCTTCGGCATCTTCGCCATGGGCTTCCTGACACGGCCGCTGGGCTCGATCATCTTCGGCCATGTCGGCGACCGGACCGGCCGCACGACCGCCCTCACCATCTCGATCGTCGGCATGGCGGTGACGACGACCTGCATGGGCCTGCTGCCGGGATACGCCACGATCGGCGTCGCCGCCCCGGTCCTGCTCACCCTCCTGCGCATGCTCCAGGGCATCGCGGCCGGCGGCGAGGCGGCCATCGCCGGCATCTTCATGATCGAGAACGCCCCGACCGGCCGCCGCGCGCTGTCCTGCGCCATCGGCGGCGCCGGCGTCGGCATCGGCATCCAGATCGCGTCGTTCGCGGCCTATCTGCTCGCCACCCACCTGACGCCCGACGAGCTCACGGCCTGGGGCTGGCGCATCCCCTTCGTGTTCGGCCTGATCGCGGGCGGCGTCGGCTTCTGGGTACGCTACCAGCTGCGCGACATGCCGGAATCGACCTCCGGCAGCACGACGACGCCGGTCGTCGAGCTGTTCCGCAACAACCTGCCCCTCCTGATCCGCATCACCGCGCTTGCCGCCTTCACCGTGATCGGCTTCCAGGCGGCGTTCATCTACGTCGCCGAATGGCTGCAGACGGTCGACGGCATCGCTCCCGCGCATGCCTTCCAGATCACCTCCACCAGCATGCTGGTGATCACGCCGGTCTCGCTGTTCTTCGCCTGGCTCGCCGACATCTACGGCCGCAAGGGCATCCTGCTGTTCGGCGCGGGCCTCGGCGTGGTGGGCGCGGTGCCGTTCTGGTGGCTGATGTTCCACGACTCGCACGCCATGATCTATATGGGCCAGGCAGGCTTCGTGCTGGCGATCGGCGTGCAGTTCGGCGTGATGAACGCGCTGATGACCGAGAGCACGCCCGAGGATATCCGCTGCACGGCGCTGGCCGTCGGCAACAACATCGCCTGGACCGCGTTCGGCGGGCTGACGCCGCTGGTGGCGAGCTGGCTGGTGATCCGTACCGCCGACCAGCTCAGCCCCTCCTACCTGATCGTCGCCGCCGCCGCGATCACCTTCGCGGCGCTGCTGGTCAGCAAGGACAACTTCAA
>JAFEFH010000335.1 GCA_018240695.1 Pseudomonadota bacterium | reverse complement strand
CTCGCCCGGCGGCTTCAGCAGCGCCTCGTCGGGCGCGATGTAGTCGACCAGCCGGAAGCCGCCGACGCCGATCGCGTGGCCGCCGTGCAGCGCGAACGGCGTCTCGCGGTGGAAGCCCGGCCGCTCCGCCTCGATCGCGAAGCAGGCGATGCCGCGATAGCCCAGCGCCTTGTCGGTCTGGGCATAGGCGATCGACAGGCCCGCGACCGCGGCGTTGGTAATCCACGCCTTGGCGCCGTTCAGCTTCCAGCCGCCCTCGACCTTCACGGCCGTCATCTCGAGCCCGCCGAAGTCGCTGCCGACATTGGGCTCGCTCAAGCCGGCGCAGCCGATGAGATCGCCCGCGATCATGCGCGGCAGCAGGCGCGCGACATGCGCGGGCTTGCCGTCGCGGGCAAAGCGGGCGCAGGCGTTGTGGTGGTTGATCAGCGCGAAGGCGAAGGCGAAGTCCACGCGCGCGATCTCCTCGAAGGCGCGCAGCTTGCAGGAGAAGGACAGGCCCTGCCCGCCCTGCGCCTTGGCCAGCTCGATCGTGTTGAGGCCGGCGGCGCAGGCCTTGCGGAGGGTCTCCAGCGGATAGTGCCGCTCCCACTCCCAGCGCGCGGCATGCGGCGCCACATGTTCCTCGGCGAAGGCGCGGGCCCGGGCGACGACGGCCTTTTCCTCGGCCGTCAGGAATTCATCCAGCATCCGGTTGAGATACACGATTGGACCCATGGCGCAACCGCGGGCTAGACTGCCGGTCGTGCGGGTGTAGCTCAGGGGTAGAGCGTCGGCTTCCCAAGCCGTAGGTCGCGGGTTCAAATCCCGTCGCCCGCTCCAATAATCTTGAGGCAGGAAGCGCAGCATGGACTCCGTCGTTGCGATGCCGGTATCGGCCGGCGGCGATTTCGCCTCCGACGCGGCGGCGTTCTCGGCGTACTGGCTGCAGGCCAACGAGCGCCTGCGCCGCCTGCCGCCCAAGGCCGCGCGCGATCCCGCCGCGCACGACATCGCCGACATCCTCCAGCAGGCCGCGCGCGACGCGCGCTTCGTCTTCCTGCGCCGCCACGCCCGCACGCTCTACGACCGGCTGACCGACGGCCGCCGCAAGTTCGTGCGCCTCGAGCGGCTGGTCTACGACGCGGCCGAGCTGGTGCCGGGCCTCGTGCCGACGCGCGCCCAGGTCGCCGCCGAGTCGGAACTCAAGCAGTCCGAGAAGGAGGGCTGCGAGATCGACCAGGGCATCCTGTGCAACCAGCTGCTGGCCGATCCCGAGAGCGGCCTGCATCTCTGCCACGCCATGCTGCTGCCGCGCGAGGAATCGGCCGAGGCGTTGGCCAAGTTCCTGCGCGACGGCAGGCTCGACCTCGGCACCGCCAAGGTCGAGCGGCGCGGCAAGGCGGCGGTGCTGCTGATGTCGAACCGCCGCTTCCTGAATGCCGAGGACAACTTCACCCAGGCGGCGACCGAGATCGGCGCCGACGTCTGCATCCTCGACCCGCAGAGCAAGGTCGCGGTGCTGCGCGGCGACGTGGTGCCGGAAGGCAAGTACGCCGGCCGCCGCGTGTTCAACGCCGGCATCAACCTCACGCACATCTATCACGGCAAGATCCCGTTCCTGTGGTTCCTGGTCCGCGACATGGGCTTCGTGAACAAGATGACGCGCGGGCTGGCGCGCACCGACGTGCCGCCCGACGAGGTCTCGGGCGATTCGATCGAGAAGATCTGGATCTCGGCGGTCGAGAGCTTCGCCATCGGCGGCGGCTGCCAAATCCTGCTGGCGACCGACTTCAACATCGCCGCCAACGACGCCTACATGACGCTGCCGGCACGCAAGGAAGGCATCATCCCGGCGATGGCCAACCTTCGTCTCGCGCGCTTCGTCGGCGATCGCCTGGCGCGCCAGGCG
>JAFEFH010000334.1 GCA_018240695.1 Pseudomonadota bacterium | reverse complement strand
AGTGATCGACGCGGCCGACAAGGCCGGCCTCGCCATGGTCTTCACCGGGATGCGCCACTTCCGGCACTAGCCGGCACGCCGACGCTGAAGGCGCGCGGCAGGATCGTCACCTCGAGCGGCAGGCGGCCCACCGTCTCGCCGTCGAGATCGACCAGGGTCTCGACGTCCGACGCGAAGGCGAAGGATGTGCCGCGTCCCGTGCGCACCCTGGGGTGCAGCACGTGCCGGCCGCTATACACCTTGGGCAGGACCTGGGTCAGCATGGCGAGCGGATGGATGGCACCCATCTCGACGGTGTCGAGCACGCCGTCGTCGAAGGCAGCACCAGGCGCCAGCCGCATGCCGCCGCCGCCGTTCTCGGTGTTGGCGACCATCAGGGTGAAGATCGGCCGCGTGCCCTGCGCCGTGCCGTCGACCGTGACGGCGACGTCGCGGGCGCGATAGCCCAGCGTGACCGGCGGCGTCATCAAGAGATAGGCAATGCCGCCAAGCTTCTTGAGCCAGCGCGAGCGGGAGGTGCGGTGGCTGATCGTGGCCGCGCCGCCCACCGACACGATGAGATAGCCGAAGCGCTCGACCGGAGCGCCGTCGAGCCCTGTGCAGCGCACGCGCATCAGGTCGATCGGCCGGCTCGCCCTGCCCGCGGCCGCGTCGAAGGCCCGCGCCGGATCGGCGAGATGGCCCAGCGCACGGCAGAGTTCGTTGGCGGTGCCGGCCGGAATCGGACAGAGCACGGCGTCGGGCACGCTCAATCTCCCGCTCGCATCGAGCATGCCATTCAACGTCTCGTTCGCGGTGCCGTCACCGCCCACCGCCACGATCCGTCGCGCGCCGTCGGCGAGCGCGAGCCGCGCCAGGTCGGTTGCATGACCGGGGGCGTTCGTGAAGCGCGGCGTGAACGGTCCCAGGCGCCGCTGCAATTCGCGTTCGATCGCCGCCCATCGCCGCGCCGCGCCACCCTTGTGGGCGGCGGGATTGACGATGACGGCGGCGGTCACGACCGGCGCCGCGCTATCCGGCCAGCGCGTCGTCGATGGCGCTGCCGAGACGATCGACGATCTCGCCGATCTGATCGGGCGTGACGATGAACGGCGGCGCCAGCAGGACGTGGTCGCCGCGCTGGCCGTCGATCGTGCCACCCATCGGATAGACCATCAGGCCGCGCGCCATGGCGGCCTTCTTTACCTTGGCATGCAGCTTGCGCGCGGGATCGAACGGCGTCTTGGTCGAGCGGTCCTCGACCAGCTCGACGGCCTGGAACAGGCCGCGGCCGCGGATGTCGCCGACATGGGCATGATTGCCGAAGCGCTCGCCGAGACGGCGCTGCAACAGCGCGCCCATCTCGCGCACATTGGCGAGAAGATTGTCGCGCTGGATCGTCTCCTGGACGGCGAGCGCCGCCGCGCAGGCCAGCGGATGCGCCATGTAGGTGTGCCCGTGCTGGAAGAAACCGCTGCCGCCCGCGAAGGCGTCGTAGATCTTGTCCGACAGCAGGACCGCGCCGATCGGCGCGTAGCCGCCGCCCAGCCCCTTGGCCACCGTCATCAGGTCGGGGGCGATGCCTTCCTGCTCGCAGGCGTGCAACGTGCCGGTGCGGCCCATGCCGCACATCACCTCGTCGAGGATCAGCAGCACGCCGTGGCGGTCGCAGATCTCGCGGATGCGCTTGAAGTAGCCCTTGGCCGGCGTCACCGCGCCCGCCGTCGCGCCGACCACGGTCTCGGCGATGAAGGCCATCACCGTGTCGGGACCGAGCTCCTGGATCTTCTGCTCGAGCAGGTTGGCCGCACGCTGGCCATAGACCTCCTCGCTCTCGCCAGGCTCGGCGAAGCGGTAGGCGAAGCAGGGATCGATGTGATGCGTCTGCATCAGCAGCGGCGAGAACGGCGCGCGGCGCCACTCGTTGCCGCCGGCCGCCAGCGCGCCCAGCGTGTTGCCGTGATAGCTCTGGCGGCGCGTGATGACGTTGCG
>JAFEFH010000333.1 GCA_018240695.1 Pseudomonadota bacterium | reverse complement strand
CACTCGACGCCGCCGCCGGGCCGCGGCTTGAACGGCGGCGTCTCGACGGCGCAGCGCGGCTCGGCGATCGGGCAGCGCGGATGGAAGCGGCATCCCGGCGGGATGTTGGCCGGGTCGGGCAGCGTGTCGCCGAGACCGACATCGGGCACGCCGAGGCCGGGCTCCGGCGTCAGCACCGACGCCAGCAGCGCCCTGGTGTAGGGATGCTCCGGGTGCGCGAACAGCGCCTCGGTGGGCTGCCGTTCGACGAAGCGGCCGAGATACATGACGGCCACTTCGCTGGCGACATGCTCGACCACGGCGAGATTGTGGCTGATGAACAGATAGGTGAGGCCGAGGTCCTTACGGAGTTCGGCAAGCAGGTTCAGGATCTGTGCCTGCACCGACACATCGAGTGCTGAGGTCGGCTCGTCGCACACCACGATGCGCGGCCGCAGCACGAGCGCACGGGCGATCGCCACCCTCTGGCGCTGGCCGCCCGACAGCTCGCTGGGCAGCCGGCCCCCTTGCTCCCGGGACAGGCCGACCCTCTCCAGCATCTCCGCGACCTTGGTCGCGATCTCGGCGCGCCCGAAGGTGCCCTGCGCCACCAGCGGCATCGCCACGATGTCGCGCACGCGGGTCAGCGGATTGAGCGAGGCGAAAGGATCCTGGAACACCGGCTGGATCAGCCGGGCGCGTGCCTTGCGATCCATCGCCAGCACACGCTGGCCCTCGACGGTGATATCGCCGGCGCTGGGCGCCAGCAGGCCGAGGATCAGCCGCGCGAGCGTGGACTTGCCGCAGCCCGACTCGCCCACGACGCCCAGCACGCCACCTTGGGGAACCGAGAACGATACATCGTCGACCGCCACGACATGACGGTCGTGGCCGAACAGCCCGCCCTTCACGCGGAAGGTCTTGCGCACGCCCTTGAGCTCGATGGCGACAGGAGAGGTCATGCGGGCAGCCGGCACAGGAAATCGTGCGCCGGTCCGGCGGCATGGCGTGGCACGGTATGGGCGCAGGTCTCGTCGGCGTAGCCGCAGCGATCGCGGAAGGCGCAGCCCTCGAAGCCGGGGCCGATGCGCGGCACCGTTCCCGGGATCGAGCCCAGGGGCTGGTCGCGCTGGATCTTGCCCGGCACCGGCACGCAACGCAGGAGCCCTTGCGTGTAGGGATGCTTGGGGTTGGCGAACAGCTCGGCGGTCGCCGAACTCTCGACGACCTCGCCCGCGTACATCACCGACACGCGGGTGGCGATGCGCGCCACGATGCCGAGATCGTGCGTGATCAAGAGCAGGCCGAGACCCAGGTCGCGTTGCAGGCTGGCGAGCAGGCGTAGGATCTGTGCCTGGACGGTGACGTCGAGCGCCGTGGTCGGCTCGTCGGCAATCAGTAATTGCGGCTCGCACATCAGCGCCATCGCGATCATCACCCGCTGGCGCAGGCCGCCCGAGAGCTGGTGCGGGAATTGACCCAGACGCAGGCTGGGTGCCGTAATGCCGACGCGCGCCAGCAGATCGGCGGCGCGATCGGTCGCGATTCTCTGGCTGACATGCTTGTGACGGCGCAGCACCTCCGTCATCTGCGAGCCGACCGTGTAGGCCGGATTGAGGCTGGTCATCGGCTCCTGGAAGATCATCGCCATCTCGTTGCCGCGCAGGCGCGACATGGCGGAGTCCGACAGGCCCAGCAGATCCTGGCCCTTGAAGGCGAGCTTCGACGCACGCCGGCGCGCGCCGCGCGCCAGCAGGTTCATCACCGACAGCGCCGTCACCGACTTGCCGCAGCCCGATTCGCCCACCAGGCAATGGGTCTCTCCCGCAGCGACGGAGAACGAGGCGCCGCGCACCGCCGCGGTCGGCGACTGGCGGCCGAATTCGACTTCGAGGCCTTCGATCTCGAGCAGCGTGTTCATGGCGATTTCGCGCCGAACTGGTCGCGCAAGCCGTCGCCCAGCAGGTTGATGCCCAGCACCAGCACGAACAACGCCGCGCCCGGGATCATGATCACCCA
>JAFEFH010000332.1 GCA_018240695.1 Pseudomonadota bacterium | reverse complement strand
TGGATGAGCAGGCTGGAGCCCAGCGTGTTCTGGCCCTTTTCGTCGAATTTCACGCCGTTGTAGCCCGCCACCATCTGGTCCGCCTTCATGTCGGTCGCCTTCAACGCATCGCGAATCTTCGCGGGATCCGTCGAGCCGGCACGGTTCAGCGCGTCGGCCAGCACCAGGAAGCCTTGCAAGCCGCGTGCCGAGCCGTCGTCCAGCCCGTCGCCGCCGGTCTTCTTCTTGAAGAGTTTGTCGGCGATCGCCGGGATGCTGCCGGGCTTGCCGGGCGCGAAGCCCGAGCGGCTGATCAGGCCCTGGACCTGCGGGGCCATCGCCTTGACGTAGGCCTGGTCGTTGAAGCCCGAGGCGTCCGCGATCATGATTCCCGGCTTCCAGTTCAGCGCCTTCATCGTCTTGGTGTAGAGGATGGCGTCCGACGTGTAGGAGATGAAGATCACCACGTTCGGGTTCTTCTGCTTGAGCTGAAGCACCTCGGCCTGCACGTCGGTCGAGTTGGCCGAGTACGGGATGTTCTGCGTGACGTTGAGGCCTTCCTTGCCGAAGACGTCGGCGATCACGCTCGAGACCGAGTTGCCGTATTCGGTGTTCTCGTGGACGATGGCGATCGTGTCGATCTTCTGGCCCGCCGCCTTCTGCTCCTTGAGGAACGCCGAATAAGCCTCGGCGAAGTTGGAGGCGACCGGCGTGGTGCGGAAGAACCACTTGAAGCCGCGCTCGGTGAGGTTGGCCGCGACCGACTCGGGGTTCAGGAACGGGATGCCGTACTTCTCCGCGACCGCACTGGCCGTCTGCGTGATGCCCGACTGGTAGGAGCCGACCACCGCCACCACCTTGTCCTGCGTGATCAGGCGCAGCGTCTGGTTCTGGCCGGCAGCCGGCGTGCCCTGGTTGTCGGCGATGACCAGCTCGATCTTGGCGCCCTTCAGGCCCGACAGGCCGCCGCCCTTGGCGATCGGCATCAGCTTGGCGAGTTCGGGATCGCCCTTGTTCACGATGTCGGCGCCGAGTTCGGAAGCCATCTTCGAATAGTTGCCCGCGCTCGCGGCGTTGCCGCTCAACGGATAGAGCACACCGATCTTCACGGTCTGCTGCGCGCTGGCGTCGATCGCCAGGGTGCCGGCGAGAACGGCGATACCGGCCACCAGTGTGCGGCGAACATGCTTGTTCATGTGTCTCTCTCCCAAAGTCGGCTTGTTTGTTTCGCCGCGAAGCTTGGCATGGCAACCATACGGCAGCAAACCCACCGGTCAGCAAACGCGATACCGCTCTGTGGTCGCAGGATCGAGTTCGATCCCGAGGCCCGGCCCCTCCGGCAACAGCACGTGGCCCGCGTCGAGGGTCAGCGGTTGCTTCAAAAGCTGCGTGCGCAAGGCATTGTCGCTCATGTCGTATTCCAGCATCAGCGGATGCGGCGGATGGTCGACATGCGGCGTGGCCGGCAGGGCCGCGATGAAATGGCACGCCGTCGCGAGGCCGACCGCCCCGCCCCAGACATGCGGCGCGACCCGCAGGTTTGACGCCTGCGCAAGGCTCGCGATGCGCTTGGCCTCGGTGATGCCGCCGACGCCCGGGATCGAGGGCTGCACGATGTCGATGCATCTGCCCTCGATCAGCGCCTTGAAGTCGCGCATCGTGTGGTGCGCCTCGCCCGCGGCGAGGGGGATCGGCGAGCGCGCGCGCAGCTCGGCGTAGCCGCTGAGGTCGCCCGGCGGCAGCGGCTCCTCGATCCAGTGGATGCCGAACGGCTCGATGGCGCGCGCGCATTCCAGCGCCACGTCGGGCGTGTAGGCGCCGTTGATGTCGACCAGCAGCAGCTTGTCGGGACCGATCGCCTCGCGCGCCTGGCGCACGCGTGCGACGTCGCTCGTGATGCCGCGGCCGATCTTGATCTTGGTGCCGGCATAGGGATGGCTCGCCACCTCTTCCATCATGTGGCCGAGCTGCCGGTCGGGATCGTCGGAGAAGAAGCCGGTCGATGCATAAGCGGGAATGC
>JAFEFH010000331.1 GCA_018240695.1 Pseudomonadota bacterium | reverse complement strand
GAGCGCAATGGAAGGGATGGCCATGTACCGCCACACCAACACCGGCCCCAAGAGCCTGAAGGTGACGGAACGGCCTGTTTACGGCAGCAAGCGCTTGGGCAGCTACACGCAGCAAATTGAGCTGGCGGGCGTGCAGGCCATCACCAATTACCCCTACACGCAGCCCATGTCGGCGTTCTTGAAGCGGTACGAGCTTACCGACCACTTGGGCAACGTGGCCACGGTGGTGACGGGCAGGCTGCTGGACGGGGCAGGCGCGGGCAGTGCCAAGCAGGCGGAGGTGGTGAGCGCGCAGGGGTATGAGGCATTCGGTAGCCTGCTGCCCGGAAGGAACTACAGCAGCGGAACGAGCCGGCATTTGTTCCAAGGCCAGTTGCACGACGATGAGATCTATGGAGCCACGGGCACCAGCTACACCGCCGAGTTTTGGCAATATGATCCGAGGGCAGTGAAAAGGTGGAACTTGGACCCTGTGAACGTCCCTTCACACTCCCCTTACCACGCCCTCGAGCTTAATCCCATTTGGAAGGTTGATCCCAAGGGGAATAGCGCAACTCACTATGATACGAATGGAAAGAAAATAGATGATTTGGGAGGCGATAAGATCGACTTTTTCGCCCAGAAGAATGGTGATACCAAAGTAGTTGACAATGAGACTAAAGCATCGACCATGATTCCAAATGGGGAAAGCCTTATACAAGGGTTTTCTCAAAGGGATGCAAGTGTTGGACCAAGGCAGATTTATAAAGAATGGGATGGTGGATATGGACCGTCAAAAAGCATATTTGCATCATTCAATGGCGAAAAATCAGGACCATTCGAATCACTTCGAAGCCCATCCTCACTATACACAAAGGGAGCTAGACAGCGGATTTTGGGATCAGAAGATCTATCGGGTAGGGCTGACGTAGATACCTATGGTAAATTCAATCCCCTGATTGCGAATGATATGTGGGAGCAAATGATTGGAAGAGCTGGAGTGCAGTGGTTTAAGTTAGGCGATAAGGCATTGTTTATGGTAAATGATAGGAAATCATTATCTTCATTTGTTTATCACATCATCCCCGAATCATGGAATTTTGAGCGATCTACTCGCCCAAGCTATGGTGCAAATACTTATCAGACATATATATGGACAGAATCCATGACTGAAGTGAAAAATTCGACAACTATCTTTGATAATAGAAAGGAGCAGCAGGAGAGAATGATGATGCTAAATCGAGCACGTTCAGTGCCGTTTGGTCCTAAATAATTAAAAATGGGTAAACTAATGGCAATAATTGGTATAACACTATTGATAATTGTCGTAGCCAATAGGTCGTGCGTTATTGATGAACAAAATGTAATTGGGACATACGTAGGCAAAAACTTAAAAAACACTAAAGATACAGTTAGAATTTATGAATGTGGATATGAGCAGATGATTTATTCTAATAATGGAATCTTAAAAATCGAGAATCATGGTAAATGGGAGATAACGGAATCGGGCATGATAAGATTGAGCCACTTTTTTTTCAATTACGACAGGGATTTTGATAAATATCCGGAAATCGCTTTGACATCATATGGGGAACTTACTGCCTTGGTCCAAAATAGAATGGGGGAAATTCGTTTTTGTTCGGGGCATTACGAAGGCGAAGGATGCTATTATCAAGTCGACACGACGGCCACCCGTACGATGCGATGAACTACGGCTACCACACGGACGCCTACGGCCGCAAGCTGCGCAACCGCCCGTACAACATCCAGGACCTGGCCGACCAAGCGGGGAACTATGCGCAGGACATCCCGCAGATGGCCTACCAGCCCGACGACATCACCGACCCGCAGGACGCGGACGGCACCATCAACAGCGCGAACAACTTCAGCTACGATGAGCTTGGCCAGCGCACCAGGGTCGAGAAGGCGGACATTGAACTGATCGAGTGGACCGTGAGCGGGAAGATGAAGCGCGTGCATCACACCGCCGCAAGCGGCAAGCCGGACATTACCTTCGCCTACGATGCAGCG
>JAFEFH010000330.1 GCA_018240695.1 Pseudomonadota bacterium | reverse complement strand
AGCCGCTCCGTGCGTGCGAGCCCGAGATCGATCAACTTCGGATGGAGGCGCGTGAGGCGCTCCAGAATCGGATCGCTCAAGCTCAGCCCGCGACGACGAGGCCGCGGCCCTCCACGACCAGGGGGTCCATCAGCAGCGTGACCAGACGGATCAGGGTCTCGCGCAATTTGTGGCGGTGCACGACGGCATCGACCATGCCGTGCTCGAGCAGGTACTCCGAGCGCTGGAAACCTTCGGGCAGCTCCTGGCGAATCGTGTCCTGGATCACGCGGGGGCCGGCGAAGCCGATGATCGCGTCGGGCTCGGCGATATGAACGTCGCCCAGCATGGCGAACGAGGCCGAGACGCCGCCAGTCGTCGGATCGGTCAGCACGACGATATAGGGCAGGCCCGCTTCCTTGACCCGGCGCACGGCAATGGTGGTGCGCGTGAGCTGCATCAGCGACAGGATGCCTTCCTGCATGCGTGCACCGCCCGAAGCCGAAAAGACGATCAGCGGCGCCTTGCGGGCGATGGCCATCTCGGCCGCCATCACCAGCCCCTCGCCCACGGCCGTGCCCATCGAGCCGCCCATGAAGCCGAAGTCGAGCGCCGCCACGACAGTGAGGCGGCTGCCCATCAGGCCGCTGGCCACGACCAGCGCGTCGGTCGTGCCTTCGGCCTTGGACAGCGCCTCTTTCAGGCGGGCGTCATAGCGCTTGGTGTCGCGGAACTTGAGCGGATCGGCCGTCACCTTCGGCAGCGGATGCAGCTCGTACCGCCCCTCGTCGAACAGGTGCGGCAGGCGCTTCAGCGGGCGCTGGCGCATGTGGTGGCCGCAATGCGTGCACACCTCCTGGTTGGCCTCCCAGTCGCGCGTGAACAGCATCTGCTCGCACTTGGGGCACTTCAGCCACAGATTGTCCGGCGTCTCCTTGCGGGAGACGAGGGCACGCAGCTTCGGCCGGACGAAATTGGTCAGCCAGTTCATGGGCGCGGTATGCCACGAATGAGGGGTGGGGCCAAGGGACGCAAACGCCGCTAACTCAACGCCGGAAGGCGGCGAAAGGCGGCGTGATTTCCCCCGGTTTCTTCACTTCGCAGAACATTTTGCGCGCCCGGTACTCGGCGCAGAGCTTTTGCGCCGCCGCAGGCTCGAGGTCGGCGATGATCGCGGCCTGGCGGGTGGTCTTGTTCACCGTCACCGGCAGGATCCATTCCTTGCCCAGCACCGCGACGCCCATCTTGCCGAGTTCGGCCTGACCCTGGTCCCAGGCCCTGCGCGCGGTGCGCCAGTCGCCGTAGGTACCGAGCCAGGCGGCGTCACCCGGCATGTCGTAGCGGATCGTGCCGCATTCGCCATAGGGCAGCACGAAGGGCGGCGGGCCGGCCTCGTTGCGCAATTGCCAGATCTTGGGCCGGTTGCCGCCGGTCTTCAGCGCGAAGGCCTCGTCGAGCAGGCGGACCATGAATTCGTCGCGCAGGTCGCCGCGGCGAAAGCCCAGCGCCACGCCGATCAGCCGCCGGCCGTCGCGCACCGCGCTGCCCACAAGATTGAAGCCCGAGGCGCAGATGAAGCCGGTCTTCATGCCGTCGGCGTAGGGCGAGTAGAGATCGACGAATTTCACGCCCGGCCCGACTTTCATTCTCCCCAGCATGAACTCGCGCGTCTGGAAGTAACCGAAATATTGCGGGAAATCGCGCACCAGCGCCGTCGCCAGCACCCCGAGGTCGCGCGCGGTGGTCACGTTCTCGGGCTTGGGCAGGCCGCTCGCGTTGTTGAACCGCGAGGCGGTCATGCCGAGGCGCACCGCGGTTTCGGTCATGCGCACGGCGAACTGCGGCTCGCTGCCGGAGACCTTCTCCGCCAGCGCGATCGCGATGTCGTTCGGCGACCGGGCGACCATGGCCATCAGTGCCTGGTCGACGGTGAGCGACGAGCCGATCGGCAGTCCGAGCGGCGATTCGACATTGTGGGCGTGCGGCGAGATCGGCACCGGCGTATCGGGCGCCAGCCGCCCCGCCTTCATCTCCTCGAAGACGAGGTACATCGTCATCAGCTTGGTCAGCGAGGCTGGCGACCAGGCCGCCCCGGCATTCTGCTGCAACAGCGTCTCGCCGGTGGCCGGATCGACCACCAGATAGGGG
>JAFEFH010000032.1 GCA_018240695.1 Pseudomonadota bacterium | reverse complement strand
TCTTCAGCCGCTCCTGGTAGGCGGTGTGCATGCCCTCGGAGATCGCCACGAAGAAGTCGGCGCCCGGCGCGCCCTGACCCTGGGTGCGCGCTCCCGCCAGTTCCAGCGTGCGCTTCAGCGTCGGACCCGCGGTGAGGCCACCCGCGACATTGACGGTGACACCGTGATGTTCGAACGAGAGCGGGTCGACGATGCGCGCCTCGTAGGCCTTCAGGTCGTCGTACGAGATCGCGGAGCCGCCGGCCTGCAGGTCGGCCGCGATGTCACGCGCCAGGCTGCCTTCGTAGAATTCGCGCGGACCGCCTGCGGCCAGGCGCTTCATCGTGTCGGCGAGATTGCCGAGCTTCAGGTAGCGCTTGGTGCCCTGCCAGTCGTTGGTCGGCACGAAGCCGTCGTCGAGGTAGGCGGTGCGCGAGGCCGGGAACTTCGCCAGGTTCTTGGCGCCGTTGGCGATCATCACCTGCATGTACCAGTCGAGTTCCATGCCGCGCTCGGCGAGTTCGATGCCGGGCGCCAGCACGTCCTTCCACTTCATCGTGCCGAAGCGCTCGAGCGCCTTGCCCAGGCCCGAGACCATGCCGGGCACGGCGATCGAGTGGTACCCGACCTCGTTGTTGCTGTTGAGGATGTCGGGCCAGGCGAAGGGATTGGCCGGGCCGGGGCCGACAATCTTGTAGTTCGCAACGTCGAGCTTCTTCGCGGAGATCGGACCGTAGTCGACCGTCCACGCGCGCTTTTCCTTGGCGCTCCAGATCGTCATGAAGCCGACGCCGCCGATGCCGCTCATCCACGGCTCGAGCGCGCCGATCGCCATGCCGGTCGCGACCGCGGCGTCGATGGCGTTGCCGCCCTTGCGCAGGATATCGGCGCCGACCTCGGCTGCCCGGCAGTTCTGGGCCACGACCACACCTTTGCCCCGGACCGCCTGCTTGGTGATCTTCAATTGCCGTGTTAGCGACTCGCTCATCGGTACCTCTCAAAAAACCCGGGAGAGACTGTAGCGGGGCCTGATTCGGCCACAAACCCCGTTAAACTGCAGGGCGGATGGACTCGGGACGGAAACGCGGCGCGTGACGGAACTCAACCAGATCGATCTGCGTGTCCTAGCCACGGGCAATAAGCGTGCGTGGGACACATTCGTCGTGGCCTCGACGCCGTTGATCAATGCGGTGGTGCGCCGGACTTTGTCCACCTATCGGCTGTCCGAGGAAGATGTCATGGATGCCGCCCAAGACGTCTATGTACGCCTCTGCGCCAACGACTTTCGGCTGTTGAAAACCTACGATCCGGCCCGGGCTGGGCTGTCGACCTGGCTGGCGGTTGTCGCGCGGTCCTCGGCGGTGGATCACGCCCGCCGCCGGCGCCAGGGGACGACTCCGATCGACGACGTTCCAGAGGTTGCATTGGCGGTCGAGGACCGCCATGTCGAGAAGCTGAAGATACCCGCCGGGCTTCTGACGGAGCGCCAGACCCTGATCCTGAAGTACTTATATGATGAGGAAAGGGACGTCGCCGAAGTTGCACAATTGCTGAAAATCGACGCCCAAACCGTCAGAAGTACCCATCACAAGGCACTTTTGCGGCTGCGGGAGCACTTCAAGGAAGAATCGCCCTGAACGGGGGATGAATCGAGTAATTGTGGCGTAAGGTAGGGCAAGGAGATCGTCATGAGTACCGACCGCATTACCCAGGCCGACAAGGAGCTGTGGCAGAGGCTTGCCACCGGTCCGGTCGCGTCGCCGGAGGTGTCGGATCTCGAGTTCGCTGCCTGGCTGGAAGGCCGCCTGTCCGAGACCCAAGCCGCCCGCATCGAAGCCGCTGTCGCGACCAATCCCGAGATGCGCCGCGCGGCCATGGACCTGTCCGAAATCCTCGGCATGCCGCTACCGGCGGCGCCGCCGCGCATGGCCGTGCGTGCACAGGCCTTGGTGGGCTTCGAGGCCGAGCGCGCCGCGCCGCGCCATGGCTGGCTACGGAGCCTGCTGGGACTTGGCGGCGGCTTCGCCCTGCCGCGCGCCGCCATGGCCACCGCGGCCGTGATGATCGCGATCTCCGGCTTCATGCTGGGCGGCGGTCTTGGCGAGTCCTACGCCAAGGAGCGCTACGGCAATAGCGGCACCGTAGTGTCGAGCCAGAACTCCAACGAGCTGACGGCGTTCTTCGCGTCCGACGGGATTTGAGGATGCGACTGGAATGAACTCTCGTCTCGTCCAGTTCCTGCTGGCTCTGTCACTGCTTCTCAATTGCTTCGTTCTCGCGGGCTTCGTCTACCGGACCTGGATCGCGCCGCCGTTCGAACATGCCGGGCCGCCGCCGGGCGGCCGTCCGGGCGGCCCGCTCGAGATGATGGCCAACGACCTCAAGCTCGACGACAACCAGCGCAAGGCGTTGCGCGACCTGTTCGACAAGAACCAGGCCGAGCGTCGCGAGCGCATCCACGGCATCCAGCAGGCGCGCGAGCAGATGAGCGACGAGCTGAAGAAGCAGCCGGTCGACCTTGCGAAGATCGACGCCCTCGTCGAGGAAGTCTCCAAGCAGCGCGCCGAGCAGCAGAAAGCCAACCTGCATGCGATCCTCGCGCTCGATGAGCACCTGACTCCGCAGCAGCGCGAGCGCATGCACGAGATTCTCGCCGATCGTTACCTCGGCTTCGGTCCGGGCGGTCGTGGACGGCCGGGTGGCCCGCGCCGTCCGCCGCCGCAACAATAGGGATAGTCGACGGACTCGTGTCGTAGTCAGAGTACGGAGGGCGACGGTTTCGCCGGTTCTGGAAAGACTTTCACGATGATGACTCGTCTCGATAGGCGTCGATTCCTGGGTGGAGCGGCGTCGCTGGCCGGCTTCCTCTCCGTGCCCAACCTCGCGCGGGCTTCCCAATCGATGGGTTTCGACGAAGCGCGGCACCTTCTTCTGCGCACGTCATTCGGTCCGACCCCCTCGGACATCCAATCGCTCGCCAGCATGGACTATGCCGCCGCGGTCGACCGGCTGGTCGGCGCGCCGCGTCGTGCCGCCGCGACTCCGGCGCCGCGCTGGGTGAACGAGGGCCTGAAAAGCGTCCGCGAAGAGCAGCGCGAGGCGGTCGAGAAGCTGCGCGAGGCCAAGGGCGACAAGAAGCAGGCGGCGGGAATCCGCCGGCCGATCCAGGAGCAGGGCCGCGAGCTGCGCAACTGGTGGGTCGAGGAGATGCTCGTCACCGACCAGCCGCTGGTCGAGCGGATGACGCTGTTCTGGCACAACCACTTCACCTCGTCCCTGCAGAAAGTGAGGTTCGCGCCGGCCCTCTATTTCCAGAACGCACTGTTCCGCCGCGAGGCGCTCGGCAACTTTGCGACGCTATTGAAAGCGGTGGCACGCGATCCCGCCATGCTGGTCTATCTCGACGGCGTGCGCTCGGCGGCGCGACAGCCCAACGAGAATTTCGGCCGTGAGCTGCTGGAGCTCTTCACGCTGGGCGAGGGCCATTACGGCGAGGCCGATATCAAGGCCGCCGCGCGCGCCTTCACCGGCTGGTCGATCGATCGCGATACCGGCGCCTTTGTCGATCGCGCCCGGCAGCATGACGGCGGTGAGAAGACCTTCCTGGGCCAGACCGGCCGGTTCGGCGGCGACGACATCATCGCCATCCTGCTGCGCAATCCACGCACCGCCGAGACGATCGTGCGCAAGCTTTGGCTCGAGTTCGTCTCGCTGAAGCCCGACCCCGATGAGATCAAGCGCCTGGCTGCCGTGTTTCGTACCGGCGGCTACGAGATCAAGCCGCTGATGCGCGCGATGCTGATGTCGCCCGCCTTCCGCGATCCCGCCAATCGTGCCGGACTCATCAAGTCGCCGGTCGACCTGATTGTCGGCACGGTACGCGTGCTGGGCTTGCCCGTGCCCGAGAAGACCGGACTCGTGCGCATGATGCAGGGGCTCGGCCAGGTGCCGTTCGATCCGCCCAATGTGAAGGGCTGGGCCGGCGGCGAAGCGTGGATCAGCACCTATACCTTGCTGCTGCGTCAGCAGTTCGTGCGCCGCATGGTCGAGGCCACGACCGTCTCGTCCATGGAGGGCGGCATGACGATGGGCAACGGGCGTCCCAATCGGCGCGCCGACCGCAAGGAACAGGCGCCGATGGCGAATGGCGTTTCCATGCAACAGTTGCCGGTCGAGGGCCGCAGCCTGCGCAACGCGGGTGGCGAAGCGAGGCTGGGTCCCAGCCTGTCAGGCGTCGACCAGGCGATGCTGGTCCGCGCCTTGCTGCCGCGCCAGCCGATAGACGGCGTCGATCTCGACGCCACACCGGGCGCCGTCGTCGCTTCCGCGATGCTCGATTCCGCCTATCAGTTGAAGTGAGGAGCGCCTCCATGGATCGCCGCACCTTTATGTTCGGAGCAGGCGCCGTCTCGGTGGCGCTGGCGTCCCGTTCTGCCTTCGCCGATGCCGCGAATACGCCGCGCGTGCTGCTGCTGGTCGAGCTGAAGGGCGGCAACGACGGCATGAACACGCTGATCCCCTACGCCGACCCGAAATATCGCGAACTGCGGCCCGGGATCGGCTTGGCGCGCGACCGCGTGCTGCAACTCGACGAAAAAGTCGGGCTGCATCACAAGCTCGAGCCGCTGATGGAGTCCTGGAAGGCCAAGGACTTCGCGATTATCCAGGGCGTCGGCTATCCCTATCCCAATCGCTCGCATTTCCGCTCGATCGAGATCTGGGATACCGCGTCGGCTTCCAGCCAGACGCTGAGCGAGGGATGGGTTGCGCAGGCCTTCAAGGGCACGACGCTGCCGCGTGGCGCAGGCGTCGACAGCATCGTGATCGACACCAACGCCTTGCCGGTAACCGGGCCGGAGCTGCGGACAATCGTCATGCAGGATGCCGAGAATTTCCTGCGCGCCGCGCAGGGCATGAAGGATCCGGCGGGGCGCAGCGACGACGGCAATCCCGCGCTGCGCCATCTGCTCGGCGTGCGGCATGAGGTGAACGCCGCGGCGGCGGGCTTGCGGGAGAAGCTGCGCAACGGTGCCTCGCCGGCTTTTGCATACCAGGATCCGGGCTTTGGCCGGCAGCTCGATCTCGCCACGCGTATCTTGATGGCGAAAGTGCCGGTCGTCGCGATCAAAGTGTCGTTGAATGGTTTCGACACGCACGCCAATCAGGTGCCGACGCAGGAACGCTTGCTGGGTATCCTTGCGGCCGATTTGGCCAACCTGCGGCGCAACCTGATGGCCGCGGATCTGTGGAAGAACGTCGCCGTGCTCACCTATTCGGAATTCGGCCGGCGTGCCAAGCAGAATGCCAGCGGCGGCACGGATCACGGGACGGCCGCGCCGCACTTCGTGATGGGCGGCCGCGTGAAGGGTGGTCTGCATGGCCTCTATCCGTCTCTTGCCGATCTTCAGGATGGTGACCTTCGGTACAGCGTCGACTTCCGGACGGTCTTCTCGACAATGGCGCAGGGCTGCTGGGGCGTGCGCAACGATTTCGGCGTGCGTCAGCCGCACCGTCTCGATCTGCTCTCGGCCTAGAAGAACGTGTAGACGAGGGGCGGCGCCACGCCCTGCGTGGTGAGGAGATAAGCCAGTACGATAGCGATCGCGCCCGCCGAAACGAGATCGCGCGGCAAAGCGGGCGGTGAAGCTGGAAACTTGGCCGCAAGCGCACAGAGTATTGTCACCACGACGAAGACGATGACGGCCGCGCCGGCCCAGTGCGCCATATCCTCGAGTGACGACGGTGCGATCGCCCATAGGAAGCCCAAAGCGAGCGCAAAGTACGCCACGGCGAGTCCGCGCGCGACGGCCGCATAGAGCGGCCGGGCGACGAGCGCATTGTATGGGCGGCGCCCCAATCGCCGCAGGGCCAGCACCTGATAGAGCTTGTTGGCGCTCACGCCACCGCCGAGGACAAGTCCGTAGAGAGCGAAGCGTTCGCTGACGCCGTGCCACAAGCCCATCAGCAGGAAAGTCACGAAGAAGCCGAGAACGCCGATATAAGGCACCAGTGCCGGCCGGACGTTGACCGCGATCAGCGCCTTTACCAGCGGGTTGAACACGTAGAGCTTGAACCAGTCCGACAGGCTGATGTGCCAGCGCGACCAGAAATCCAGGAAGTCCGAGGCAAGGAAGGGACGATCGAAGTTCGCGGGCAGGTCGAGGCGGGCCAGACGGCCGATTCCGCGCACGACGTCGGTGTAGCCGGAGAAACTCGCATAGAGGTAGAGGGCGAAGCCCAGCACCGACGCCGCCACTGCGACCGGGCCGGGACACCAGGACGCTGGCGTCTGCGCCTGAAGGAACACCGTGAAGAATAGTCCGGCGATTGCCGTGAATTTGAGATAGCCCAGCGCGATCGTCGGTAGGCCGTCGCGCAGTTCGATGCGCGGCACCTCGGGCGATGGCGCGTCGAGGCTGGCGGTAAATTCGGGAAAGCGCTGGAGGGGGCCGGCCAGGAAAGTGAGATAGCAGAAGAGGTAGCAGACATAGTCTCGTGGACGCAGACGATCCGGAAGCTCACCGCCATGCGCATCCACGATCAGGTGCAGGATGCGGAACATCACGTAAGACAGGCCGATGGTCGGACCGACCGCCAGCCAGGGTGGGACGTCCACTCCGGGTAGGATCTGCCGGCTCGCGAGAAATGCGGCGATCACCAGCACGATCGCGCTGGCCAATAGCGGCGTATTCTTGCGGACGGTGACAAGGCGAATGGCGATCCAACCGGTTGCCGTCATCGCCGCCAGGCAGAGCGCGTCGCCTACGGACGCGGTGGCGCCGGCGACGAAGGCCACGCTCGCGAGCGTGAGAATGCGCGCGCGATTCGCCTGCCAGCGCTCGCTGCGTAGCAACAGCGTGGTGACCACCGCGATCAGCAGGAAAGGGATCGATACGATGCTCATGTGACGGCGTGCGTCACCTTACTCGGCGGCATTCAGCTCCGCAGGCGCCAGGGGCGCCGACGCCCAAGATTGAGCCGAGCCGGCGGTGTCGAGCTGACGCTTCATCAAGCCGTTGATGTCGGCCTGGACCCGCTCGATCGCCTTGAAGTCGTAACCTTGGTCGTAGAGATAGGCCATGTACCAGAGACTGGTATCCGGATCGATGTTGGTGCTGGTGTCGATCGAACGGAACAGGTCGAGCTTGATGCGGGCGGCATCCTCGTGATTCATCGTGCGGTGGGCCCATTTGCCGCCCATGCCGGTCAGCCCGTAATCGTCACGCTTCTCATGCACCTGGGTGTGCGGCATGTAGAAGAATTCCTTGAGTGAATAGAAGCGCACGCCGTTGTTGCGGATGAAGTCGACATTCTCCTGGATCGTCGCTTCGGTCTCGCCGGGAAAGCCAAGGACAAAGGCGGCGAGGTAGGGGATGTCGTACTTGTTCAGCAGGCGAACGCCCTCCGCGAATTGCTTGGCGGTCGCGCGCTTGTTCATGTTCTTCAACACGGTGTCGCTGGCCGATTCGATGCCGAGATAGACGCCGGCGCAGCCCGACTCCTTCATCATCCTGATGTCTTCCTCGGTCGTGTATTGGACACGCAGGAAGGAGAACCACTCGAACGGGTATTCGGCGAAGATCTTGATCAGGTCGCGGAAGCGGTGCGGCGGCACGTTGAAAGTGTCGTCGATGAAGATGATCCGGTCGATGCCGCCGATCTTCATGATCGAATCGAGATGGGCGCGGACATGATCGGCGGCGACCGTGCTCCAGCCGCCAGCGGTCGTTGGATAGGAGCAGAAGGCACAGGCGAAGGGACAGCCGGATGCCGTGCGGATCTGGATCGTGCGGTTGAGGAACGGCATGTCCAGCTGATGCCAGTTGGGCGGGATTTCGGAGAGACCGAGCAGCGGGTTGTTCCAGACCTTGCTTCCGGCGTCGAAACTGCCGCCCTTCAGGCTGCCGGAGATCGACGCGAGATTACGCACCGTGCTGACGTCGCCGCTGCCGCGGCGCGCGGCCAGCAGGTTGCGGAAGTCGACTTCCGAGTTGAAGGCGTGCAGCGCGTAGCGGATGCCGTAGCGGCGCATGCGCGGCTCGAAGTCCGCCGGCGTGCCGTTGATTGTCTCCGCATTGGCAAAGGCACCCCCCAGCACGATCTCCATGTCCGGATCGACCGTGCGCAGGCGTTTGGCGACGTGACCGACTTCCTTCCAGGACAGGTAGAAGGTCGACGAGATGCCGACCAGCGGAGGGCGCTTGCAGTTCGAATAGGCCTCGACGAACCAGTCCCACTCCGAATCGAGGTTGTTGATCACCCGCACGCGGAAGCCGAACTGCGACAGGTAGTTCAGCAGGTGGACGCCCGACATCGACGGCAGGTTCCAGATGTTGAGCATCTTGCGCCGTTCGGGATAGTCCGCCTCGTCGAAGAACTTTCCGGACGTCTTGTGGTTGATGTAGTCGAGATGCGACCGGAAGCCGCCCTCGTGATAGACCATGCGAGGGTAGACGAGCGACTTGTAGAGATCGATCCGGTCGAGCGGCAGGCGGCCGAAGCGGTCATAGTCCAGCACGTTGGACTGGGTGACGAGGATCAGGTCGAGATCATCCATGGGATGTAAATCCCACGATCAGGCGTCCGCGCGCCAGAGCCGTGCCGGCCGACGCCTCGTTGACTGTCAGTCTCAGGACGATCGACCGCACGCTGTCGGACATTTGCTCGATCTCACCCCGAACCTTCACGCGTGTCCTCGGCAGAGCCGGTGCGGCGAACGACATTTGCACCGACAGAAGCAGGGCGTTCTTGCCGGGCAGATACATGCCGACCAGCCGCGAGGCCAGCGCGATGAGGTAAGCGCCGTGCGCAACACGGTCGTCATAGCCGCGCGCGCGCGCAAACGCCTTGTCGACGTGCAGGGGACTCGCATCACCGGAGAGCGCCGCGAAGCGGTCGATGTCACTGCCATCGATGACCGTCTCGAATTCGGCGTGTTGTCCGACGGTGAGGTCCTCGAGGACGAATGCTTCCGCCGCAGCCGTCATGGTGCCAGCAAACCCCGCCAAACTGACGTTCATAGTGGCATACCGGGTCGTTCCGGAGCAAGGCCGGAGCCCGGTGGTACACCACACTCTGCGCGCTTGTTGCTGGCGAACGAGAGAGCGGCTGAGTATCATTCAAGCCGGCATTTTGTTCGCGTTTTCAAGGTGGAGGGATAGGCGTGTCGCTGAACGCGAGAAGCGGGGTCGCGTTCGAGGAAACCTTGTCTCGGGTCAAGACTGCGGACGCGGGCGACGACGCCCGCGCGGCGCTCGCAACATTGTTCGCGAGCGTGACGCCCGACTCGGATTTCGTCGACCAGGCGAGAGCTGCACGGGCGCTCAAGCGGCTCCATGTCGGATCGCTCGGCCTTCGCCCGCTGCGCGTCGCCCTGGTCGCCGGCAGCACGCTCGATCACTTCGCGCCGGTCCTGCGCTTCTGGTTGGCGCGGATGGGCTTCGATGCGGAGGTGGCGCTCTCGCCCTTCGACACAGCGGTGCAGTCCGTACTGGATCCGTCGAGTGCCTTGCGCCGATCCCGGCCCGACATCGTCTGGCTGTTCTCGACCTATCGCGACCTCGGCCTTGATGTGCGCCCCGGCTCGACCGTGGAGCAGGTGCAGGAGCAAGTCGGTGCCGCCGTGGAATCGCGCTGTGTCCTGTGGCGCCAGTTGACCGAACACCTGGGCTGCACGGTCATCGACAATCTCGTGGACGTGCCGGCCGAGGATCCGTTCGGCAACCTGTCGGGCAGTGCGCCATGGGGACTGCGGGCCATGCTGCGCCGTTACAATGTCGACCTCGCGGCCGCCGCGCCGTCGGCGGTCGCCTTGTTCGATCTCGACCATGTGGCGAGCCTGTGGGGACGGCGGCGCTGGGAAGACGCCCGCTACTGGTTCCACTCCAAGCATGCGTTCGCCCTCGACGCGACAGGCAACGTCGCTCATGCGGCTGCGCGGCTGATCGCCGGGGCTCGTGGCCTCGCCAAGAAGTGTCTTGTCCTCGACCTCGACAACACCCTGTGGGGCGGGGTGATCGGGGACGACGGATTGGCCGGCATCGAGCTCGGACACGGAGAAGCGGGCGAGGCTTTCGTCGCCCTTCATCGATTTGTAAAGGCACTGAAGGATCGCGGTGTGATCCTGGCGGTGTGCAGCAAGAACGATCCCGACATGGCGGCATCGGTGTTCCGCGAACATCCCGACTCTGTCCTGCGTTTCGACGACTTCGCGGTCTTCGTCGCTAACTGGCGCAACAAGGCCGACAACATCCGCGAGATCGCCGCCGCGCTCAACATCGGGCTCGATAGCCTGGTGTTCATGGACGACAACCCGATGGAGCGCGATATCGTGCGTCGTCACCTGCCGGAGGTCGAGGTCATCGATCTGCCGGAAGACCCATCGGGTTATGTCGCGGCCCTGGCGCGGCCACGCTGGTTCGAAACCGTCGCCTTCTCCGCCGAAGATCGTGAGCGCGGCCGCTACTACGCCGACAACGCACAGCGGACGGCCTTCCGCGAGGACTTCGTCGATCTTGCCTCTTATCTGCGCGGTCTCGACATGGAGGGCGCGATGGGCGGTGCGGATTCCTTCCATCAACCGCGCATGGCGCAGCTCATCAACAAGAGCAACCAGTTCCATCTGACGGGAACGCGCTATTCCGAGGCCGAGTTGTCGGCCCTCGCGGCTTCGCCCGATTGCTTCGTGCGCCATATGCGATTGGCCGATCGGTTCGGCGACAGCGGGCTGATCGCCTGTGTCGTGCTGCGTCGCCGCGATCGCGCGATGCACATCGATACCTGGGTGATGAGTTGCCGTGTGCTCGGCCGTACGGTCGAGGAGTTCATCGCCAACGACATGCGCGCGATCGCACTGGCGCAGGGCTGCGACCGTCTGGTGGGACGCTACGTCCGCTCGGGGAAGAACGGTCTGGTCGCCGATCTCTACGAACGGCTGGGTTTCACGTCTGGCAATGATGGCGAATGGACTTTTGCTCTCGATCCCGCGCGCCCCGGCTGGACGAGCTGGGTGCGCCCGGCACAGGAAAAAGGACAGACACGATGATCGAGCGCGATGACGTCGTGCGCCGCCTGACGGCTGTGTTCCATCAGACGTTCGACGACCCGTCGATCGCGCTGCACGATGCGATGACCGCCGCCGATGTGGACGATTGGGATTCGCTGCAGCACATCGTCCTGGTTCTGGCGGTCGAGCGCGAATTCAAGATCAGGCTCAATCCGGCGGAAGTCGGCAAGCTCGAGAATGTCGGTCGGATGATCGCGTTGTTGCAGGCCAAGGCAGCCTGAGGACGCGTCGCCGTGGATCGCCTGCTCAGCCCCAACGAAGCCAAGTTCTGGCTGCTCGATTCGAGCGCACCCATGAACAGCGTCGTCGTAGTACGGCGAGCCGGTGTGACGCCGATCGAGATGCCGCGCAGCTTCGCGGTACCCGAAGTGCGGATCGGCGCGCATGGACGGCCGCGTTGGGGGGAGAGTCGCGCGCCCGGTGTGCTGCGACATCTTACGGAGTCCTCGGCCACGCATTGGCTGGAGATCGCACAAGAGCTTCTCGACGTGCGCGTGGGAACGACCGGCGCGCCGCCTTGGCATGCCGTGGTTCTTTCAGGCGTCGCACATACGACTCTCGTTCTGGCGGTCAACCATGCGCTGACGGATTGGCGCACGAGTCTCTACGTGGCGCACGCCTTCCTCGACGATGTCCACCCCGGCGATCTTTCGCCGGCCTGCGAGGAGATGCTGCCGGACAGCGCCTATGGCAATCCCGATGCAGAAGACTTGCTGGATGGCTGGTGGTCGGCCCGCGCGGGCAAGCGCTGGGAAGCGCTCGGCCCAGAGCGGCTGACGGCAATCCTGCCGGCGCCGGAATTCACGCGCTTTGCCCTGCACAAGTTCAGCCGCGAGGCAACCGAGCGCGTCCAGACGCGATGCGAGGACGAAGGGGCGTCGCTCAACAGCGTGCTCGCCGTCGTCATGCGCGACGCGATGGGCCTGGACAGCGTGGCGCATGCCGTTGGCATGGAGCGCTTCATCCGACCGGCGCCGCCGGCGGGACCGGGCCTTGCCGTGTCGCACGTATTCACGCGACTGGAACAGGGAGAGTTCTGGGAATCGGCGCGCGAGAATCGCGCCAGCCTGTTCGGTGAGATCAAGGCCGGCGCGGCGGGCGACGCGCTTCTCCCGCTGCCGAGGTTCCTGCTCAAGCCCGATACGCCTTTGTCCTACGAGAAAGCCGTGATGACGATCACCGGTGCGCCCACCGTCGGCGCGACGGGCGCGGCCGAAGATGGCTCGATGGAGTTGGTGGTGAGTTCGGCGCGCGGCGGTGGCGGTATCCTGATCATCTCCTACGATTCGGGATGCCTGCAGCTGATCGCCGGAACCGCGGGAGCGGCTGCCGAAGTTCCGCTAGAAGCGATTGCGGAGCGGCTGATCCATGCCTGACGCGTCGCCTTTATCGCCGCTTCAGCAGGCAGTGATCGCGCTGCGCTCGCAGCGCGCACGCATCGCGGAACTGGAGCAGGCGGGATCGGCGCCGATAGCGGTGGTCGGCATGGCTTGCCGCTATCCGGCGAGCGCCAATACGCCGGCGGCGCTGTGGGAAGCCGTGCGCGACGGGCGCGACGGCAGCCGCGAGGTGCCCAAGGAGCGTTGGGACATCGATGCGCTCTACGATCCGACGCCGGGTCGCGCGGGCAAGATGTATGTGCGCAACGGTTGCTTCATCGATCGCGTCGATGGTTTCGAGCCGCTGTTCTTCCGCATCTCGCCGCGCGAGGCGATCGGTATCGATCCGCAGCAGCGTCTGCTGCTGGAGACGACGTGGGAAGCACTCGAGGATGCGGCCATCCCGCCGCCGTCGCTGGTCGGCAGCCAGACCGGCGTGTTCGTCGGCATCAGCACCAACGATTACTCCGCGCTGCTGTCGCGCACGGCGCACGGGTCGGGCAGCAACGCGAGCGCGGGTGCGGGCAATGCCGCCTCGGTCGCATCGGGGCGCCTCTCGTACACTTTCGGCTTCCAGGGCCCGTGCCTCGCCGTGGATACAGCGTGCTCGTCGTCGTTGGTCGCCACGCATCTGGCCGTCCAGGCGCTGCGCAATCGGGAGTGCAATCTCGCGGTCGTGGCCGGCGTGAACCTGATGCTGACGCCGGACATCACGGTCAATTTCTGCCTCGGCCGGATGCTCTCGCCCGACGGGCATTGCAAGACGTTCGACGAAGCCGCCGACGGCTACGCGCGCGGCGAGGGATGCGGCGTTGTCGTGTTGAAACGGCTGTCGGAAGCCGTGGCCGACGGCGATCGCGTGCTGGCGGTCGTGCGCGGCTCGGCGCTGGGCCAGGACGGACGCAGCGCGGGCCTGACGGCGCCGAACGGGCTCGCGCAGGAGGCCGTGATCCGCAAGGCGTTGGCCAACGCCGGCATGGCGCCGGACGAGATCGACTATATCGAGGCGCACGGCACCGGCACGTCGCTCGGCGATCCGATCGAGATGCATGCGTTGAAGGCGGTGTTCCGCAAGCGCGACCGGCCGCTGCATGTGGGATCGGTGAAGACCAACATCGGCCATACGGAAGCAGCCGCGGGCGTCGCCGGCCTGATCAAGGCGATCGCCATGCTGCGCAACCAGGCGCTGCCGCCGACGCTGCATTTCAGAAAGCTCAACCCGCACATCGATCTCGGCGGCGTCGACATTCGCGTGCCGACCGAGCTCACGCCTGCGGAAATCCGTGCAATCGGCGTCAGTTCCTTCGGCTTCAGCGGCACGAATGCGCATGTCGTTCTGGAGCGCGCCGAGCCGACAGTCCGCACAGCAGAGACTGCCGCGGCGACGTCACCGCGGCTCGTCATTTCGGCGCGGACGGAAGAAGGGCTGCGGGAGTTGATCGCGCGCTACCAGAGCCACCTCGCGCAGACGACCGACAGCTTCGCCGATATCTGCCATACCGCAGCAATCGGGCGCGCTCGGTTGCCATGGTGGGTATCAGTCGGATCGGTTGAGGAGCTGGCGGCTGCCGCCCCGTCCAATGCACCGATGCCGGCGATCCCAGAGACCGCGGGCCGCAAGACCGATTTGCCGCTGGTCGCCTTCCAGCGCGAACGCTTCTGGATCGACACGACCGCCGCCGAGACCTCGCCTGTCGCGGTCGACGTCGACGACGGCCGCCCGCCGTTGCTGGGACGCAAGCTGTCCCTGCCGTTCGCCAGCGAAAGGCGGTGGGAGTCGCTCGTCTCCTCGCGTCATCCGGCGCTCGGCTTCCTGGCCGAGCACAAGGTGAACGGTGAAGCCGTGATGCCGGCGGCGGGTTTCGTCGAGATGATTCTCGCGGCCTTGCCGGACAGCGCCGTCGACAGCCTCGAGATTCCGGTACCGCTGCGCATTTCGGAAGAGACGCCCCGGCTGGTGCAGACTATTGTCGGCGGCGACGGCGCGTTTCGGATCGTCAGCTGCGGAACGGATGGTTCGGATGCGACGCTTCATGTAACCGGTCGGATCGCTCCTCGTGGTGCCGCGCCGTTGGCGGCCCCGCCCACGGCGATCCACGACACTCCGCTCGATCCCGCCGAATTGTACGCGGCCATGGCACGGCGCGGTGTCGCCCATGGGCCATCCTTCCGCCTGCTCGACAATGTGCGTCGCATCGAAGGGCTCGCCTCGGCCACCCTGCGCGCTGCGCCGGAGGAGGAACGCTTTGCGATTCATCCGACGCGCCTCGACGCCGTTCTCCAGCTGGTCGCCGCCGCGTTGCCTGATACCGGCGACGATGTGCTGATGCCGAACGGCGTCGGCCGCCTGGCGCTCTTCCGCAAGCCGGCGGCGGATGCGCGGGTTGTCGCGGTCGTGCGCCGCGAAGCGAACGGCGCCACGGCCGATATCACCGTGAGCGACGATCGGGGAACGGCCCTCACCATCGAGCAGCTGCGTTTTCGGGCGGCGCCGCTGCCGGAATCGGCGCGCGGCTTCTACCGCATCGATTGGCGGGCGCAGCCGTTGATCGAGGGGCTCGGTCCTCCGCAATTCCTTCCCGCGCCATCCGGTTTGGCAGACCGCCTCAACGGCGCCGGTGCGCGGCTTGCGGCCGAACACGGCACCGCAGCCTACGATGCGATCGGCGGGCGGCTGGAAGAGGCCGCGACGGCCTACGTGGTGCAGGCGCTGCACCGCCTGGGTCTGCCGCTGCGGGTAGGGGCGGAATTCACCTTCGGAGCCACGGCCGAGGCGCTGGGAATCGCCGAGCGTCACCACCGGCTTTTCCGGCGCCTGTTGCGCTTGCTGGCGGACGATGGCGTGTTGGCGCAAACCGGGCGCCGCTACCGGGTTCGTAAGGCGCCCGCCGATGCCAGCGCAGATGCGTTGATCGATGTGCTGTTGGCAGAGGCGCCCGCGATGGCGGGCGAGATCGGTGTGCTGCGCCGCTGCGGCGGCGCGCTGGCCGATGTCTTGACCGGCAAGCGCGACCCACTGGCGCTGCTGTTTCCGGCACAAGGCGAGGGCGCCGGCGCCTTCTACGAGACGTCGCCCTATGCGCGGACGGTCAACGGGCTGTTGAGCGAAGCCGCCAAGGCGATCGCCGACACCGTGCCCAAGGGACGAACGCTGCGCGTGCTCGAAGTGGGGGCCGGTACAGGCGGCGCCACCGGTGCCGTGCTGGACGGCTTGGCGCAAATCCGGCCGCATTACGTCTTCACTGACTTGTCGGCGAGCTTCCTGTCGGCGGCTCGACACAAATTCGCTGGCGCGGACCTTGCGACGCAGTTGCTCGATATCGAGCGGGCGCCGGCCGAGCAGGGCATCGCGTCCGGCGGCTTCGACGTGGTGGTGGCGGCCAATGTCCTGCATGCCACGCGCGACCTGCGCCAGACCTTGCGCCATGTCCGGGAAGCCCTCGCACCGGGTGGCGTGCTCGTCCTGGTCGAAAGCACGGCGCCACGCCGCTGGGTGGATATCGTCTTCGGCCTGACCGAAGGCTGGTGGCGCTTCGCCGACGCCGATCTGCGGCCCGATCATCCGCTGCTCTCGCGCGAAGCCTGGTCAAAGCTGCTTGCCGAGGAAGGCTTCGAGACGGCCGACACTTCTGGCGAGGTGATTGTCGCCCGCCGCGCCGTCGAAGCCATGGGCGCCCGACTTCCCGCCGGCACGCGCGTGCATGTCGTGCCGCCGGCCGAGGCGACCGAAGATAGTCAGGTTGCTCTGCTGGGCAGCCTCGCTACATTGGCGACCGAAGCTGCGACCGCGAGGCAGCGCCTCGTACTGATCGGCGACGAGAGTCCAGGCCATGCCGGCCTGCCGGGTTTGCTGCGCACCCTGTCGGTCGAAGTGCCGATGCTCGATGCGCGGCTGTTGCTGGCACCGCCAAATGAATCGGCGCTGACAGACGAGATCGTCTCTCGGGCCGACGAGGCGGAAGTGCGCTGGACGGAAGAGGGCATCCGCGAAGTGCCGCGCCTCGTTCCGGCGGCCGTGGCCGCGACGTCGGCCAAGGTCGACGGTGCGTGGTTGATTACTGGCGCCCGTGGCGGGATCGCGCAGGCGATCGCGTCGTGGCTTGCGGCGCACGGCGCCACGGCGCTGGTGCTGCTGAGCCGCGAAATGCCAACCGTTCCGGCCGGCATTCGCATTCCGGTGCAGGCCTGCGCCGGCGATGCCGCCGACGAGGCGCTTCTGACCCGCCTGCTGCGTGAACACAATGTCCAGGGCGTCGTCCATGCGGCCGGAACCCTTGCCGATGCACCGATCGCCGAGCAGACGGACGCCACGCTGCGGACGGTCGCGCACGGCAAGCTGGGCGGCGCACTGGCTCTCGACAGGGCCACACGCGCGCATCCGGTGCGCCACTTCATCCTGTGCTCGTCGGTGGCCGGCGTCGTGGGCTCGGCCCGGCAGGTCAACCATGCGTTCTGCGCGGCTTTCCTCGACGGAATCGCCGCGCGCCGCCGGTCAGAAGGCTTGCCGGCGCTGAGTCTCGATTGGGGCGTGTGGAGCGGTACCGGGTCTGCCGCCGCGTTGGGCTTCGACATGCGCGCCGACCAGCTGGGTCTCGGCAGCATCGCGCCGGCACAGGGAATCGACATGTTCTGCCGCGCCGTGGGCGCTTCACGAACACAGCTGATCGTGCTGCCCTCGGTCGACTGGCCGCGCTTCGTGGCCCATTTCGGCGATCGCGCGCCCGCGCTGCTGCGGGAAGTCGGCTTGCAGGATCGGCCGAGTTCGGCACCGGCACCGCAGGCTGGGACCGCACCTGCGGCGCCCGACCGGCATGCCGCCCTGTTGCGTATCGTCACGACCTGCCTTGGCCTGACGGGCGCGATCGATCCAGCGACGCCTCTGCACGATCTCGGCCTCGACTCGCTTGTCGCGGTCGAAATTCGCAACCGTGTCGAGAACGAACTCGGCGTCGAGATCTCGGTACGAGAGCTGATCGAAGGGGCATCGCTCGCCACGCTGGCGGCACGATTGGGCGAGGTTCCGGTTTCTTCCACGACGGCCGAAGCCGCGCCGATGGACGACAAGGTTGCGACCATCGTCGCTTCGGTCCTCGGACTGAGCGGCAAGGTCGACGAAGCGGTGCCGCTGCACGATCTCGGCCTCGATTCGCTGATGGCGGTCGAGATCCGCAACCGCCTGGAGAACGAGGCGGGCATCAACGTGTCGGTGCGGGAACTGATCGAAGGCGCTTCGATCCGTTCGCTGCTGGGCACGAAGCCCGCGGCGCCGGTGTCCAACGAGGCGCCGCGAGGGTTGCCGCGCGAGCCGATCCGTGTGCGGCGTGCCGTCCCCGACCTGGTTCATCGCAACGATCCGTTCCCGCTCACCGACATGCAGCAGGCCTACTGGCTCGGCCGCCGCAACGATGTCGCCCTGGGAAGCGTGAGTTGCTACCTCTATACCGAGTTCGATACCGATCAGATCGATCTGGCGCGGGCCGAGGCGGCGTGGAACGTCCTGATCAAGCGGCACGACATGCTGCGGGCGGTGATCCTGCCCGACGGCACGCAGCAGATCCTGCGGGATGTTCCCGACTATCGTTTCCGTACGCTCGACCTGCGGGGCAAGGATGCCGGGCCGGAACTCGATCGCCTGCGTCGGAACTTGCCGCGCCGCGTCACCGAGCCGAACGCATGGCCGCTGTTCGACATTCGCGTGACGCTGTTCGACGGCATGGCGCGTTTGCACATGGGCTTCGACCTGATCGCGCTCGATGCGGCCAGTATCCATGCGCTGCGGCGCGAATGGGGGTTGCTGTACGACGATCCATCCACCGTGTTGCCGGCGATCGAGCTCAGCTTCCGAGATGTCGTCCTTGAACAGATCGCCTATCGCGACAGCAATGCCTGGCGCCGCAGCGCGGACTACTGGAAGTCACGCGCTCTCAGCCTGCCGCTAGGCCCGGACCTGCCGCTGGCGCCGGACGCCACCGAGCGAACCGGACAGCGCTTCCGCCGGCGCGGCACGGTCGTTTCGGCCGAGGGCGCTCGAGCGCTGCGCCGACAGGCGCAGGCGCGTGGGCTGACGCTGCCGACGCTGTTGGCCGCTGTCTATTGCGATGCGCTGGCGCGGTGGAGCCGTAACCAGCATTTCTGCATCACGGTCACGTCATTCAACCGGCCGGACCTGCACCCGGGAATGGCGCAGGTGTTGGGGGATTACACTTCGACCATCCTGCTCGAGGTCGACGCGCGGGCGCCGAGCTTTGCGGAGCGGGCAACAGCCCTGTCACGGCAGCTCGCCGCCGATATCGAGCATAACGAGTTCAGCGGCATCCAGGTGATGCGCGAGATGGCCCGCCAGACGGCGAGTGCCGCGTCCTACATGGGTGTGGTGTTCACGAGTGCGCTGGGCTTCCGCCGAGCCGCCGCCGGCGCGGAGTCCGCCTCGGGTGGATGGGACCGACTCGGGACCACGGTCTACAATGTGTCCTCGACGCCGCAGGTGCTGATCGACAATCAGATCTCGGAAGAAGACGGGCAACTCCTGTGCAACTGGGACGTCGCCGAGGATCTGTTCGCACCAGGCGTCGTGGATGCGATGTTTGCCGCGTACGAGGCGCTGCTCCAGACGCTGACTAAAGGCTCCGGCTGGGACCGATCGGCCGTAGTGCCGCCGTTGGTGCGCGCGCCGCTTGTTCCGTCACCGGCGCCGACGCTTCTGCATGCTGCCTTCGAACGGCAGGCGCGGCAGACGCCCGATGGTGTGGCGCTGATCGCCGCCGATGCGGCACTCGACTATGGGACTCTCGATGCGGCTGCGTCGCATCTGGCGCCGCTGGTCTTGCAGCGGCTGGAGAACGCGCCGCGCGATCGGCTCGTGGCGGTCAGTTTTCCCAAGGGTTGGCGTCAGGTGGTCGCGGTCCTCGCGATCCTGAAGGCGGGGGCGGCGTACCTGCCGATCGATCCCGCCTTGCCGGCGGAGCGTCGCAAGCTGCTGGTCGAGCGGAGTCAGGCAATCTTGCTCGATGATCCGGCCGTAATCGATGCGGCGCTTGCCGAGGCTCGCGGACAGACGCCGCTCCCTGAGCTCGCGCCCGTCGCGGACCCATCGCGCCTTGCGTACGTCATCTACACGTCGGGTTCGACCGGCGAGCCCAAGGGCGTGATGATCGAACACCGTGCCGCGGTGACGACCGTGGCCGAGATCAACCGGCGCTGGGCGGTCGGCGCGGGCGACCGTGTGCTGGGCCTGTCGTCGCTGAGCTTCGACCTCTCGGTCTACGACATCTTCGGCCCCCTGAGCGTCGGCGGCGCGCTGGTATTGCCCGGCGCGGAGGCGAACCGCGATCCCGCGCAATGGTCGGAGCTGCTCAGCCGGCACAGGGTCACGATCTGGAACAGCGTACCCGCCCTGATGGCGATGCAGGCCGAGTACGGGCTGCCGTCGGACCATGCGCTGCGGCTGGTGATGATGAGCGGCGACTGGGTGCCGGTCGAGCTGGTGAAGGCCCTGCGCGAGAAGGCGCCGCAGACGGCGATCGCGGCCTTGGGTGGCGCGACCGAGGCGGCGATCTGGTCGAACGCGCACGAGGTCGGGGAGCTCGATCCTGCGTGGACCAGCATTCCCTACGGCACGCCGCTGGCGGGCCAGATGCTGCACGTGGTCAACGGCCGGGGCGAGGACTGCCCCGACTGGGTGATCGGCGAGATCGAGATCTCGGGAGCGGGCGTGGCGCGCGGCTATTGGGGCGACGCCCCGCTGACGGCGACGAAGTTCAGGACCGATCCGGCGACCGGCGAGCGGCGCTACCGCACGGGAGATCTCGGTCGCTTCCGGCCGTACGGGGCGCAGGGCCCGACGCCGATCGAGTTCCTGGGCCGCGAAGACTTCCAGGTGAAGGTCCAGGGCTATCGCATCGAGCTGGGCGAGATCGAGACCGCGCTCGCCTCGCATCCCGATGTCTCGCAGGCGGTCGTTACGGCGCCGGTGGCCCCGAACGGACGCGACCGCAGCCTGCATGGGTTCGTCGTCCCCCGCGCGGGTTCCGCGCCGCCCGACGGGGCGTGGGAGGCGATCTGCGATGCGGGTCAGCAGGCGCTGGTCGCACGGGCCAAGGCCATTCCGCGCGCGGACTTCGATGTCACTGCGGGGACCTTCGGCGACCAGGCCGCCGCAGCCGCTGCGCAGGCGTTGCAGCGTCTGACCGGCAGCTACGAATTGCCGGACGCCGATACATTGATCCGCGATCATGGCGTTGCGCCGCGGTACCGGCTCTGGCTGGAACGCATGCTGCCGGAAGTGGCGCGGGTCGGCATGGGCGCCGAGCCCGTCTCGAGCCGGGCGATCAGCGGTGTCGACCGGTTCGGCTTCGGCAGAGAAGCGCTCGAGTTCTTGGACAAGGTGATCGAGCGATTGCCCGACCTGCTGACCGAGCGGGAGCATTCTTCGTCGATCTATCTCGACAGCAAAACGCCGGATGTCTACGCACGCCTGTTCGCGACGCCGAACGCCGTCATTGGCGCGTTGCTGGCGAGCCTGCCCGGAGAGGGGCGGCTGTCGATCCTGGAAGTGGGTGGGGGGCTGGGCACGACGCTCCAGGCAATCGAGCCGGCGCTGCCGACCGGCCGCATCGCCTATCATTTCACGGACGTGAACCAGCATTTCCTGCGCGCCGCGACCGCCAAGTTCCCCGATCGCGCATGGCTTTCTTTCGGCCTGTTCGACCTCGACAAGCCGTCACCGGAGCATGCCGGACGTCATGACGTGATCGTCGCCTCGAGTGCGGTGCATGTCGCGCAGGACGTCGCTGCGGCTTTGTCCAACCTGCGGGCCTGTCTGAAGCCCGGAGGCCTGCTGATCCTGCTGGAGGAGACGAAGTTCTTCCCGTGGTTCGACCTCGGGATGGGCCTTCAGTCCGGCTTCGACACGCGCACCGATCTGGCCGTGCGGCCACTCCATCCGCTGTTGTCCCGTGCTGCCTGGACGAAGGCTCTGCGTGCGGCAGGCTTCGACAATGCTCATGCGCTCGCCGTTCCGGGTTCGATCGAGGATCTGATGGGCTTCGACGTGATCCTGGCGCAATCGGGATCGGCCGCGCGTCCCGATACGGACTTGCAAGGGGCGCTGCGAGCGTATCTTGCCGATCGCCTGCCGGCCTATATGGTGCCGACCACGATCACCACCATCGATCGCGTTCCCCTCTCGGCCAATGGCAAGGTCGACCGCCGCGCGCTTGTGACGCCGACTGCGCGCGCCGACGGTCAGGCCGGGGCGGCATCGGATGCGTTGACGCGGGCGATCGGTGCGCTGGTCGCCAAGACCATGAATCTGCAGAGCGTCGATCCGCACCGCTCGTTGTTCGAGCTCGGCGCGACGTCGCTGACGCTCGTTTCCCTGCAACGGCTGATCGCCACGCGGTTGGGCCGCACCATCGCCTTGCAGCGCATCTTCGAGCAGCCGACGGTGGCGGGCTTTGCCGCCGAAGTCGCCAGCCGGCGTTCGGCGACGAACGCCATGGTGAGCTTCGGGACGGGGGCGCCCGGTCGGCCGAAGCTGGTGCTGATGCCAGGCGTTTTCTCGCTGCCGTTCTATCTGCGCGAGTTGGCCCAAGCAACGGCCCCGGATGTCGAGATCTTCTCGGTTCAGCTGCCGGGTCTCGCCGAGGGCGAGCAGCCTATCGACAGTATCGTCGATCAGGCGGCCTACGTGGTCGAACAGATGCGGCTGGCAGGCTTCACGGGACCCTTCCTGATCGGCGGCCACTCCTTCGGTGGAGGTGTTGCCATCGAGGTCGCGCGACAGCTGCGCATGGCGGGCGAGGACGTGCCGCTGCTGGTGCTCGGCGACACTGTGCGAACGTTCACCGACTTCGGCGACCTGCAAAGCGATGACATGGCCTACACGGCCATGACGCGCGGCCTCTACGCGCTGTACGGCGGTGCAACGGGAACGTCGTACGAGGCGCTCGAAGGCAGCACGCCGGAGGAGAAGTTCCGCAATGCTGCGAGTCGGATGCAGGAACAGGGGCTGTTCGGTGCCCTGGACTTGCCGCTCGACCGCATGGTCGCCGTCTTCAAGGCGAACTTCCGCGCGATGGGGAGCTATCGTCCAGGCCCGATTCCCGGCGACATGGCGATCATCCGCACGGAAGGCGGCTTTCCGGCGGAATTTCTCGACTACGAGTCGGGAGAGGCGCTGGCCGATCCTGCGTTGGGCTGGACCGATCTCGTGCAAGGCAGGATCGACGTGCGCACCATGCCGGGCGACCATCTGGCGATGCTGGGTCCGGAGAGCCTGCCGGTCATGGCGCGCCTGCTGGTGGACCTCGTGCGTGAAGCGCTCGCAGAGAAGCCTGTCGAAGCGCCATGAGCGGCCCTGTCGGCTATCCGGCGGAAGGGTTCGATCTCGCCAACGTCGCCATCCAGGCCAATCCGTTCCCGGCCTATGCGTGGCTGCGGGCCCATGCGCCGGTCTACAGGTTGCGCGATGTGCCGATGTGGGTGGTGTCGCGGCACGAAGAGGTCGAGGCCGTCTTGCGCGATCCCGCGACCTTCGCGTCCGATCTCGGCATGAGCGTGCCCCTGATGTCGATCGTGATGAAGGATGCGCCTGACCACACGCGGTTGCGCGGCACGATCAATCGAGCCTTCACGCCACGCGCCGTCCAGCATCTGGCGCCGCGGATCACGGAAGTGGCGCATGCGCTCCTGGATCGCGCGCAGGGCCGCATGGAGTTCGTGCACGGCTATGCCAATCCGCTGTCGGTCACGGTGATCTGCGAGATGCTGGGCGTGCCGCTCGCCCAGCGCGACGCGATGAACCGGCATTCCCGCGACGCCTTGCTGGCGAGCTTTGCCGCCACGGGGATGGGCAGCGCCGAATTGCTCGCCGAGGCGCGCGAGGGATTGAGCCGCCTCATGGCGATCCTGGATGCCGCGATCGAGGCGCATCTGCGGGCGCCCAGCGACAATATCATCAGTGTGTTGGTCGCCGACGAAGCCAAGGGTGTGCTGTCGCGCGAGGAACTGCGGAATCTTTGCGCGCTCCTGCTGATCGGCGGGCACGAGACGACGGCGAACCTGATCGCCAGCGGCGCATCCATCCTGGCGGAGACGCCGGCCCTGTGGCGGCAGCTCAAGGAAGAGCCCGCCCTGATTGCCGGCTTTGTCGAAGAGCTGGCACGCATGCGGCCGCCGCTCCAGCGCATCGCGCGCCGGGCGACGCGCCCCGTGACCCTGGCCGGCGTCGAGTTGCCGGCTAACGCCATGTTGATGCTGTTCCCGGGATCGGCCAATCGCGATCCCGCGCGCTGGCGCGACCCCGATGCCATCGACCTGAAGCGCGACAGTCGCGGTCATCTCGGCTTCGGAACCGGCATCCATACCTGTCCGGGCGGACCGCTGGCGCGCATGGAGGCGCGGATCGCGTTCGAGGTGCTGCTGGCGCGCAGCGACAGCCTGCAGCTCGATCCCGACGAGCGCGCGATCCCGGTTGTCGGCTATGCTGCGGGCAATCTTGGCTGGAACGTGCTGCCAGTCATCAGAACGGAAGCGAAGGCCGCGCCGATGCAATCCTCTCAAGATGCCACACCACAGGACGTGCTGGAGACCGTGTGTGGGATCGCGGCGACGAGCCTCGGCCTCGACCGGAGCGACATCGACGCCGCGACTTGCGCCAAGAATACGCCGGAGTGGGATTCGCTCGCGCATCTGGTGATCCTCGACGCGATCGAGAAGGCGCTTGCGGTGAAACTGCCGCGCCGCGCCGCCTATACGGCCAAGGACGTGGGCGAACTGGTCGCGCTCGTCGTCGCCACGCGGGCCGGCTGATCATGGCGGCACCGCGCCAGACTGTCTTCCGGCCGCTCGATCCGGCTTTCCTCGAGGACCCGTACCCCATCTATGCCCGCTTGCGCGAGCAGCATCCGGTGGCGTGGGGCGCCACGCAGGCAGTTGGATATGCGGGATTCTGGTTCATCAGCCGCTATGCCGACGTCGCCGCGGGCCTGAAAGACAACCGGTTCGGACGCGAGATCGCCAAGGTCATGTCGCCGGACTCCTTCCCCCCGATTCCGGAGGCGCACAAGCCGCTCTATGCGATGCTGAGCGACTGGATGCTGTTCAAGGATCCGCCGGAGCATGCACGGCTGCGCCGGATCGCGGCGCCCGTCTTCAGCCTGCGCGCCGTGCTGGGCATGCGCCCGCGTATCGACGCGTTGATCGACGCCGCGCTCGCACGCATCCCCGAGCGAGGCACCTACGACATCGTCTCGGACTTCTCCTCGCCACTCTCGATCGACATCGTTGCAGACTTGATGGGTGTGCCGGAGAAGGATCACCCGCTGGTACGCGGCTGGGTGCGCGAGATCACGCTGTCGCTCGACCTCGTGCGGACACCGGAACGGATTGCGGCGGGCAGTCGCCGCGCGTCGGAGCTGATCGCCTATTTCGAGCGGCTGGTCGCCGCTCATCGCAAGGTGCCGCAGGACAATCTGCTCAGTCTGCTGATCTCTGCGCACGACGGCGGGACCTTCCTGAACGAACACGAATTGCTGGCATCCTGCGTGCTCTTCCTGTTCGCCGGCCACGAGGCCTCGTCGCTGCTGATCGGCAACGGGCTGCGCGCGTTGGCCAGCCATCCAGAGCAATGGCGGCGGCTCTGTGCCGGCGAGGCCAGTGCCAAGTCGGCCGTCAGCGAGCTGCTGCGCTATGACAGTCCGCAGCAGATCGCTTTCCGGCATGCGCTGGAGGACGTGACCTTCCAGGGGGCGGCGATCCGCAAGGGCCAGACCGTCGGCTTCGGCCTCGGCTCCGCCAACCGCGATCCATCGGTGTTCCCCGATGCCGACGTGCTCGATCTTCAGCGCCAGGAAAACCGGCATCTGGCCTTCGGGGCCGGCATGCATACCTGCGCCGGCAGTAGCCTCGCCAACCTCGAGGCGGAGCTGGTGTTCACCGCGCTCGCCAAGCGCTTCCCGGAGCTGCGGGTCGAATCCCATCAGCGCCAGGAGAGCATCCTGGTGCGCGGGCTGACGCAGCTGACCCTGCGCTGCGATCGCTAGGGCTTGCGCGCCGTCGCCAGGATGTAGTTGTAGGCGCTGTAGACCGAGTCGGCCTTGAACAGCAGGGTCAGCTTGTAGGGCAGGCGCGCGAGCCAGTGGAAGCGGCGCAGCATCGCCGGATCTTCGCCCATGTATTTGTGCAGGCCGGGATAGACCTGATCGCGGATCGATTCGACCTTGACGTCGGTGAAGCCGGCCGCGCGGAGCTTGGCGGCGTAGGATTCACGGTCGTCGGAATTGGCCGTCGGGACCGCATACTTCTGCATGAAGAAGTTCCAGTTGAAGCGCTGCATGCGTTGCTGGAAGCGGCTGGGGTGGGGATCGGCACGGATGACGTCGGCCAAGGCGAGGCGGCCGCCGGGCTTCAGCGCGCGGAAGGCCTCGCGGAAGAAGGCTTCGCGGGTGTCGAAGTGGAAGGCGCTCTCGACGCCGACGACCTGGTCGAACTCGCCGTCGGGTACCGGCAGGGCCGTGGCCGACCCCTCGCGCAGATCGATGCGGTCCGACAGGCCACGTTCGTCGACACGCTTGCGCCCGAGCTGAACTTGCGAGCGCGTGACGTTGAAGCCGGTGATGTGGGCAGGCTTCAGCCGTTCCATCCAGAGCATGTCCTGGTCGCCGAAGCCGAAGCCCACGTCGATGACCTTGCTGCCGGGTCCGACACCGGCCGATTCGGCGACCAGCATGGCCATGGCCTCGCAGGCGTCGTCGATCGTGCGCGCCGTCTTCCAGTATCCGAGGTTGAGGTAGAGGCCCTTGCCGCTGAAGGCGTTGGTCGAGACCAACTCGTAGATGTCGCTCGCCGTCATCGGCTTGAACGGGGTGTAGAACCACAGGAAGTAGTCGAGCGATTCGCGCCACTTGCTGCGCGGGGCGGGCTGAACGTCGGACGTCATCTCTTCGTTTCCTCCACGGCGAGACAGACCAGGGGCAGGTGACTGTCCTCCAGTCGGCAGGCTCGGATCAAATCGGCATGGGTGGCGGGATCGCCGGCGTCGCGCAGGGCAAGGCCATCGGCGGCATTGCGCAAGACCTCGGTCATGTAGCCGGCCTCGAGCAGGCAAAATGCCTCCGCCTCCTCGCCGTACACAGGCGCGATCGCCGCGCGCTGCGCCGCCAGCAGCAACAACACCGTGGGTGTCGAGCCGTCCGGTGCGGACGGTGTCTCGCTCGACAGAGAGGCAAGCTCGTGCGTGTCGGGATCGTAGTAGTGGCTGCCGGCGGGAGCTTGGGCCGCGGCGTTGCGCAGGATGACGTAGGCCTGCACGGGATAGAGCGTTCCGGCTGATGGATAGAGGTGCTTGGGAACCGCCCCTGGCCGGCTCGCCAGCGCGCCGAGCAGGGCACCGAGAAGGTCGGGAGCGAGCGCGGCGTCAGTCATTGGCAGTCACCGTCAGCGCGAACTCTTCGGCGATCGCCGCCGCCATTTCGTCCTCGCTCATGCCCATGACGCTCTCGACGATCTTGTCCTGGGCGATCGCCACGGGCGCCGTCCGTACGGGACCGACCCGTGAGGGGGAGTCCGTCTCTCCAAGGCCGACCTCGCCCGCGAGGTGGTCGGCAAGGGCCGCGATGGTCGGGAAGTTGAAAAGCAGCGTGGCCGGCAGCGTCAGGCCGAGCCCGGCGCCGAGCGACTTGCGCAGTTCCAGTGCCATCAAACTGTCGAGGCCGGATTCGTTCAGGGGAACATCGGGGTCGAGCGCCTCGCCCGGTGCCGCGCCGAGCACGATGCCCGCCGCCTCGGCCACGAACGCGGTCAGTGCTGCTCGACTGGCGCGCGGATCTTCGCCCGCGACGCGCGGTTGGACAGCCGCTCGTTTGGGCGGTGCGACCGACGCGAAGAAGGCTGGTACGTTCTCGCCATAGCCCGCAAGGAAGCGCGGCCAGTCGATCGCCGCGACCAGCAGGCGGCGATGCTCCGACACCAGGGCGCGCCCGAGAGCCTCGAAGGCATGATCCGGTGCCATGAGTGTCGCGCCCGCGGCCACGAGCCGCTCGCCGATCGTCGAGCGGGTCATGGTGCCGGCGTCGGCCCACGCCCCCCAGTCGATGCAAAGGCCCGGCAGGCCGCGCTGGCGGCGCGCATCGGCCAGCACGCCGAGATAGGCGTTGGCGGCAGCGTGGGGCGCCTGGCCCGGATTGCCGATCAGGCCTGCCGAACTGCCGAACAGAACGAAGGCATCGAGTTGCAGCCTGGCCGTCGCGGCTTCCAGATTGCGGGCGCCGTCGACCTTGGCGGCGAACACCTGTGCGAGATCGCTGCGCTTCAGGGCGAGTACGGAGGCATCGCTGAGCGTGCCGGCAAGGTGGAAGACGCCATGCAAGTCGGGGCCGCAAGCCGCCACGGTCCGCGCTACATCGGCGGATACGGCAACATCGCCGACCATGACATCGACGCCGGCAGGCAAGGCGATTTCCGGCTGTGCCCGACGTGCCATCAGCACGACGCGCTGCGCACCGTGCGCCAGCAGCCAGGCGGCGAGCGGCGGGCCGAGACCGCCGAGACCGCCCGTGATCAAATGGACGCCGCTCGTGGCGAATACGGGCTCTCGGGGCAGGCTGGTTCGGATCAGCCGGGGCAAATGCCACGCGCCGTCGCGCCATGCGGCTTCACGGGCGGCAGGCGGAGCGCCGCGCACCAGGTCGAGCGGTGCGCCGGCCGGAAGATCGAGCAGCTGGCAATCGAGTTCCGGGTGCTCCAGCGCGATCACGCGGCCGAGTCCCAGCAAGACAGCCTGATCTGCAGCGATCGGCGTCGAGCCCACAGATTGGGCACTGCGCGTGACAAGTCGCAAAGCCGACGGCGTCGGTTGGGCGAGGATTCGCTGCGCGGCCTGGAGAGCGGCATCGGCAAGATCGAGCGGCACTAGACCGGCGGGCGCTTCCCATATCTGGAGCTTACGCTCGGCACGCGGCGCCTGCGCGATCGCCAGGACTTGAGCGCCGCCGCCGGGAGAGTCGACGGTCGCGGCCTCGGCGAAGCGTTCGAGCAGCAGGTCGCGCCAGCTTTCGGCCGACAGCAGCGGATGCGACGCGCGCAAGTCGGTGTCGGCGAAGCGCCACCAGCCCGGCGTCAGCCCGAAGACGAGATCGGACCAGTTGCTGCGTTGGCTGGCTTCGAGCAGCAGCAGCGCGCCGGAAGGCGCCAGCAGCCGCGCCGCATGGCGCAGGCTCGTGCGCACATCCTGTGTCGCGTGCAGCACATTGGCGGCAACGACGACGTCGAAGGTGCCCGGAACGAAGCCCTGCGCCTCGGGTGCGCGTTCGATATCGAGTGGAGCGCATCGTTCGAGGGCGGCGCCAAAGCGCTCTTGCGCAGCATCGACGAAGGCGGGAGAGACATCGGTGAAGGTGTAGGCGAGGCGGTCCGCGGGCACCATCGTGCGCAGCGCATCGAACACTGCAGCGGTGCCGGCGCCGATCTCGAGAATGCGCAGGGCACGCCCGGCCGGCAAGGCATCGACCATGCCCTTCAGCGCGGCCACGACTATGGCGTTGAGCATGCGCGCGAAGGGCGGATCGGCGTAGACCGTCGTGCCTTCTCCGCCGAACAGCACCGATAGCGGGTCCGTCCGTCCCTGCAGCACGCCCGGCAAGGCCTCGCCGCTGCGGCAGGCGAGGTCGATCTCCATGCGCTTGCCGAAGCGCGTGGTCAGTTCGTTGACCAGCGTCCGGGGATCGGAAGTAGTCCCCGCCGCCATTGTCGGCAGATGGGCATGGAGCCGTGCCTGTGCGGGAGCGATCGTCTTGGCGTCGATCTTCGCGAGCGCTTCGGCAGCGTAGGCGGCCGCGAGCTGCTCCAGTCCTTCCGCGAGGCCGTGTTCTTCGGCGGGGGCAACGGCGTTCGCCGCCTTCAGGGCGAGCGCGCCGATCGCGTCGGGCGATGGCAACGTCACCGTCATGTCCGGCTCGGCCTGCCATTCCACGGCATACGTCCAGCGCTCGGAAGGGTCTGACGTGGCGCCGGCGGCGCCGACTTTCTTGATCGTCAGCCCGGTGATCGACGCGATGGTTTCGCCGGCCTCGTCGAAAAGGACGATGTCTCCGGTCGCGACATCCGTGCTGTTGCCGGCAGAGGGGCGGATACGCGCGTGCGCCCACAGCGGTCCGGCAAAGGGCCGGTGAAGCACGGCCTGGTCGACCGCGAGCGGCAGGAAGGCTCCGCCGTTGCCATCGCCCTTGAAGGTGGCACCGAGGGCCTGGAAGCAGGCGTCGAGCTGTGCCGGATGCAGAGGCGAAACGGGCGCGACGGCGGCCGGCAGGACGACGTGGACCAGGGCTTCGTTGTCGCCACGGAACAGGCGGTCGATGCCACGGAAGGAAGGCCCGAGCGTGATGCCGCGCTCGCCCAGCATGGTGTGAAGGGCCGCGGGGCCGTCGAGATCTTCGGTGCAGCGTTGGGCAATCGCGGCGCGGTCGACGCGATCCGGCGCCGGCACGGGGATCACCGTGGCGCTGGCATGGGCAATCCAGCCGTCCTTGGCCTCGGCATGAAGTGTGATCTGGTCGGCCTGCCGCACGAGTTGGACGTTGCAGCCGCCCTCCGACAGGGACATCGGCGCCGCGAACACGATGTCGCGCAGCGCCTCGCCGGAGGCAGCGAGCATCGCCACGATATGCGATGCGCCGGGAACGATGGTCTCGTCCATGACGACATGATCGGCGAGGAAGGGCAGGCGCTGGGTGTCGAACCTGCTTCGGAAGAGCACATCGCCGGTGGCGAGATCGATGCGCTCGCCAACCAGTGTGCCCCCGGCCGAGGACGGCGGCTTGGCGGCGTCGCTGTGGAACCAATATCGCTGGCGCTGGAACGGGTAGGTGGGAGAGTCGACTGCGGCTGGCGTCCTGTACGGCGCGTGATACGCCGCCCAATCGACCGGGG
>JAFEFH010000329.1 GCA_018240695.1 Pseudomonadota bacterium | reverse complement strand
CGCCGCGCTACTTCAACAACCGAAAGACGACGATCTACGGCGGCTCGTCCGAGGTGCAGCGCAATGTGCTGGCCAAGGCGATGTTGGGGTTGTGACGATGAAGAATGTCGCCGGTCTGCCCATGCTTTGCCTGGGTATCCTGGCAGCCGCGGGCGCTTCGGCGCAGGGGGCGACGACATGCGCTACTGCGCCGAATTGACGAAGATGTACCGGACGTACATCAATAATCCGGAAGATTCGCGTCCCGTGATGCCCTCGTCGAACGCCGCGCACGAATCGGCGATCGAGAGTTGCCGCAAGGGCAATACAGGCGCGGGCATTCCGGTCCCGGAGAAAGTCCTGGGGGCCAACAAGTTCACCCTCCCACGGCGCCAAGCGGGGTGAACGGGCGGGCGGCAGCCCGCGAGGAGACGATATGGAGCTCGATCCGGTCTTTCTGTCCAGGCTGCAATTCGCCTGGGTGATTGCATGGCACATCCTGATGCCGGCGTTCACGGTCGGCCTGGCTTCCTACATCGCGCTGCTCGAGGGGCTGCATTTCTTCACGGGCCGCGAGGTCTATTTCCGTATCTCCGGCTTCTGGATCAAGATCTTCTCGGTGGCCTTCGGTGTCGGTGTCGTTTCCGGCATCGTCATGCCGTTCCAGTTCGGGACGAACTGGAGCCGCTACGCCGACGCGACGTCCAACGTGCTGGCGCCGCTGTTCGCCTACGAAGGCATCACCGCGTTCTTCCTCGAGGCGGCATTTCTCGGCGTGCTGCTGTTCGGCCGCAAGCTGGTGCCGCCCTGGGCGCACTTCGCCTCGGCGATGATGGTGGCGCTGGGCACATTGTTCTCGTCGTTCTGGATCCTGGCGGCCAACAGCTGGATGCAGACGCCGGCGGGCTACGAGGTGGTCGATGGCCGCTTCTTCCCGACCGACTGGCTCCAGATCATCTTCAATCCGTCGTTCCCGTACCGGCTGGGTCACACCGTCGTCGGCTTCTACGTCACGACCGGCTTCGTCGTGCTGGGGGTGGCGGCCTGGCTGATCCGCCGCCGCGACTTCGCGGCCGAGGGCCGGATCATGCTGTCGATGACGCTGTGGCTGCTCACGGCGCTGGTGCCGTTGCAGATCTTCCTCGGCGACCAGCATGGGCTGAACACGCTGGAGCACCAGCCGGCCAAGCTGGCGGCGATCGAGGCACACTGGGAGACGGGCAAGCGGGTGCCGCTGATCCTGTTCGCGCTGCCCGACCAGAAGAACGAGACGAACCACGCGGTGGTCGAGGTGCCGCTGCTCGGCAGCCTGATCCTGGCGCACGACATCGACGGCGAGATCAAGGGGTTGAAGGATTTCCCGGTCGGCGACCGGGCGCCGGTCGCGGTGACCTTCTTCGCCTTCCGCGTGATGGTGGGCATCGGCACGCTGATGCTGCTGGTCGTGGCGGTGAGCTGGTGGCTGCGCCTGCGCGGACACCTCTATGACAGTCCACTGTTCCTGCGCGCCTGTCTCGGCATGGCGCCGCTGGGCTTCGTCGCAGTGCTGGCCGGCTGGACGACGACGGAGGTCGGCCGCCAGCCCTGGACGGTCTACGGCGTGCTGCGCACGGCGGACTCGGTGTCGCCGTCGTTGAGCGGCGCCGACGTGCTGATGTCGCTGCTGGGCTACATGGCGGTCTACCTGATCATCTTCCCGGCGGGCGCGATGCTGATGCTGCGGCTGATCCGGAAGGGACCGACAGCCGCCGCGGCGACGCCGCCGATCGAGAGCGGACGGCCCAGCCAGCCGATCACGGTGCAAATCGAACCGGAGGCCAAGCCATGAGCGCCGCGATCGACTTCGTGCCGGTGTGGACCCTGATCCTGGGCGTCGGCGTGTTCTTCTACGTGCTGCTCGACGGCTTCGACCTCGGCGTCGGCATCCTGTTCGGTTTCGAGCCGGACGTGCGCTCGCGCAACACGGTGATGAACTCTATCGCGCCGATCTGGGACGGCAACGAGACGTGGCTGGTGCTGGGCGGCCTCGCGCTGCTGGCGGCATTCCCGCTGGCCTTCGCGATCATCATTCCCGCGGTCTACTTCCCGCTGCTGGTGATGCTGCTGGCACTGGCGTTCCGTGGCGTCGCCTTCGAGTTCCGCTATCGCGACGTCGAGCACAAGACCTTCTGGGACCA
>JAFEFH010000328.1 GCA_018240695.1 Pseudomonadota bacterium | reverse complement strand
AACTATGCGCCGGGGTTTTTCAAAAAGGGCTGCAAAATAAGCTGAACTTCCAAACCGCAACGGGTCCTTTTACAGTTCCTTCCTTGCGCCGCCCCGCAGACCCGTTGCCCGTGCAGTGCCGCCGCTGGCGAACCGCTTCATGAAAGGGCGCGGAATTGAACGGACGGGATCGCGCCCGCACGGCACCATACAGCGGGCGGTCACCACAGCGGGATTTACCATGGTGGGGATGGTGTGGTTCGACGGGCTCACCACAGCGAATAGGACTCAGCGTGCGCCCGCCCGAAGACCTGATCGTTTCTCCTTCCCCGTTTTCCGCTGTTTGTACACCTCCGCCTAAATGATGCCGTGGGCCGGCCATTCTTGCTCCGACAAGGGGTGGCGCCGCCCAATTTGCACCACCCCGGCCCTCCGGGGGTACGCTGCTGCTTGCGGACATTGTGGGCTTGCAATGCTGCTGATGTGCGGGCGCCAGGCTGAAGCCACGCGGCGGTCCTGATCGAACCCGCGAACCGATGTTGCAACGCTGTTGATGCGCGGGTGCAGGGCTGAAGGTCCGGCACATCGGCATGGGGCTTCCATTCCCGGCACGTTCCCTCCTTCTTCCACCGGCCCCACCGCCACCAATGCGGCCGCCGCATGCCTTTGCGGAACGTGCCGGCCCGCCATGCGCGAAACCCGTGCCGTGCAAAAAGCGAACGGCCAGCGTGGACCTGCCCCGCTGGCCGTTCGGCCCAAAAAGGACAACCTGCTATTGCGCCACCACGATGCGCTTGGTGGCCAGTGCCCGCCCGTTGCGCTCCAGCACGGCGAACCATACGCCACTGCCCAGCTCGCCCTCGCCAAGCACCACCTGGCCTTGGGCAGCGCCCAACGGCTTCACCACTTTGCGTTCGCCCAGCAGGTTGTACACCGCCAGCCGCGCGCCTTGCGCCCCGGCCCCAAGGTCGTAACTGAAGGTGATGTTGCCGCCCGTGGAGGGGTTCGGCCACGCATTGAAGCCCTTTACCGCACTGGCCTCGGCTATGCCCGCAGGCTCCGTGGCATTGAACACAATGTCCACCGACGTGCTGTCATTGGTGCTGTTCATGTCGTACCATACATAGCGGAATGTGGCCGTGCCCGCATGGCCCATGGGCTTGTAGTAGGCGTGAAACCCGGTGGCCGTGGCACCCGCTGCCATCGGGATGGGGTCCGCACCGATCCACAAGGGGGACGCGCCCGCATTGCGCTCGGAGTAGCACAGGTCCCAGCAGAAATAGTTCGTGGTGCCGTGCGGCACGCTCACCTCATAGCGCTTTACGTTGATCACGCGCGCGGTACCGCTGGTGTTTTCCGCATTCAAGGCCACGCCCATGGTCATGTCCCCAACAAGCTCCCCGTTCACCGTGATCGTGGTGCCGTTCACCACCTGCACCGCCGTATTGGTGAGGGTAACGATGGGCGACTGCGCCATCAGCGCGCCAGATGCGGCCAGCGCAGCGGCCAAGGAAATCAGGGTATTCGTTTTTGCCATTGTGATGCAGGTTTGAATTCCGTACCTCGCAAAGATAGGGCCGGTACAGGCACTTCACCGGACCGGACCCATCACCCGGACGTGTGAAGGAATCCAAGGGAACACCCCGTTTCGCCCCCCGGCGCTCCAACGGGCCGCTACATTTGGTCATCCTCCTGAACGCACGTAGCTCCAAAGGATCCTCAACCAACCCCCTTTACCAACAAAAAACGGTTTCCAGATGAAAAAAGCTCTACTCGCGGTCGCTTCGGTCGCCCTGCTGGGCGCACAGGCATTCGCCCAAACCTACACTTTTAAGAATAACACGGATTGCAACTTGCAAATTAGCTTTTTCTATGCTGCTAGTTGTGGAGGAACGGGTGCTGGCGTTGGCATGCTGTTACCAGCCAATAGTACTGTAACCTATCCTTTACCGGCTGGCACTGTGCTAACTAGAGTTGATTTATCAAAAGGAGGAACGTTAACACAACAATGGCATTGCAATACTGGTGATTGGCATTATATAACTGCAGTCACGTGCACTGATGTTGGTCCAAATTCCGGCGTTCCGATTGGAACGGCAACTTCAGTTAGCCGAGCAAATTGGGTATTGAATTATGATATCGCCGTTGGAAACAGGAAGAACTAAACAATCAATTGAGCCTCTAAAAAGCGAAAAACACCGCAACAAATGAAGAAACAGATCCTCACTG
>JAFEFH010000327.1 GCA_018240695.1 Pseudomonadota bacterium | reverse complement strand
TCACCGACGAGAACCAGGCGACCAACACGCCCGACCTCGACATCGCCATGGCGCGGCCGCTGGCGCCGCTGCCGTCGAAGGGCGTGAAGATCTCGATCATCGGCCTGCTGACCGACTACCAGACCAAGCCGTTCCTGTTCCGCATGGCCCAGGCCGAGCTCGCCGACGAGTCGCTGCCGGTCGCCGGCGGCGCCTGCGCCAGCCCACGGCCGCAGATGTGCACGAGGGAATTCCGGCCGGCGTGCGGCCTGCGGCACGACGGCACGCGCAAGACCTACGGCAATGCGTGCTCGGCCTGCGCCGATCCCGACGTCGACAGCCAGGCCGCCGGCGCCTGTCCCTGACGGCGGGCGCTCAGTGCGCCAGCAGCAGCGGCACGCGGCAGGACGAGATCACCTTGCCGGTGGCGCCGCCGAGTCCCAGGAAGCTCATCACCTGGCCGCGGCCATAGGCGCCCATCACCAGCAGGTCGGCGTTCTTGTCGTGCGTGTAGCCGAGCAGGGCGCGGCCGCGCGCGCGGCCCGAGACGGCGCCGGGATCGATCGCGTCGATCACCGGCGTGAAGCCGTGGCGGCCGAGATTGCGCGCGAGGTACGACGCGCCGACATCGTCGGGCTTGGCGCCGACGACCAGCAGGGTGACCTTGGCGGCCTTCTGGAGGAACGGCAGCGCGTATTCGAGCGCGCGGGCGGCCTGGAAGCTGCCGTTCCACGCCACGACGACCGACGAGAAGGCGCCGCTGCGGGCCTGCGGCGGCGCGATCATCACCGCGCGGGCGCATTCATAGAGCGCGGCCTCGACGGTGGCGGGCGCCACGTTCTGCGGATCGCTGCCGGGACGGCCGAGCACGAGGATGTCCGAGCAGCGGCCCATCGCGACCAGCGAGTCGAGCGTCGCGGTCTTGGCGGCGGTGTAGGTCGCGCCCTTGATCGAGCCCAGGATCTGCTGATAGGCGCGGCCGGATTCCTTGGCGCGCTCCTCGAGGCGGTCGTCGTCGAGGTCCATGACCAGGGGCATCGCCTCGCCGCTCATCGCGAGGCCGCCGACCATGCCGCCGGCCGGACCGACCGGAAGGTGCAGCGCGTCCACTGCGGCGCCGAACTCGCCGGCCACGCGGGCGGCCAGCGAAAACGACATGGCGGCATCGGGGCCGCCTTCGGAAACGGCCAGAATTGACTTGATCATCTGATCTCCCCCAAACGCCGAAAAAATCGACCCGGCGATTTAAAAGCCTGGCGCGCGCCGTTCAAGCCCGCTCTTTGACCCAGCCCCGCGCCGGTCGGGAACCGGGAATGCCAAGGCGGCGTTATGGGGGCGGATTTCAAGAGGATTTCACATGAACTCGCTGGGTCGCCGCACCGTTTTGTCGTTCGTCCTCGCCGCCGTTCCGGCCGCCTACGCGTCGCGGGCCTTTGCTGTCGACGCGCTGCCCGACACGCGCTTCGTGGGCTATGCCCAGGACCACAACGACTTCGAGATCGCGTCCGCCAAGCTCGCGCTCTCCAAGTCCTCGAACGAGAACGTGCGCGCGTTCGCGAGCCGCATGCTGACCGAGCACAGCCTCGACGCCGAGCATCTGGCGAAGGTCCGCGCCGAGGCCGGCGTCTCTTATGCGCCCGACCCCAACACGCCGACCGTCGCGGTGCTGCGCCGGTTGAGCGGACTCGAGGGGCCGGCGTTCGACGCGGCCTATGCCAATGCCCAGCTCGCGGCGTCGACCAATGCCGAGGCGCAATACGGCGCCTACTCGCAGAACGGCAAGAGCGGCCCGCTGCGCCGCTACGCGATCGACGAGTATCCCAAGAAGCGCGCGCACCTCGAATATGCCCAGCGCCTGGCGGGCGCCTTCTAGGTCAGGCGGCTTCCGCCTTCCACATCTCGTAGCCCCGCTTGCGCAGCGCGCAGGAGGGGCAGGTGCCGCAGCCGTGGCCCCAGTCGTGCAGCGGCCCCCGCTCGCTCTGGTAGCAGGTGTGGGTCTCGGTGCGCGCGGTGTCGACCAGAACGTCGCCGCCGAGCTGCTGGGCCATCGCCCAGGTCTCGGATTTGTCGATCCACATCAGCGGCGTGTGCAGCACGAAGCTGCGATCCATGCCGAGGTTGAGCGCGACCTGCAACGCCTTGATCGTGTTGTCGCGGCAATCGGGATAGCCCGAGAAATCGGTCTCGCACATGCCGCCCACCATGTGGCGGATGTTGCGCCGCCAGGCGACGGCGGCGGCGAAGGTGAAGAACAGGAGATTGCGACCCGGCACGAAGGTGTTGGGCAGCCCGTCCTTCTCCATGGCGAAGGCGACGTCGCGGGTCAGCGAGGTCTCGCTGATCTGGCCGAGCACGCCCATGTCGATGAAATGGTCCTCGCCCAGCCGATTTGCCCACCGCGGGAAGCGGCGGCG
>JAFEFH010000326.1 GCA_018240695.1 Pseudomonadota bacterium | reverse complement strand
CCGTCCGGCGATCGACGTGCGCGTCGATCTCTCCCATCTCGGCCAGGACATCGCCGAGGTGCAGGGCCGCATCAAGCAGGCGTTCTATGCCGACCTGTTCCTGATGATGGCGGAGAGCGACCGGCGCGAGATCACGGCGCGCGAGATCGACGAGCGCCACGAGGAGAAGATGCTGATGCTGGGCCCGGTGCTCGAGCGTCTGCACGACGAGCTGCTCGACCCGCTGGTGGTGCGCGTGTTCAACATCATGCAGCGCAACGGAATGTTCGCCGACATCCCTGTGCCGCCGATGCTCCAGATCAAGCACCTGCAGGTCGAGTTCATCTCGATGCTGGCGCAGGCGCAGAAGGCGGTGGCGACCGGCGCGATCGAGCGCTTCTGGCAGTTCGGCGGCCAGCTCGCGGCGCTGAAGCCCGAGGCAGCGGACCGTCTCGACGCCGACGGCACGATGGAGGCCTATGCCGACATGACCGGCCTGCCGTCGGGCGTGATGGTCGACCGCAAGCAGGCGATGGCGGCGCGCCAACAACGGGCGCAGGAGCAGGCCAGGCAGACGGCAATGCAGCAGGGCATGGCGCTGGTGCAGGGCGCGAAGGCGGCGAGCCAGATCGACGTCGGCGGCGGCCAGAACGCGGTGAGCGCGATGCTGGGCGGACTGGCGGGAGCTGCGCGATGAGCGCGTTCGAGATCCCGGACTGGGCGATGCCGGCGCCCGAGCCGGTGGCCGCGCCGGAACCAGTCGACCCCGCCGCGCTACGCGAACAGCAGATCGCCGACACGACGCGCGCCGAGCAGGGCCTGAACCGGTTCCTCGCGGCCAAGCACGCCATGCTGTTCGAGGAGCCGGATGCGTTCTATCGCCAACAAGGCGAAGACGCGATCCACGCCGCGCCCGTGACTACACAGAAGCTTGACGAGCTGCGCCAGAACTTGCTCGACAAACTCGGCAATGACGCCCAGCGCCAGCGCCTCGGCGAAGCGCTCGATGCCCAGATGCACCTCACCCGCGATGGCGTGAGCCGCCACGTCGCCGAGCAGAGCCTTGCCTGGCAGCGCCAGGTCGCGCAGGACCGCATCGCGCTTCTTATCAAGGAGGCCGCATATCACCACAACGACGACGACCGAATCGACGCGCTCGGCTACGCAGCTGACAGTGCGGCGCGTGCTCACGCCCGCGTGGGCGACGGACTCGACCAACAAGCCGAGAACGCTGCCGCAGCGCTTGCCCGTAGCGGAGTATTGGGGTCGGCCATCCGGGCCCGCTTTGAGCGGGGTGATACGCAGGGAGCCAACGCCTTCCTGACGAGAGTGCAAACGAAGCTCGATCCGCAGCATGCAGAGCTATTGCTCGCGCAACTCAATCCACCTCCAACGCCCGTGGCCGTCGAGCAGTTGTCCGACAGTGCAGAGGAGCCGTTGCAACCCGGCGTGCAGCTTGCCGAGGCTGCGCCACTCCATGAGCCGCCAAAACCATCGGTTGGGCAAGAAAGGGTTGATCGTGGCAATCCTAAGCAGGCTGATGCGCCGCTGAATGCCAAGATACCCATCAGTGGCAGAGATAGTGAAAGATACGAAATACAACCCAAAGTAGATAGCGATTCAATAAACGATCTGCCAATAGATCGCGGACAGGAAATCGACGTTGCTGCGGACAACCAGCGGCAAAACAAGATGGTCCGAGATATTCAAGTGCAACTGGGACTTACGGTGGAGCAGCGCGAACAATTGCATCGAGCGATTAGCGGGAAAGGCTACTCTTACCAAGAGATTCTCATCGAAGCGAAGAGCATGTTCGGAAAATGAACGATCATAACAGCATCACACCATTCACCCCGCTCGTCGGCGAACTCGCTTGGCACGTTCGCCGGGGGGTCGGTACCTTTTTGACGATGGAATTCGGCGCGCCCCATCTGCGAACGCGTGAACCCATCGGTCCTCGCGATATCTCAGAGCCCAGAGTCGTCAGGCGTCTAAAGAACCGGCTCGTACATATTGTGGGCGATTGGCATCTCTGGATTCAGCACGCCGAGTGGAAGCTGAGAACGTCGCACGGACAACTAAATAGCAACGACGACATAGGCACGACGGCCGATGAAGTGCTCTCCGATCTCGACGGACAGAAGCTCATTGCTGCCAAGACATTGGCGGATGGGACGCGATGGCATCTCATGTTCGATCTTGGCGGTGAACTCGAAATCTGGCCTGCATCATATGAGTCCGATGCGTCCGACGAGCTATGGGGGCTTTATAGCTGGCAGAGTGAGATCGTCATCTGCCAGCAGAACGGCATGTTGAAAAGAGAATTGTCGGCTCAACAGTCTCGCTGAGCCCGTCCGGCGATCGACGTGCGCGTCGATCTCTCCCATCTCGGCCAGGACATCGCCGAGGTGCAGGGCCGCATCAAGCAGGCGTTCTATGCCGACCTGTT
>JAFEFH010000325.1 GCA_018240695.1 Pseudomonadota bacterium | reverse complement strand
CAGCTTGACGTTCCGCCGCTGCACGACCTCGCGGACGATGGCGCCCGACTCGTGCAGCAGCCACAGCTCGTCGCCGAACTCGTTGAACTCCGGCACCTGACGCTTCAGCGCCCAGGTGCGGCCGGCGGCGAATTCCTTGCTGGGCATCTTGAGGTCCTTCGGCAGGCCGCGCGCGATCGACGTGTCCTCGGGTGCGAGCCGCGTGAAGATCTGCTTGATGGGCTTGTGGAAGCGATACATCTCGACCGTGTGGATCTCGATCGCGCCCGGCTTGTTGGCCGCGAGCGCCGCGAGCAGCGCCGCGCGCGCCGCGGCGGGCGCCAGCGTGCCCGCCGGCAGGGCGCTGTCCTGCTTGTAGCGGCTCAGCACCGCGTGCAGCTGGCCCGGCTCGGCGCCCAGGGTCGCAGTGGCCGTTGCGGTCTCGATGCGTGCGTCGTGACGCAGCCGCGTCTGGTACTTCAGCGTCGCGCCGTCCGCCGACTCCTGGGCGCTCACCTTGTCCTCGATGCGCTCGGACTTCTCGGTGATCGTCTTGTTTGCAGGCTTCGCGCGCTCGATGGCGAGCTGGAAGATCTCGCCCATGTTCCAGCCGCCACAGACGCGCGACAGGGTCGAGGACGCCTGACCCTCGAGGTAGATCGCCTTGTCTTCCTTGGCCGCCTTCACGTCATAGGTGACGGAATGGCCGGCGAGCCCCTCCGCCCGCGCGCTGGAGATTGTCAGGAAGAATCCTAAGCAAAGAAGGGGCACAAAACGCATAGCCACCCTTAAATTTCTAGCTTGGCGCCCTCTTCTTAATCAATTCAGCAATTTGAATTAATTCTTGCACCAAAAGCCTAGCACCTGATTGCAGCTTTGTTAGATCGCCAGCATGAGCGAGAAAGCGGCGAGCATGAGCAGACCAATTTCCTATATTTCGCGCATCCTTGAGAGCTGCTTTTGAATCCCGTCCAAGATTGAGGCCCTTGTGACCCTTCTCCCCGCTGGCTCGTTCAGCAAGGTCACTCAACATAAGATAATTGCCAGAGCCATCCTTAATTTCATTCGCCCGATCAACACGTTCGTACGCTTCAATGATCAGCGTTTCCAGCAGTCGGCGAAGCATCACGGCCGAACTATTATAGTAGGCATGATGGAACGTACCGTTTAGTTCGCGGCAGACCTCTTCGATGTATCCTCGTGTATTGTTCCATATTGGCTCAGGCAGATAGGCCGATGATTGATCTATCCTCGGCTGGATTCCGTTGAGGTCAGGAAACCAGTCACGAATTACCTTTCGCGAACCTGGCTTCAAGAAGAAGCCATTTTTGAGTTCGTTCGCCAGTTTTGTTTTTCGAATCGCTTCAGCGAGTGCCGTTTGATTTGCCGTACCTAAGTGATGATCTCCCAACAGTTTTGTTAACTGTCCTGAGCTCCTCACACTATCTGGCTGTTCAAGATCAAAATACCAAAGAAGAGCGAGCGCCTTTTCAGCATTTGTCCTCGTCAGCGTTTTTACTACGTCGCAAAAGGCATCCAGCGAAAGGTGCATGCACTAATCGCCTTTGCCCATTTCGTGCTCAACATAATTGCTACCCTGTGTGGTGGTGCGTACATCCTCGATGTCAGTGAAATTCAACCACATCTTGGACTTCCTAATATTTCTAATGGTCTGTTTCAGATCCACGGGGATTGCCTTCCCGACTTCTTTGAAAGCAGTCATTACGTGATTGGGGCCTAAATTCGCCAACCTCATGATCTGCTGCATGTAGTAGAATGCAACGAGGACCGTTTCGACGTCGCTCTTGGGGCTTTTTGCCTCGACAAATTCCTTCAGACTCTGTTGACCAGCCGGACGGAAGTTCAAATCTGGAACTAAGACAATGCCGGCGTTGCGGTCGGTCTTCTTTCCAGTACCTCGCGGCCGCCTGACATTCGAAGCGTCGGATTCTTCTTCGACAGCTTCAACCTCAGCTATTTCGTCAAATTCACCTGCAGGCTCCGAAGCATCTTCGGTGTCAGCCGCGTGCGTTAAGGCACCGCCTTTAAGCTGAGACTTGTTATCTGAGATCACACGCACCGGCCGACTCATGGCCGAAACCATTGTTTTTAGAGCTTCTTGTACGCTGTCGTTGTTTCCCTCGACTTCGGCGAAGAAGACTCGAACCTTAGCCTTATCTGCCGCTGGAGAAGTTTCAGGAGTGCGCTTGGCCATGACTTAAAGCTCCAATTAATGCGAGTGGCTCTAGATACAGTACTCGCGACACGGGTGAAAACAAAAAGGGAACACTATTGACCTAATTTCACGGCACAGCCAACGAAGGAGGCTTTGCGCGCGACTAGAGCAAACCTAACGAGTTATGAAAAAGCTTCGTCCCACGAGCCGCGCGTCGAGGCCTTGGAGTATTCCGTGGCGCGGTTCTCGAAGAAGTTGGTGTGCTCGATCGCGTTGAGCATCTGGTCCATCCACGGCAGC
>JAFEFH010000324.1 GCA_018240695.1 Pseudomonadota bacterium | reverse complement strand
ATCTACATCGGCCAGAACAACATCGATCAGCCCCTCTATGAGGAGGGAAAGCAGACGCCGGACGTGCGAGGCGACGTGCTCGCCATCGGCATCGAGCCCGAGGACGAGCCGTCCTACCGCGTCTTCTTCTCCGAGGTCGCCCAGCTCTGCCGCCGCACGGCGGACTGATCCCACCGCCTTCGGATCAATTCCTCGAAGGAACGCGGAGCGTCACGACCTCTTCACCAGGTGGATCGGCTCGCTGTAGCTCGCCGCGACTCTGAGCTTTCACCTCTGCAAGCTCAAACCGAGTCAAACCAAGCTTTTCAGTCGCATCCTTGCGCGCGACGCTTCCAAAACGCTTCCACAAAGGCACTTTCGGGACCGGATCTCAACTTCGTGAAACCCAAGAGCCGGTTTTGCAGGCACTTTGCGAACCCCGGAACGAGACTCGAACGCGTGACCCCTTCCTTACCATCTGGCCTCGGGCGTCTCGTCCTGATTCGATGCGCTTCGTTTTGGCTCCAGCAGGTCAAATTCAAGAGGAAGCATTTCACCCTGATCGCTCCCGCTTCGGGCTGACGCTTCCAAAATGCTTCCATGCGCAGCCCGCTATGAATCTCGGCCTGCGACGATCACCTCGATCCGAGGTCTCACGACCAGCTCGAATCGCTCGCGAGTCTCGGATCCCCCTTTGAGCGCCCCCTCCGCCGCTGACGCAAAGACCTCGTGGCGGAGTAGCCGGCCGAGCTGTCCGGACACGAATTTGCGCAACTCGGCAGCAGCGGCGGCAACCTCCCCCACCAGCTCCTCCCTGCTGTCGATCAGGGCGACCACGTCCTCGAAGTCCCTGCTCCCGTATAGATCACCTCGGCCGCGCGCACGGAAAGCCTCGAGCTTGGTCGCGAGCAGGTAGGTCGGCGGAATCGCCCGGATCGATCGGCCCGATGGCAGCGCCACCGCAACGGCGTGCGGGAAAGCCTCCCTCTGCCAGCGGTTCTCGAAGCCGAGGATCGACGCCTCGGTGGGCATGGCGTCGAGGAGAAGACCCGAATCGCGATGCCGGAATCTGCAGATCACACCGTCGTCCGCCGCGTTCAGAAAGCCGGCATCGCGCAGACGATCTTCGAATCGGTAGTAAGCCGTTCTCGTGGCGATCTCGACGATGATGTCGACGTCCTGGGTCGGCCGGAATTCCGGTGCCGCCTCGTCGGTCGCCCAGAGCTCGACGGTGGCGCCCCCGACGAAGACGACCTCGTCGGGCAAGTCGGCGAGGGCCGCTGCCGCAAGCTCGAGCATTTCGACGTTTGCCGAGATCATGGACTGCTCCCGCCGCTGCGAAGTCTCTTTTTCAGTTGTTTCGCGGCTAAGTTCCGTTGCCTGGCGCCTCCGATCCGGAGCGCGTCGACCAACGCCAGCAACCGTGCCAACTCCTCGTCGCGACGAGCTGCCTCGGGAGCGTGCGAATCCAGCGGCTCGAGTGCGATGCCCCTGACTTTGCCGTGAGGATCAGGCCAGACAGGCGGGTTATTTCCTGCCTGTGAGAGTTCGTCTGAGAGCGGCGGCGCGGCCCATGCGGTCGGGATCCCTCGAGATTCACCCGCCCATTTCGGCGGAAAGACGTAGCGAACACCGTGCACGAGGAACTCCCCCAGGGCTCGCTTGTCGACTTCCTTCGCAGCTGGCCTGTAGAGACCGGCATCGGCGGCGCGGTCGAGGCTGCGGTGAACCGCCGACGGGCTCAAGCCGAGTTCGTGTGCGATCTGGTCGAAGGTCCAGATACGGCCCCAGAGGACGAGCTTGAGCAGGATGAGGATGTCTTGGGAACGGAGCACGGTGCGATCTTAGCGACTTTGAGTTCCATATTCCAGAATTTGGAATATGGAATGAAGACATCACCGGGTGCCCAAGGGAGCCTGATCCTCCCGGCCGAGCTGACCAAGGGCAGGATGGCGAGGACACCCGACGTGCCGCGGCCTGTGGTCGCCGACCTCGCCCGCTGGAAGCTGGCCTCCGGTGCCGTCGCCGGGCTGGTCTTCCCCAGGCCACTCGACGGGGAGCGTTTGGACGAAATCCGATTGGGACAACTGGCGGAACCGCGGCTTCACGAAGGCCGCCGGCGCCGCCGGTCTGCTCGACTGGGACACCGAGTCCGAGACCTGGATCGGCGACTTCCGCCCGTACGACCTCAGGCACACCTGCGCGTTGCTGATGATCCGGGCCCACGTGCCTCCGGCGGACGTGGCCGCCCAGCTCGGGACCAGCCTGGAACTCCTGTTCCGCACCTACGCCCACAGCATCGAGGCGATGAGGGGCAGGCCGCCGACCCCGATCGCCGATGCGATCCACGCCGCACGCGCTTCGGCCGTCGATGGTGAGCCATCAACCCGAGATTCCCAGGGCAGCATTCAGGCACACTGAGAGACAGCTCAGCCGAACTGGAGCGCCACTCCTCAGGGCACGGATTTTCGAAGAATGCTCGGCCTGTGTTCGGAAGGGGTCACCGAATCACCCCGCCTGACCCCTTACCAACCGCGTTCGTTGCGGCCTGTAGAGCGAAGCCCGGAACGAGACTCGAACTCGTGACCCCTTCCTTACCAT
>JAFEFH010000323.1 GCA_018240695.1 Pseudomonadota bacterium | reverse complement strand
GACGAGCTCGACGAGGTTCAGCGGAACCTGCGCGAGTACAAGGGCGTGTCGGTCCTGATCTACGACCAGACCTGCGCCGCCGAGAAGCGCCGCCGCCGCAAGCGCGGCACCTTCCCCGATCCCGCCAAGCGCGTGGTCATCAACGACGCGGTCTGCGAAGGCTGCGGCGACTGCTCGGACAAGAGCAACTGCGTGTCGGTGAAGCCGCTCGAGACCGAGCTCGGCCGCAAGCGCACCATCGACCAGTCCAATTGCAACAAGGACTTCTCCTGCCTCAACGGCTTCTGCCCGAGCTTCGTGTCGGTGCATGGCGGCACGCCCGCCAAGGCCAGGCGCCCGCAGCTCAAGGTCGTCGAGAAGGATCCGTTCGCGGACCTGCCGATGCCGACGCTGCGGCCGCTCAGCGAAGCCTATGGCGTGCTGGTCACCGGCATCGGCGGCACCGGCGTGATCACCGTCGGCGCACTGATCGGCATGGCCGCGCACCTCGAGGGCAAAGGCTGCACCGTGCTCGACTTCACGGGTCTCGCCCAGAAGAACGGCGCGGTGATGAGCCACATCCGGCTCGCGCCGAAGCCCGAGGACCTGCACGCGGTGCGCATCGCCGCCGGCGGCGCCAACCTCGTGCTCGGCTGCGACATGGTCGTGGCGGCCTCGCCCGCCGCGCTGTCGCGCATCGAGCCCGGCATCACAAAGGCGGTGATCAACGGCTACATGCAGCCGGTCGCCGCCTTCGTGATGAACGGCGACATGGACCTCGGCGCCGAGGCGATGATGAAGGCGATCCGCGACGCCGCGGGCGACGACGCCACGACCTTCGTCGACGGCACGGGCCTCGCCACCGCGATCCTGGGCGACTCGATCGCGACCAACCTCTTCATGCTGGGCTATGCCTGGCAGAAGGGGTTGGTGCCGTTGTCGTTCGACGCGATCAACCGCGCGATCGAGCTGAACGGCGTCGCCGTCGAGACCAGCAAGCGCACCTTCGCCTGGGGCCGCCTCGCCGCGCACAATCTCGGCGCCGTGCAGGCCGCCGCCAAGCCGACCTTGCGGGTCGAGAAGCCGGTGGCGCGCACCCTGTCGGAGATCGTCGCCAGGCGCGTCGAACTGCTGACGGCCTACCAGGACAAGGCCTATGCCGCGCGCTACAGCGCCTTCGTCGACAAGGTCGCCAGGGCCGAGAAGGAGAAGGCGCCCGGCCGCTCCGGTCTCGCCGAGGCCGTCGCCAAGTCGCTCTACAAGCTGATGGCCTACAAGGACGAGTACGAGGTCGGCCGCCTCTACAGCGACGGCGCGTTCCTGAAGAAGCTCGGCGCGCAGTTCGAGGGCGACTACACGCTCTCGTTCCATCTCGCGCCGCCGCTGTTCGCCGACCGCGATCCGACGACCGGCCAGCTCAAGAAGCGCGAGTACGGCGCCTGGGTGATGCCGATGTTCCGCTTCCTCGCGTCGCTGAAGAAGCTGCGCGGCACCAAGCTCGATGTCTTCGGCTACACCGAGGAGCGCCGCATGGAACGCCGCCTGATCGGCGAGTACGAGGCGACAATCGACAGCGTGCTGGCCACGCTCGACCAGACCAACCACGCGATGGCGGTGCAGATCGCCAGCGTCCCGGAGACCATGCGCGGCTTCGGTCACATCAAGGAAAAGAACGTGAAGGCCGCCAAAGAGCGCGAGGCTTCGCTGCTCGCCTCGTATCGCTCGCCCGCGACCGAGAAGGCCGCGGCGGAGTAAGCCCGGAAGAAGTGCGGGACGCCGTCGCTTCCCAATTTGGGGTTGGGGAGGAAGCGACAGCGTCCCGGGTACGCGCGCCAGCGTGAAGGGAGGTCCGCGTCGACGCCCTCCCACCATGATCCCGCACGGCTGTTAAAGGCTAGCCCAAACCACCCGCATAGGTGGTATTCCGCATCGCCAATGCGCTTTGGTTCGAGATTGGCTTTCCAGTTAGGCGCGGCCGGTCTGGTGCGAATAGGAGGCGAGGTCGAAGCGGCCGCCCGGGCCACCCTTGCCGCCCAAGCGGTCGAGCGCGCGCTGCCACTTGGCGTCGAAGTCCGGATCGAACACGAGGGTCTGGTCGGCATCGACGACCAGCCAGGCATTGTCCTGCATCTCGCGGTCGAGCTGGCCGGGCGACCAGCCGGAATGGCCCAGCGCCAGCCAGGCCTGCTTGGGGCCGCTGCCGCCCGCCATGTCCTTCAGGATCTCGAGCGAGGCGGTGAGCGCCAGGCCGCCTTCGATCAGCAGCGTCTCGTCGCGCTTGTAGTCGGCCGAGTGCAGCACGAGGCCGCGCGAGGTCTCGACCGGGCCGCCGAACAGCACGGGCTTCTCGGCCGCCACGGTCGGCACCTCGATGCCGAGCTGCTTGTAGACGTGGCCGAGCGGCAGGTCGTCGACCTTGTTGTTGACGATGATGCCCAACGCGCCGTCGTCGTCGTGCTTGCAGATGAAAACAACGCTCTTCTGGAAGCGCTCGTCCGGCATGGACGGCGCGGCGACCAGGAAGCGGCCGACCAAGGTGGCGGCAGGGGAGCTGTGCCCGGGCATCTGATTCATGATCATCTGAATCCATGGGGATTGTCCGGTCAAAGATCAAGGCCGGGGCCTGCCGATGCGGCCACATGGACAAAAAGCGG
>JAFEFH010000322.1 GCA_018240695.1 Pseudomonadota bacterium | reverse complement strand
CGAAGGGAGGCAACCATGACGAAGCGAAACGGAGTGCTGGCAGCAGCACTGGTGGCGGCACTGGTGCCGGCTCTGGCGGCAACGCCGGCGCTGGCCCAGACGCCCAAGAAGGGCGGAACGCTCACCTACATGATCCCGGCCGACGCGCCGCCGAGCCTCGACGGGCACAAGGAAAACACCTTCGCGACCCTGCATGCGACGGCGCCGTTCTACAGCACGCTGATCGCCATCAATCCCGACAATCCCTCGTCGACCACCGACTTCGTCTGCGATCTCTGCACCGAGATGCCGAAGCCGACCGACGACGGCAAGACCTTCACCTTCAAGATCCGCAAGGGCGTGAAGTTCCACGACGGCACGCCGCTCACCGCCGCCGACGTCGCCAAGAACTGGGAATACATCATCCATCCGCCCAAGGGCGTCTCGAGCGCGCGCGAGAGCTACATGGTGATGGTCGACAAGGTCGAGAATCCCGATCCCGAGACCGTGGTCTTCAAGCTGAAGTTCGCGACCAGCGCCTTCGTGCCGGCGCTGGCCGACCCCTTTGCCTACATCTACCCGAAGGCGCAGCTCGAGAAGGATCCGCACTGGTTCGAGAAGAACGTGATGGGCTCCGGCCCGTTCAAGTTCCAGTCCTACGAGACCGGCCAGTCGATCAAGGGCGTCCGCAACCCGGACTACTATCACAAGGGCCAGCCCTATCTCGACGGCTTCAACGCGATCTTCGCGGCCAAGCAGTCGGTCCGCGTCGACGCCATCCGCGCCGACCGCGCCGCGACCGAGTTCCGCGGCATGCCGCCGTCGGCCCGCGACGAGCTGGTCAAGGAGCTGGGTGACAAGGTCACGGTCCAGACCAGCGACTGGAACTGCGTGAACCTGATCACGCCGAACCAGAAGAAGAAGCCGTTCGACGACGTGCGCGTGCGCAAGGCGCTGGCCCTCGCCATCGACAAGTGGAAGGGCGCGCCGGCGCTCTCCAAGATCGCCACCGTGCACACGGTGGGCGGCCTGGTGTTCCCGGGCTCGTCACTCGCGCCGACCAAGGAGGAGATGGAGAAGATGGTCGGCTACTGGCCGGACATCGAGAAGTCGCGCGCCGAGGCCAAGAAGCTCCTGAAGGAAGCCGGCGCCGAGAACCTCAAGTTCGAGCTGATGAACCGCAACGTCGACCAGCCCTACAAGTTCGTCGGCACCTGGGCGATCGACGAGTGGAGCAAGATCGGCCTGCACGTCACCCAGAAGGTGCTGCCGACCGGTCCGTTCTACGACGCGCTGCGCCACGGCACCTTCGAGGTCGCGGTCGAGTTCAACTGCCAGAACATCGTCAACCCGCTGCTCGACGTCGCCAAGGTCCTGCCGCGCTCGGTCTATCCCGAGAACTACGGCGGCTACGAGGACCAGAAGCTGATCGACCTCTACAACGCCATGTTGCACGAGACCGATGCGGCCAAGCAGCGCGAGAAGATGCGGGCGTTCGAGGTCTATGCCCTCGACACCAAGGTCGACACGATCATGACCCCGTGGTGGCAGCGCATCATCGTCCACCGCTCGTACATGAAGGGCTGGAAGATCAGCCCCAGCCACTACCTCAACCTGAACCTGGCCAACATCTGGCTGGACAAGTAGGGGAGGCTGCCAACGGGGATCGGGTGAGCGTATGCATCGTTACATCCTGAACCGCCTGCTGCTGTCGATCCCGACCCTGATCGGGGCGGCGGCACTGGTGTTCGCTCTGATGCGCCTGATCCCCGGCGACATCTGCGTCGTCCGGCTGGGCGGCGGCGGCGGGGTCGTCGACCCCAAGGCCGTCGCCCTCTGCCACGCCCAGCTCGGTCTCGACCGTTCGCTGTTCCTGCAATTCATCGACTTCATCGTCGGCTTCGCCACCGGCGACTTCGGCATCTCCATGTGGTCGGGCAAGCCCGTCGTGCAGGAGATCGGCTCGCGCATGGCGGTGTCGCTCGAGATCGCCATCCTCTCGACCATCGTCGCCGTGGCGATCGCCATCCCGCTCGGCACCATCTCGGCGCTGCGCCAGAACAGCTGGCTCGACCATGTCGTGCGCACCGTGGCGATCGCGGGCATCGCGACCCCGTCGTTCTGGCTCGGCATCATGTCGATCCTGCTGGTGCTCGAGGTCTCGCACCTGACGGCCGGCGCGCCGTGGATGCCGCCGATCGACTACGTGCCGCTGTGGTCCGATCCGATCCACAATCTCTCGATGGTCGTGCTGCCCGCCATCACGATCGGCTACCGCTACTCGGCGGTGACCATGCGCATGACGCGCTCGGCGATGCTCGAGGTGCTGCGCGAGGACTATATCCGCACCGCGCGCGCCAAGGGCCTGCTCGAGCAGCTGATCGTCAACCGCCACGCGCTGAAGAACGCCATGCTGCCGGTGGTCACCCTGGTCGGCATCGAGTTCGCCTTCCTGATCGGCGGCCTGGTCGTCACCGAGCAGGTGTTCAACCTGAACGGCATCGGCCGGCTGTTCGTGCAGGCGGTGCAGAACCAGGACTACACGCTCACCCAGGCGCTGGTCATGCTGACCGTCGCCATCTTCATCGCCACCAACCTCGTGGTCGACGTCCTGTACGCGTGGCTCGATCCGCGCATCCGCTTCGGTTGAGGAACGCGCCGCCATGACCGTGCTTGCCGATCCC
>JAFEFH010000321.1 GCA_018240695.1 Pseudomonadota bacterium | reverse complement strand
TCCCCGCGCTTTCCCCAAGGCGCATATCCCGGCGCCCGCCGCGTCCTCCTCCGAAGTGTCGCGGCGGGCGCCTGCGTGCCTCCATGCTCCGCGGCGCCGGCCATGAACCTCCCCAAGGCCTGGCCGGCCCGCCGGCTTTGGCCGAACCTATTCCGGGCGCCGGGCGATCGTCAACCCTCCGCCGGAGCGCTTAACGAGGGGGCAATCTCGACCCGCGTATAGGTGGAGCGACCGGAAGGGAGCCACCGCGCTGAAGGTTCGGCGCGGGGAGTGCGTCCGTTCCCGCCCGGCTGTCGCCACGCATGCGGCTCGAGAGGTGCGGGCGCCCGATTCCCTCCGATCGAACGTCGTCCGCCGACGGGCCCGGCGAAGTCCTGGCGGTCCGGAAGAGAGAGCGAGAACGAAGGCGGGTTGCGGCGATCCGGCCGACCGGGCCGGCTCCTTTCGGGCGGTCGATACCGAGGCGGGAGGGCTCCGACATCCATCTCCGGTCGGGTCGGCCCCTGGGACCCGGGTCCAAGGGCCGGACGACGCGCCATGGGCGGTCGGAAACCGATCGCCGCAGGAATGCGCGACGGCCGACCCGATGGGTACCGCAACGGACCAGGTTCGCGGAGGCGCTCCTCCCGCCGGTCTCCGTCAGGGAATGGAGTCGGTGTCGCGTGCAGCAACGGGGCGCACCGTCGCCCGGGACGAACCCGCCCGGATCGTCGACGAGGGGTCCGCCCACCCTTCGGGTGCCGGGACCGACCGGGGTGGTCCCCAGCCCGGCACGTCGAAGTAGAAAAAGCCCTCCCGGCCCTCCTCCTGGGCGCGGTAGACGCCTGCCCCGGATGCGCCGCGGGCGACCGCTGCGTGGTGATCGGCCGCGACGATCGCTTCGGCGACGGTCCACCAGCGGCCGTCGATCAGGTTCTGGACCCGGAACGCCATCGGGCGATGCTCCCGCGCGGTGTCCGTCGGCACCTCCGTATTCCACCGAAGTCAGGGTGTGGCCCCGTTCACGATTTCGCAAGGACCGGATGAGAGTGTCGTGTCTCCGAGAGGCGAACCGAGGAGACGAGATGACCGAGCTGACCGAGATGCAGTCCGAGCTGTGCGAGCGGAGCGAGACCGACTACTCAGACCTGAAGGCGCTCTTCGTCAACTGCACGCTGAAGCGGAGCCCCGAGGTCTCGAACACCCAGGGGCTGATGGACGTCTCGATGGAGATCATGCGCCGCAACGGCGTCGCGGTCGAATGCATCCGCGCGATCGACCACGAGATCGCCACGGGGGTCTGGCCCGACATGACCGAGCACGGCTGGGATGTCGACGAGTGGCCGGCGATCTACGAGCAGGTCCAGGCCGCCGACATCCTCGTCCTCGGGATGTCGATCTGGCTCGGCGAGAAGTCCTCGGTGGCGACCCGGATCGTCGAGCGCCTCTATGGCAACTCCCATCTCCTGAACGAGGCGGGCCAGTACGCCTACTACGGCAAGGTGGGCGGTTGCCTGGTCACCGGCAACGAGGACGGCGTCAAGCACTGCGCGATGAACGTCCTCTACTCGCTGCAGCACCTCGGTTACACGATCCCCCCGCAGGCCGACGCCGGCTGGATCGGCGAGGCGGGCCCCGGCCCGTCCTACCTCGATCCCGGCTCGGGCGGGCCGGAGAACGACTTCACCAACCGCAACACCACCTTCGCCGCGTGGAACATGCTCCACCTGGCGCGGCTGCTGAAGGACGCCGGGGGCATCCCCGCCCACGGCAATCAGCGCACCGCCTGGGACGCGGGTTGCCGCTTCGACTTCGTCAACCCGGAGTACCGCGCCTGAGGGCCCGACCACCGCGCACCCGGACGCAGACGGCGTCCGGGTGCGCGCTTCGACGGATCCCGTTCGACCGGGACCGCGACTCAGCGGTATACGGGACCGCCGCCGTGGTAGCCCCAACCACCGTTGCAGCGGGCGGTGCCGGTGTCGCTGTAGCTCGCCGGGGTGCCGGCCGGCGCTTCCGGGCTCTCCATCGCCGACTGGTAGTCCCAGGAGTAGCCGTCGGGCAGCAAGGTGAGCTTCATCGCCCCGTAGTACTGGTCGGCCCAGGCTTCCAGGTTCGGCGTGTTCGGGAGCACTTCGTCGAGCGACTCGCCGCCGGTGCCCACGATGAACTCGCGGATCCCGTGGCGCGGGTCGGCTTCTCCGGCCGGGTTCATCGGCGCGAAGCGCGAGTAGACGTGGTCATGGCCGTTCAGGATCAGCGACGCGTGATGGGCATAGAGGAGCTTCCACCAGGCATCGGTCACTTCGCCCTCTTCGCTGTCGGCCGTCGACGGATCCGAGGTCGAGCTGAACGTCGGCTGATGCCAGTAGGCCAGCGTGCAGGCGGCGTGGTCCTGGTTCAGGTCGCCTTCCAGCCACTTCGTCTCGCTCGCGAACCATTCGCCGCCCGCGTTGCAGCCGCCGGGCTGCACGGCGCACTCCGCGTTCAGCGAGATGATGTGCCAGGCGCCGAGGTCGTAGGAGTACCAGCCGTTGCCGTCCGCGCCGTATTCACCGGCCTGTCCGTCTTGACGTGGGCGCGGCTGGGTGAAGGGTTCTCCACCGTTTTCCGAGGCGATTTCTTCTTCGACCGGCGTGCCGTTCGAGTTCAGTTCGGTGCCGTTGTAGTAGTCGAAGTAGCCGCGGCC
>JAFEFH010000320.1 GCA_018240695.1 Pseudomonadota bacterium | reverse complement strand
CTCCCCCGATCGGGGGAGAGGCTAGGTGAGGGGGTTGCGCACATTGCCCGAAGCCCCCTCACCCAACCTCTCCCCTGGCGGGGGAGAGGAGGAAGAAGGAGCAAACGCCATATCAGCGGCGGGCGCCGACGATGCGGTCCCATTCCTTGGCGAACGACGGGCGGTCCTTCTCGAACGCGTCCCAGTCGGCCGGCGACAGGAGCTTCATGTCCTTGAGCGGAATGGCGCCCGGAGGCGGCGGCACGTCCTCGCGCGGCGAGTGCAGCGCCAGCGCATCGGCCAGGGCCTTCTGGCCGACCGGCGAGAGGAACCAGTCCATGAACAGCTGCGCGGCGTTGGGATGCGGGCTGTTGGCCACGATGCCGTAGGTCTCGGGCACGGCCGGCAGGCCGGCCGACGGGAAGACGAAGCCGATCGGCGCGCCCTTGGCCTTGAACTCGACGGCGCCGGAATACTGCGCGCCCATGATGACCTTGTCCTGGCCGTTGGTCAGGCGATCGTACTGCTGGACGTAGGAATCGAAGGCGCGCGGCTTCTGGGCGGCGAACTTCTTGAAGTAGTCGTCACCGAGCAGCGGCTTCAGCATGTACCACACGCCGTGCTGGAGGCCCGAGTTCGAGACCTTGACGTTGATCGCATCGTTCCACTTCGGATCGAGCAGGTCTTCCCACTTCTTGGGCGCCTCCGCTTCCGGCGTGTTCTTGGTGTTGTAGGCGATGCCGGCCATGATCACCGAGCCCCAGGTCCAGTAGCCTTCCGGATCGCTCTTGCGCTCCTTCTTGAAGGCCGCCATTTCGGGCGAGACGTACTGGTAGAAGCCGTTCTTCTTCTGGAAGTCGCGGATCATGCCCATGTCGCTGAGCTGGATCACGTCGACGAGGTAGGACTTGGCCTGGCGCTCCGACAGGATCTTGGCGTAGAGCGCGCCGGCCTGGAGGCGGAAATAGTTGGCCTTGATCTTCGGGAAGGCCTTGTTGAAGGCGGCGACCAGCTTCTGCTGACCGGCTTCCGGATCGGTCGAGTAGAGGACGAAGGCGCCCTCGGCCTCGGCCTTCTCGACGTTGGCGCAGGTCTTGAAGCCTTCCATCTGACGGGGCTTCTCGCAGACCTTGGCTTGCGCGTGCGCGAGACCGGACCAGCCGATCACGCAGGCGGCCATGCCCATGGCGGCGACGAATTTCATTTGTCCCTCCCGAGTTCTTTATTCGGAGGGGGAGCCTAGAGGCGGCAGACCGTCGATTCAATCGTTGTGTACCGCCGCCCGCGACGGCACGCGATGTTGCAGGGCGATGTCGGGACGGTCGGTGGTGATCTGGCGGATCGGCCGCGCCAGCCAACCGGCAATGTCCGCGGGCTCGTTGGGCACCCACGCGCCCAGCCGCTCGGTCCCGAGCCGCTCCAGGCAAACTGCGAAATTGTCCGCGAGCAGGCCCTTCTCGACCGCCACCAGGCAGCCGTCGATGGCGATGAATCGGTCGAGCGCGGCGGCGAGTCCGCCCAGCTCCTCGGCCGAGCGCTGGTTGACCGACGCCAGCACGCGCTGGCTGGCCGACAGGCCACGGATCGTCTCGAGCGCGGCCGGCACGAAGCAGGTGAGGATGGCGGAGGCTTCGAGGCCGCGGCGCGCGATCACGTCGAGCAGGCGCTGCTCCAGCCCCTTGTAGAGGCGGCCCTCGGAGTCGGTCTTGATCTCGATGTGCAGTTCCATGCCGCTGCCGGCGAACACGTCGAGCACGGCGTCGAGCGTCGGCACGCCCTCCCCATTGCCGTCGTTCAGGCGCGTCGCGGCGAGCTCGGCCGAGGTCTTCCAGGCGACGGGGCCGCGACCTTCGGTCGTGCGGTCCAGCGTCGGGTCGTGGATCACCACCAGCTCGCCGTCGCGCGCGATGTGGACGTCGAACTCGACGCCCTCGATGCCGAGATCGCGCGTGCGGCGGAATCCGTCGAGGCCGTTCTCGGGCCACAGGTTGCGCGCGCCGCGATGACCGACGATCCGGACCATGTCTTCCTTCCTTCTACTTTCCGCTGTCGACCAGGCCGCGCACCAGCCAGCGCTGAAGCGCCACCACCACGATCACCGGCGGCAGCATCACGAGGAGCGCCGCATTCATGGCGATGTTCCACGCCGGTTCCATGTCGGCCTGCGGGATCAGGTTCTTCAGCCCGATGACGGCGGTCGCCATGTCCTTGTCGGTCGTGAACAGCAGCGGCCACAGATACTGGTTCCAGCCGTACAGGAACAGGATGATCGCCAGCGCCGCCATGTTCGACATGGAGAGCGGCAGCAGGATGCTGCGGAAGAAGCGCAGCGGCGAGCAGCCGTCGATGCGCGCGGCCTCGCACAGCTCCTCCGGCACGGTGAGGAAGAATTGCCGGAACAGGAAGGTCGCGGTGGCCGAGGCGATCAGCGGCAGGATGAGCCCGCCATAGCTGTTCATCATGTTCCACTCGAGCGTGACCTCGATGCCCGCGAGATCGGCCAGCCATTGCAGCGGAAGGGCGACGTTCGCCACAGCCTCGTAGGTCGGCAGGATGCGCACCTCGACCGGCAGCATCAGCGACACGAAGATCGCCCAGAAGGCCAGCATCCGGAAGCGGAAGCGGAAATAGGTAATGGCGAAGGCCGACAGCAGCGACACCGCGATCTTGCCGACGGCGATGCCGACCG
>JAFEFH010000031.1 GCA_018240695.1 Pseudomonadota bacterium | reverse complement strand
CCGATTCGCGCGCCGTGCTGGCGGAAGCCGGTCTCGGCGCCGCCGAGATCGAGGCGCTGAAGATGTCCGGTGCGATGATCGAACCGGCGTAGGCTGGTGGTCTAGGCGCCGACCGCCAGTTCGGCGGCGGCGAGATCCTCCAGCGCCGCGCCGACCGACTTGAAGAGCGTGATGCTGGTCCGGTCGCCCGGCAGGCGGCCGGTCTGCTGGCCGCGCGCCAGCTCGGCCAGGTCGGCGATCACGTCGTCCTCGTCGATCGTGCCCGCGGCGATGGCCTGGACGATGTCTCCCGCTTCCTTCAGCGCCCCGGCGCGCGTGTCGACATAGACGCGGGCGCGCCACACCGCCTTGTCGTCGCTTTCGCGCATCTGCGGCGTGTAGGCACCCACCAGGTCGAGATGCTGGCCCTCGTGCAGCCAGTCGCCCTCGACCAGCGGCTCCTTCGAGAGCGTGGCGCAGGACACAATGTCGGCCTCTGCCACCGCGGCGCGCCGGTCGGTGACGGCGCGCACGACGATCGGCCGTCCGAGCACCGCCGGCAGGGAGGCGTTCAGCTCCTCTGCCAGATGTTGCGCCTGCTCGGGCCGGCGCCCCCAGATCGCGACCTCGCGGATCGGCCGCACCTTGGCATGCACGCGGATGAGCTGCGGCGCGAGCGCGCCCGTCCCGATCATCAGCAAACGCGCCGCGTCCTCGCGCGCGAGATAGCGTGCGGCCAAGCCCGAGGCACACGCGGTGCGCCGCTTGGTCAGCATGGTACCGTCGAGCAGCGCCAGCGACTGGCCGGTGCGGCCGTCGAGCAGCAGGTACTGGCCGTAGATCGAAGGCAGCGCCTGCTTGCCGTTGTCGGGAAACACCGTGACGATCTTCACGCCGACCCGGCCCGAGGGACCCTTGGTCCAGGCCGGCATCAGCAGCAGCATGGCGTCGGACGAGCCCGGACCCAGCGGTTCCCTGATCGCGTGATGATGGCGCGTCGGCATCTCGCAACCGGCGCGGAACAGCGCGTCGAGACGATCGATCAGCGCGAGGTCGTCGAGGGCCGCATCGACCTCCGCGGCGGAGAGGCTCCTCACGTCGAGGAGCTGCGCGCCGTCGGCGGCAGGAGTTCCGGCGCCACCAGCGCACGCTGGCGGTCGATCGAGCGCTGCTCGCGCGCCGCGGGACTGGTCGCCGCCGGCGGTGGGCTGTGGCTGGCGATGGTCTCGCGCAGCCGCGCATTCTCGCGATCGAGCCGCGCGGCCTCGCGGCCATGTTCGCGTGCCCGGCGGCGATGATGGCGGCCCGCCCACCAGCCCATGCCGAGGCCGGCCAGGATGCCGAGCAGCAGCACCGCCACGATCACCAGATAGAGCGGCGTCACGACGACCTGCGGCAGCGGCCACAGGCCCAGCTGCACGGGCTCGCGGTTGCTGACGGCCAGCAGCACGCCCATCAGAATGAACAGGGCGAAGAGGACACGGGTGACGATTTTCATGCGGTGCCCAGCATGGCACAGCGCGCGCCCGAAAATCGAGGCGCGCGGCGACTACTTCTTGTCGCCGTCGGAGGGTTCGGAAGAGGACGCGGGCGCGAGGCCGGCGGCGCGTTGGGCTTCCTTGTTCAGCCGGTCGCGCAAATCCTTGCCGGTCTTGAAATACGGCACACGCTTGGAGGCCACGGCGACCTGCTCACCCGTGCGCGGATTGCGGCCGGTGCGCGGGTCGCGCTTCTTGACCGAGAACGCGCCGAAGCCGCGCAATTCCACGCGGTCCCCGGTGGCCAGCGCCTTGGAGATTTCGTCAAAGACCGTGGCGACGATCCGCTCCACATCCCTTTGATAGAGATGAGGATTCCGGGCCGCCAGGCGGGCGATAAGCTCCGACTTGGTCATTGGCGCAATAATAGCGCAAGAAGCTACCCCCTTCAACTAAGTCCTTGAAACCAAAAGAAAAGCGCCCCAGCAGGCGGGAAAACGCCGTTCGATGCGGATTCTCCACGAAAAAGGGCCGGTCCCTGCGGACCGGCCCTTCCCGATGGACTTTGGTCGGACGGACCTACTTGTCGTCGTCCTTCTTCTGGGCGCGGCTGAGCGCGGCACCCAGGATGTCGCCGAGGCTGGCGCCCGAGTCGGACGAGCCGAAGTCGGCCATCGCCTTCTTCTCCTCGTCGAGCTCACGCGCCTTGACCGACAGCACGACGCGGCGCGAGGCCTTGTCGATGTTGGTGATCTTGGCGTCGAGCTTGTCGCCGATCGCGTAGCGGTCGGGGCGCTGCTCGGAACGGTCGCGGCTGAGCTCGGACTTGCGGATGAAGCCCGGGATGCCTTCCTGCACCGTGACGTCGATGCCGTTGTCCTGGATGCCGGCCACGATGACGGTGACCACTTCACCCTTTTTGATGCCGTCGCCGACGGTCTCGAACGGATCCTTCTCGAGCTGCTTGATGCCGAGCGAGATGCGCTCCTTCTCCATGTCGACGTCGAGGACCTTGACCTTGACGTTGTCGCCCTTCTTGAAGTCGCGGATGGCTTCGTCGCCGGCCTTGTCCCAGCTCAGGTCGCTGAGATGGACCATGCCGTCGATGTCGCCGGGCAGGCCCACGAACAGGCCGAACTCGGTGATGTTGCGGACCTCGCCGTCGATCTCGGTGCCCGCCGGGAACTTCTCGGCAAAGCTCTCCCACGGGTTGGCCATGCACTGCTTGAGGCCGAGCGAGATGCGGCGCTTGGACATGTCGACGTCCAGCACCATCACTTCGACTTCCTGCGAGGTCGACACGATCTTGCCGGGGTGCACGTTCTTCTTGGTCCAGCTCATCTCGGAGACGTGGACAAGACCCTCAACACCCGGCTCCAGCTCGACGAACGCGCCGTAGTCGGTGATGTTGGTGACGCGGCCCTTGAGCTTGAGGCCGACCGGGTACTTCGCACCCGCGCCGTCCCACGGATCGCTCATCAGCTGCTTCATGCCGAGCGAGATGCGCTGCGTCTCGGAGTTGAAGCGGATGACCTGCACCTTGACCGACTGGCCGATGGTGAGGGCTTCCGACGGATGGTTGATGCGCTTCCAGGCGATGTCGGTGACGTGCAGCAGGCCGTCGACGCCGCCCAGGTCCACGAACGCGCCGTAGTCGGTGATGTTCTTGACGACGCCGTCGAGCACCTGGCCCTCGGACAGCGCGCCCATCAGGCGGGTACGGTCCTCGGCGCGGGTCTCTTCCATGACGGCGCGGCGCGACACGACGATGTTGCCGCGGCGGCGGTCCATCTTGAGGATGGCGAACTGCTGGGCCTGGCCCATCAGCGGGCCGACATCGCGCACCGGGCGCACGTCGACCTGGCTGCCCGGCAGGAAGGCTACGGCGCCCGAGAGGTCGACGGTGAAGCCACCCTTCACGCGGCCGAAGATCGTGCCCATGACACGCTCTTGATCGGTGAACGCCTTCTCGAGGACGGTCCACGCCTCTTCGCGGCGAGCCTTCTCGCGCGACAGGACGGCTTCGCCTTCCTTGTTCTCCATGCGGTCGACGAAGATGTCGACGATGTCGCCTTCCTTGACCTCGGGCGCCGCGCCGCCGTTCGAGAACTCGCGGAGGGCAACCCGGCCTTCGGACTTGAGGCCGACGTCGATGGTCACGAAATCATTTGCGATGCGGACGATCGTTCCCTTGACGACCGTTCCTTCGAAGCTGGTCGAACCGCCGAGCGATTCGTCGAGAAGCGCCGCGAACTCGTTGCTGGACGTATCGTTCGCGGGTTTGCGCAGCGCGCTGCCTTTGGGCATTCAGAACTCTCCTTCATCGATCCCGGGCGAAACGCTGCCGCCCGTCGGCCAACCGGTTAAGTCCGGCGGATCCAGTGCCTTGAAACGCCACGCCGGGACGACTCGCCCCGACGCAATCGCCGCTTGAAGTCTTCGGTCCGCCGGCGGCGACTTATGGCCCTGCGGATCGAAAGCCCTTGCGCTCGATGAATGCCAAAGCCGCGGCGAAGGCCGCATCGGCATCCATGTCGCTGGTATCGAGAAGCCAGGCATCGGGTGCGGCTTTTAGTGGTGCAGCCGCCCGTTCGCTGTCGCGACGGTCCCGCTCCGCCATCTCGGCAAGAACGCGCGGTTTTATAGTGTCGAGGCCCCGGGCCCGCAACTCCTGATACCGCCGCTCCGCCCGGGCATCCGGGCTCGCCGTCACGAAGAGCTTCACCGGCGCGTCGGGACAGATCACCGTGCCGATATCGCGCCCGTCGAGCACGGCACCCGGCCCTCTAGATGAGAATTCCTGCTGGAATTTCAAGAGGTTGGCGCGAACTTCCGGGATCGCCGCCACCTTGGAGCCCTGCTGGCCCGCATCGTCGCCCTTGAGGTCGGGGTCCTCGAGATCGTCCGGATGCAGCCCGGCCGCGACCTCCGCCGGCATCCGGCCGGTCCGGAAGGATGTCCAGCCGACCGCCCGATAGAGCAGGCCGGTGTCGAGATGGGGCAGCCGGAAATGGGCCGCCAGCCGCCTGGCCAAGGTCCCCTTGCCCGAGGCCGAGGGGCCGTCGATCGCGATGACCAGCCGCTGGCTCACGCCGGGCCCATCTTGGCCCCGAGCCCGTTCATCATGGCGACGAAGCCCGGGAAGCTTGTGTCGATCGGCGAGCCGTCGTCGACGGCGACCGGTTCTTTGGTGGCCAGTCCCAGCACGAGGAACGACATGGCGATGCGATGGTCGAGATGCGTGGCCACGAGGCCGCCGCCCGGCGGCGCGCCGCCGACGCCGTTCACGATCAGGAAGTCGGGTCCCATCTCGTGCTTCACGCCGTTCGCGGTGAGACCCGCCGAGACGCTCGACAGGCGATCGCTTTCCTTGGCGCGCAGTTCGGCGAGACCCGGCATGTGCGTCGTGCCCTCGGCGCAGGCAGCGGCCATCGCGAGAATCGGATATTCGTCGATCATGGTCGGCGCGCGCTCGGGGGGCACGGTGACGCCCTTCAGGCCGCCGCCCTTCACATGCAGATCGGCCACCGGCTCGCCGCCGACCTCGCGCTGGTTCTCGAGCACGATGTTCGCGCCCATTTCCTGCAAGGTCGTATAAAGCCCGGCCCGCAAAGGATTCATGCCCACGTTCTCGACCACGACGTCGCTGCCGGGAAGCATGCAGGCGGCGACGACCGCGAAGGCAGCGGACGACGGATCGCCCGGCACGACGATGTCGCGGCCCTTCATCTCGGGCCAGCCGACGACGGTGATGCGCTTGCCGCGACGGCCTTCAAGGTCGGCCACGCGCACCTCGGCGCCGAAGTGGCGCAGCATGCGTTCGGTGTGGTCGCGCGTCGCCTCGGGTTCGATCACTGTGGTCTCGCCCGCGGTGTTGAGGCCCGCCAGCAGGATGCAGCTCTTCACCTGCGCCGACGCCACCGGCAGCGTGTACTCGATCGGCACCATCTCGTCGGTGCCGACGATGCCGAGCGGCATGCGGCCGCCCTCGCGCGACACGAAGCGCGCGCCCATGCGGCCGAGCGGCTCCATCACGCGCTGCATCGGGCGGCGGCGCAGCGAGCCGTCGCCGGTCATGAAGCTGGTGAACGGATGGCTGGCCAGGATGCCCGAGAGCAGCCGCGCCGAGGTGCCGGAATTGCCGAGATCGAGCACATGGTCGGGCTCACGCCCGCCGCCGACCCCGAAACCGCGGACCCGCCAGACCTGGCCTTCCTGCACGATGTCGGCGCCGAGGGCGCGCAGCGCGGCGGCCGTGGCCAGCACGTCCTCGCCTTCCAGCAGGCCGGAAATCACAGTTTCGCCGAGCGCAAGGGCGCCGAACATCAGCGCCCGGTGGGAAACGGACTTGTCGCCGGGGGCCCGGACACGGCCGGTCAGGCGGGGAACCGGGCGGGCGATCAGTTTGGCCGGAGAGGCTGAACCGGACAGGACATTCTCCATTTGCGACAGGGCGCCCTCGTACCATGCCGGAATTTGGTTTTGACAGGGTGAAAAGCCCATGACATACGCGCTCCCTCGCGGGTGTGACGCCCGTTTTCAGCGAAATTTCCGGGAGAACCAGCGTGGTCAAGGCATCCTGGGGCACCAAGCGCACCTGCCAGAACTGTGCAGCGCGCTTCTACGACCTCAACAAGAGCCCCATCAAATGCCCCAAGTGCGGCCGTGAGCACGACCGGGAGGACTTCGTGAAGGTCCGTCGCGGCCGTCAGACGGCGGCTCAGGCGGCAGCGGCTGCCGCGGCGGCGGCAGCGGCGGCGAAGGCAGCGGCGGCCAAGAACAAGAAGCTGGAGGATTCGGCGGACGACGACGATTTGTCGGATACCGAGGCCGACGATGCGATCGAGGACACCGACGACCTGGCGGACGAGGCCGACGACATCGAGGTCACGGTCGAGGACGACAAGGGCGAGAACGACCGCTAGGTCGGGATCGCAGCCGCGCCACCAGACGCGGTTGCCAAGGCGCGAGGCACGAATTATACCTCGCGCCGCCATCAGGATTTCGGGGCCATAGCTCAGCTGGGAGAGCGCTACGATGGCATTGTAGAGGTCGTCGGTTCGATCCCGACTGGCTCCACCACCTAAAGCAAAGGGCTCGGTCGGCAACGACCGGGCCCTTCGTCTTTGGCGCTAGCCCATCACCGCCTTGGGATCGAGCAGCGCGCCCTGGCCGAGCAGCCGGGTCCGCACCGTGCGGACATCCGCGGTGCCCTCGCCCGCGACACAGGCCGCCGCCACGCCCGCGGCCTGACCCGTGGCGAAAGCCGTGCCCATGACGCGCACGCTGGCGCCGGCCCGCTGGTCGGCATCGATGATCCGGCCGCCGGCGAACAGGTTGGGCGTGTCGACGCTGGCGAGGCAGCCGAGCGGGATCTCGAAGCAGCCCATGTCCGGCGGATAGGCGAACGTGCTCTCGAACGTCTTGCGGTCGTGCCACTCGACACCCCAGGCGCCAAGGCCGATGCCGTCCTCGACCGCGCGGCCGTCGACGACGTCCTGCCACTTCAATTGGCGCACGCCATCGAGGTGGCGCGACTCGCGCGTGCCGAAGCTCGGGCCGGTCGAGGCGAGATAGGCCCTCTCGCAGCCGGGGAAGCTGCGGATCACCTCGAGATAGGCCCAGGCCTGCTCGCGGCCATGGCGCTCGGCGTTGCTGAGGCTCACCACGTCGCGCGGGTCGTAGCGCTCGGAGGCGACGTAACAGACGATGTCGCCCGACAGCGGCAGGCGCGTGACGACGCTCTTCTCCTTGGTGAACGGCCCCTTGCCCGCGGCCCGCGCCGCCTGCACGGCCGCGGCGAGTTCGTCGGCGGTGATCTTGAGACCGGGCGGCACGCCGCCGAAGCGCGTGCCGAGCGTGCCGAGGTTCACGGCGCCGTCGTTGCCGTAGCGCGTCGCGGCGCCGGCCAGCGCCGCGAGATCGCCCTCGCCGCTCGCATCGACGAAGGCCTTGGCCGTCAGCGTATGCGCGCCGCCATGGTCGTTGTAGGTGATGCCGCTCACGCGGCCGTCCCGGCGGGTCGCCCCGGTGACGAAGGCGTGCAGCAGAACCTCGACACCCGCGTCCGCGCACAGCCGATCGAGCACACGCTTCACGCCTTCGGGATCGAACACCACGAAGACCCCGCGATGACGCTGCGGCGGGGTGACGGCGCCCAGCACGCGCAAGCCCGCCAGCACTTCGTCCGCGATGCCGGCCACAGCCTGACGCGGCGTCTCGCCCAGCGTGTAGAGCCCGCAATAGGTGATGACGCCCCGCAAGGTCGAGGCGCCGCCGAGGCAGCCCGCGCGCTCGACCAGCACGGTGCGCGCGCCGCAGCGCGCGGCGGCGATGGCGGCCGCCACTCCGGCGCTGCCGCCACCGACGACCGCGACGTCGTAGGGTTCGGCAACGGCGGGCATGTCAGTTCACGCGGATGTTCTGCTTCTCGATGATCCTGCCCATCACGGCGGTCTCGGCCTCGATGCGGCGCGCGAAGGCATCGGCCGGAAGCGCCGCCACATCCCAGCCCTGGACGCCGAGCTGCTTGCGCACCTCCGGCGTGCGCAGGATGTCGATCACCAGCTTCTCGAGCTTCTTGCGATGGGCCGCGGGCATGCTCGACGCCACCGCGATGCCGACCCAGACCTCGATGTCGAGATCCTTGATGCCGAGATCGGCCAGCGACGGAACGCCCGGCGCCAGATCGCTGCGATGGCTCGCGGCGACGGCCAGCGCCTCGACCTTGCCGGCGCGGACCTGCGGCATGGCGAGGCCGGCCGGGATCAGGCCGACATCGACCTCGTTGTTGGCCAGCGCCTGCAACACCTGCGGGTTGCCCGGATAGGGCACGTGCGTGGGCGCGGTGCCGAGCCGTGCGCTCAGGATCTCCATGCCGAGATGGCCCATCGAGCCCACCCCGACCGATCCGTAATTCAACTTGGCGCCGGCGGCCGTCAACGAATTGAGATCGGCCTTGCCCTTCCAGCGCGGCGCCAGCGTGATGACCAGCGGGCCCGTGCCGACCAGGCAGACCGGCGCGAGGTCCTTGTGCGGATCGAAGGTCAACGCGGGATTGAGCAGCTTGGCGGTCGTGAGGTTGAGGTTGATCATCACGCCGACCGTGTGATCGTCCCTGGCCTTGGCCACGATGTCGGCGGCAATGTTGCCGCTCGCGCCCGGCTTGTCCTCTACGACGACCGGCTGGCCGGTCAGCTTGGCCAGCGGATCGCCGATGGTGCGCGCGATCAGGTCGGGCGTGGAGCCGGCCGAGAATCCCACCACGAAGCGCAGCGGCTTGCTGGGCCACGCATCGGTCTGGGCGTGGGCGGAACGACCGGCGGCAAGCGCGGCCGTGGTGACGGCGAGGAAGTGGCGTCTGTCGATCATGACGCGACTCTAGTCCGCCTCAGCGATTACGCAATCGCTCGATCCGCTCGACCTGTGCATCCGTCCATTTGCCGTAGACGAACCACGAAAGCGCAGAAACGCCCGGCGCGGCGGTCTGCGACAGAAGGTTCCTGCGCGGCCCACGCGGGCGTCAGGCCCCAATCCTTCTCGTCGTCTGCGGCAAGTGCCGCGCGAACAACCTAATGACGCTTTGAACGGGAGCGCCTGTCCCGGCCACTGAGGATCAGCACGCATGCCACCAGGTCGAGACTGGCGGCGAGCATCAACGGCATGCCGTAGCCGCCATAGGCATCGTGCAGCAGCCCATAGAAGCTCGGGCCAAGGCCGGTGAGGAGCTGAATGACGCACGAGGCCACGCCGAACACCGCACCGAACGATGCCGCACCGAACTCTCGGCGCACGATGATGGGCGCCAGTGTCGTGGTGTTGCCGATGGTCGCGCCGAACAAGAGGCTGGCGGCGACCATCACGGCCGGCTCCGGCAGCAGCGCCTGTACCACGAGCGAAAGAGCCGCGCACAGCAGCACCAGGGCCGCCGTCACGCGCGCATCGATCTGGTCGGCAAAGCGCGACAGCAGCAGCCGGCTCACCAGCGCGGAGACCGCCGTTGCCGAGACCGTGGCCGAGGTGCCGGCCGCGTCCAGCACGCCGGAGAGCAATGTCACCTGATGCGTGATGAAGCCGACTTGGACCAGCATGGCGAGACCGAAGCCCGCCATCACGCTCTGGAGCGACACGGTCCACAACGCTTCCGCCCGAGTCCAGCGCACGGCCGGCGCCGAGGCCGCGCGCGCGGCGTGATGCCCCTCCGCGCCATCGGGCAGCAGGCCGAGATCCTGCGGCCGCCGCTTGATCACGAACCACGACAACGGCAACAGCACGAGCAGAGCCACGACGGCTGCTGTCGTCGTGGTCGCGGCGAAACCCAGGTGCGCGATGCCGAACAGCAGGATCGGCACGCCGGTCATGCCACCGAAGCTCGCACCCAGCGAGGCGATCGACACGGCGCGGCCCTGATGCTTCTCGAACCACGGCGCGAGTGTGGTCGCGACCGCGGCGAGGGACAGGCAGGCCCAGCCGATGCCCATGACGAAGAACGCCGCATAGGCCTCTGCCGGCGTGTCGACATGGCCCATGCCGGCGACACCGACGGCGAGCGCGAGGGAGCCTCCCGTGAACACCGGCCGCGCCCCGAAGCGTGCGATGATGTCGCCCACCGGAATCAGCAGGAGCGCGCTCACGACGTAGAACAGGGTGATCGCACCGGAGACCAGCCCGGTCGGCCAGCCCTTGTGCTCGACGAGCTGGTGCAGATAGACGCCCGCGCCGAACAGACCGAGCGCATTGGCGAACAGCGCGGTAACGACGCAGGCGGCGACCATGCGCCAGCCGTGGAAGACCCGGGTCATGGCTCCCTGTTACCACGCCGGCCGTGCGGCGATCCTTCGACCGCGGCCGAACGAACCGCGTGGCGGCTGGACTAACCGCCCGGCGCACCCTATCTCAGGGGCCAATTTTCCGGGGTTTCCCCAGAGGTTCCTATGGCTCAAGCGCAAGTGCCCGTCACCGTGCTCACCGGCTATCTCGGCGCCGGCAAGACCACGCTCCTCAACCGCATCCTGAGCGAGCAGCACGGCAAGAAGTACGCCGTCATCGTGAACGAATTCGGCGAGCTCGGCGTCGACAACGACCTCGTGGTGAACGCCGACGAGGAAGTGTTCGAGATGAACAACGGCTGCATCTGCTGCACGGTGCGCGGCGACCTGATCCGCATCATCGAAGGTCTGATGAAGCGCAAGGACAAGTTCGACGGCATCCTGGTCGAGACCACCGGCCTCGCCGATCCCGGCCCGGTCGCGCAGACCTTCTTCACCGACGACGACGTGAAGGCGCGCACGCGCCTCGACGCGATCGTGACGGTGGTCGACGCCAAGCACTTCCTCGGCCAGCTCGAGCAGGGCACCGAGGCGGAGGAGCAGGTGGCCTTCGCCGACGTCATCCTGCTCAACAAGACCGACCTGGTGAGCGGGGACGAACTCGAGAAGGTCGAGGGCAAGATCCACGCGATCAACCGCTATGCCCGCATCCATCGTACGCAGAAGAGCAAGATCGAGCTCGACGCCATCCTCGACAAGGGCGCGTTCGACCTGAAGCGCATCCTGGAGCACGAACCCGACTTCCTCGAGCACGGCCACGACCACAATCACGGCGAGGAGGTCGCGAGCCTGTCGTTCAGCAGCGACCGGCCGGTCGACACCGAGAAGTTCCAGAAGTGGATGGGCGCGCTGCTCCAGCTCAAGGGCGGCGACATCCTGCGCAGCAAGGGCATCCTGTCGATCGACGGCGCGCCCAAGCGCTACGTCTATCAGGGCGTGCACATGATGATGGACGCCGATTGGGGCTCGCCCTGGAAGGCCGGCGAGAAGCGCATGAGCAAACTGGTCTTCATCGGCCGCAACCTCGATGCCGAGAACCTGAAGCGCGGCTTCGAAGACTGCCTGAAATAAGCCCGTGAAGCTCGACCTCGGAAATCCGGCGTGGCGCAACACGCTGCCGTTCACGCGCTCGGTGCCGTCCGACGCGCCGGTCGCCGCCTGCGCCTTCAGCCGTGACGGCACGACCGTGGGCTTTGGCCTGGGCGACGGCCAGGTGCGGCTGCTGCCCGCCGATCCGAAGCCACCGGCCACGGCGGCGGCCGAGCCGCAGCACAAGGGCGCGGTGCTGTCGCTGATCGGCGATCCCACGACCGACGGCTTCGTCTCGGGCGGCGACGACGGCCGCCTGCTGCGCATCGCGCTCGACGGCGGCGCGGTGGAGATCGTCAACCAGAAGGGAAAGTGGATCGACAAGCTGGCCGCCCATCGCGCGACCGGCGCGATCGCGGCGTCGGTCGGCAAGATGGCGCTGCTGGTCGACAAGACCGGCGCGACGCGCGAGTTCGGGCCGCACCAGAGCACGGTGACGAGCGTCGACTTCAGCAAGGACGGCAGCCGCATCGGCGCGGCGCACTATGACGGCATCACGGTCTGGAGCATCGGCGCCGTCACCCTGCCGCCGCGATCCTTCAAGTGGCGCGGCAGCCACGTCGCGCTGAAGTGGAGCACCGACGGCAAGTTCATCGCCACCGGCACGCAGGAAAACGACATCCACGTCTGGCGCATCGCACAGGCGACCGACATGCGCATGCAGGGCTATCCCGCCAAGGTGAAGTCGCTGTCTTGGTCGGCCGACGCGCGCTGGCTCTACACGTCGTCGCAGCCGGTCTTCACCGCCTGGCCGTTCGCGGGCAAGGGCCCCGAGGGCAAGCCGCCGCTGCAGTTCGGCGACGAAGGCGCCGGGCTGATGACCGTGATCGCCGCGCATCCGACGGCCGAGTATGTGGCCGGCGGCTACGATTCCGGCGAGGTGCAGGTCGGCGACATCAAGAGCAAGCGCTCGGCGGTGATCCGCATGGTCGACGGAAATGCCGTCACCTGCCTCGCCTGGTCGCCCGACGGCGCGTCGCTCGCCGCCGGCACCGACAACGGCGACATGCTGGTGATCGACCTCAAGCGCTAGACCGCCCGGTCCCACTTCGGATCGCCCGCCGTCGCGGGCTTGGTCTTGCGGATGTGGCCGTCGAGCTCGATGTGCAGCTCGGCAAGGCTTCCATCGCGGCGGCCGAGGACCTCGAAATGTTTGGGCTTGCGCCGCGGCGCCGCGAGCGGCTCGTACCCCGCCGCACGGGCAGCCTTGAGCACGATCTGCGGGTCGGCCGGCGCGTGATCGTGAGGCGGCTTCTTCTTGTGCTCGATCTCGATCGTGCGGTTGTCCCGCGTAAGCCGGACGACCTTGAGTTCGGACGGCTTCATCTCGCCCGCGAGCGTGACGTTGTCGCCCACGCGCAAGGCGATCCGCTCCAGCCCCGCCGGCGTCACGTCGGCCAGGATCGCGCCGGCGGCGGTCTCGACGACGAAGCGATGGGCAAAAAGATGAATGATCTTTCCGGAAACGACGATGTGATGACCGGGCATGACGGGCTCCATTCTGGAAGAGGATAGCGACGGCCGGAGCAACAGGGTCGCTCCGGCCGACAAAGGCGTGCTTGCGCGTTCAGCGCGGCGGCGGCGGGGGCGGGCGGCGGCCGGGGCCCCGATCCGGGCCGCGATCGGGACCGCGATCCGCAAGGTCCGGGCGCGGCGGACGGGGCGGCCCGAAGGCCTGGTTGCGGCCGTCGGCATGGGCGACGACCTGGGCGGCGATGAAGCCGCGATCGAAGCGGCCCTGGACCGACACCTGCTCGTCCTTGGTCACCACGTTGCCGTCGTCACCCTGGGGACCGAGATCGACCAGCATGCGCCCGCTGTCGTCCTGCAGGATGAACTTGTTGCCGTAGATCTCCGCGACACTGCCCTTCACGGCGACCACATCGGCGGCCTGGAGCTTGCCGATGGCAACCGGCGTCAGGAGCATCACGGCCTGTGGCTGGCCGGGCGACGGGGGCGGCGGAGGAGCGGTGCCGACGGCCGGTGGCGCCGGCGGTGCGGGCGGGGTCTGGGCGACGGCGATGCCGCCGATCCCGGCTGCAATCAGCGCGCACGCCGTTGCCGCCAGGAACCTGCCGCGTCGCGGCTTCTGCTGCATTGGTACTATCGAGTTGATCGTCATTTTCGCCTCCTGTGAATGTTGCGATGGCGACAACATAGGGAGCGCCCCTAAAGCCACGCTGAACCGTCCGGTTCAGGCTGCGTTAAGCTTCCCCCCGCTACTGCGGTGGCGATAAGATTCGATCTGGAGCTCGACAGCGCATGAAAGTCCTGTTGGTCGAAGACGACCGCCTGTTGGCCGAGAAGATCGTCCAGGCGTTGCGCGTCGAGAAATTTGCGGTCGACGTCGCGGGCAACGGCGTCGACGGCCAGCACATGGGCGAGACCGAAGCCTACGACGCCGCGGTTCTCGATCTCGGGCTGCCGAAGGTTCCCGGTGCCGAGGTGCTGCGTGCGTGGCGCAAGGCCGGCCGGCAATTGCCCGTCCTGATTCTCACCGCGCGCGACGCCTGGACCGACAAGGTCGATGGCTTCAAGGCCGGCGCCGACGACTATCTGACCAAGCCCTTCCGGGTCGAGGAGCTGATCATGCGGTTGCGGGCGCTGGTCAGGCGGTCGGCCGGACACGCGGCGCCCCGCATCGCCTGCGGCGCCCTCAGCTTCGACGCCCAGACCGGCGTCTTCGAGCTCGACGGATTGCCGCTCAAGCTCACCGCGCTCGAATGGCGGGTCCTCGAATGCCTTGTCCTGCGCAAGGATGTGGTGATCGAGCGCGGCGATCTCACCGAGAAGGTCTACGAAGGCGACGTCGGAACCGACTCCAATTCGCTCGAGGTCATCATCGCCCGTCTGCGGCGCAAGATCGGGCGCGACGCGATCGAGACGGTGCGCGGACGCGGCTATCGCCTGATCGCGGTGCCCTCGGCATGAAGGCCGACGCCTCCCTCGGCCGGCGGCTGCTGCTCGCGGCATCGGCGTTCATCGCGCTGGCGCTGATCCTGGCCGCGATCGTGATCGGCTTCGTCCTGCATCGCTTCATCCAGGGTCAGGTCGACCAGCGCCTCGACACGCAGGTGGCGTTCCTGGCGTCGATGCTGCGCGCCGATACGGCCGGCACGCTGTCGCTGACCGGCAGCGGCGACGGCCCGCCGTTCGATCGGCCGGGCCGCGGCTGGTACTGGCAGATCACCGGTCCGGAAAACGTCCTGCGCTCGCGCGCCCTGAATGCGGGAACGCTCGACGTCGCGGCCTTGTCGTTGCCCTTCCCGCCTCCGCCACCGCCGCCCCCGGGACGCCCACCGCCGCCGCGTCCGGCGGATGGAATGGGGCCGAACGACCAGCCTTTGCATTTCCGGATCCTGAAGCTGAGCGTCGCCGGCGTGCCGGTCGAGATCGTCGCCGCCGCACCGCGCGCCGCCGTGCTGGGGCCGCTGGGTGAGGCGATGACGACGCTCGGCCTGTCGCTCGCCGTGCTGGGTGCGGCGTTGGTGATCGCGATCGTCCTGCAAGTGCGCCTCGGCCTGCGGCCGCTCGACCGCTTGCGTCGCGCCGTCGCCGAGGTGCGCGCGGGACGACGCGAGCAACTGCCCGAAGACCAGCCCGCCGAAGTCCGCCCGCTCGTCTCCGAGCTCAATGCGCTTCTGCGCGAGAATGCGGCAACCCTCGAACGCGCGCGCGCCCATGTCGCCAATCTCGCACACGGTCTCAAGACCCCTCTGGCGACACTGAGCGTCGCGCTGTCGTCGAGCGGTATGTCCGGTCGCGAGCTGGCCGATCTGGTCGACCTGATGGAACGCCGGATTCGCCACCATCTCGGGCGCGCCCGGGCGGCGGCTTTAGGCGGGCCGGTACGCGCCCGGACGGCGGTCGCACCGGCCCTCGCGGCCCTCGGCGCCGTGCTGAACAAGGTCCATGCCGACCGCGGCATCTCCCTCACGACGGACGTTCCCGGCGATCTGGCCGTCGCCTGCGAGGCGCAGGACTTCGACGAGATCGCCGGCAACTTGCTCGACAATGCGTTCAAGTGGGCGCGACGCACGGTTTCGGTGAGTGCCGCGACCGAGGACCGCTTCGCGATTCTCACGATCGAGGACGACGGGCCCGGCCTCTCGGCCGAGCAGATCCCGCAGGTCATGCAGCCGGGGCACCGGCTCGACGAAGCCGCCCCCGGCTTCGGCTTCGGACTGTCGATCACGCGCGAGATCGTGGAACTCTACGGCGGCACGCTCGTTCTTGCCGCGGCACCCCGACAGGGTCTTCGCGTTGCGCTGCGTCTGCCCCTGGCACAGCAGACCCGGTGAAAGAGCCGTCGTGGCATCCTTGTCCTCTCCCCCGACAGCGCCGGCGCCGCCCGCACTCGACCCATCGATCCGCCGCCCGCTCGAGGCGCTGAACTTCTTCATGGCCGACATGCAGGCCGGGATCGGGCCATTCCTCGGCGTGTTCCTTCTGGCGCACGGCTGGCAGAGCGGATGGATCGGCACGGTGATGACGATCGGCGGTATCGCCGGCATGGTGATGACGGCGCCGGCCGGCGCGCTGGTCGACGAGACGACCCACAAGCGCGCCTTCGTCGTCATTCCGGGGATTTGCGTCCTGGCGGCTTCGGCGATCGTTCTTTTCTCGCAGGAATTCTGGCTGGTGGCGCTGTCTCAGGTTGCCACCGCGATCGCCGGCGCGGCGATCGGCCCGGCGGTCGCCGGCATCACGCTTGGCCTTGCACGGCAGGCGGGATTCAATCGCCAGAACGGCCGCAACCAGGCGTTCAACCACGCGGGCAACGTGGTCGGCGCGGCGCTCTCCGGCCTGCTGGGGTGGCTGTACGGCTTCACGGCCGTCTTTCTCCTCGCCGCCGCGTTCGGGGTCCTGTCGATACTGTCGGTGCTGATGATCCCGCGCGAGCGGATCGACGATCGCGCCGCCCGCGGCCTGGAGGACGACATCGACACCGATGGCAAGGCGAGCGGCTTTCGCGTGCTGCTCGACTGCAAGCCGCTGCTCGTGCTCGCCGCGGCGCTCGCTCTCTTCCATCTCGGCAACGGCGCGATGCTGCCGCTCTATGGACTGGCCGTCGTCGCCGCCAAGCAGATCGAGCCGGCAAGCTTCGTCGCCATCACTATCGTGGTCGCCCAGACCGTCATGATCGGCGCGTCGATCGTCGCCATGCGCATGGCGGAGCGATCGGGTTACTGGATGGTGCTGTTGATCTCGTTCGTGGCGCTGCCGGTGCGCGGCCTGATCGCCGCCGGCTATATCGATGAATGGGGCGTGTACCCGGTGCAAATCCTCGATGGCGTCGGCGCCGGACTGCAAAGCGTGGCGGTACCGGGCCTCGTCGCGCGCATCCTGAGCGGCACCGGCCGGATCAACGTCGGTCAGGGCGCCGTCATGACGGTCCAGGGCCTCGGCGCCTCGTGCAGCCCCGCACTCGGCGGATGGATCGCGCAATCGCTGGGCTACGGCCCGATGTTCCTCATCCTCGGCGGCTTCGCCTTCGGCTCGATCGCGCTGTGGCTGGCTTTCGCGCCGCTGCTGCGTCCGGCCTGCGCGCGGCCGCCCGACCGCACTGTCGCCGGCCCCGCGGAAAGCATGGCGTGACAAGCGAGACGCTGACCTGGGTCGTCGCAGCGGCGACCACCGCGGCCGTGATCCTGCGCCCCTTCCACTGGCCGGAGGCGATCTGGGCCGTTGCCGGGGCAATCGTTCTGATCGCGCTGCATCTGCTTTCGCCGCAAGAGGCGCTGGCTGGTGTCTCTCGTGGAACCGACGTCTATCTCTTCCTCGTCGGCATGATGCTGCTCTCGGAGACGGCGCGCGAGGCCGGCCTGTTCGACTGGATGGCGGCCCACGCCACGCGCCGGGCGAACGGCTCGGCAACCCGGCTGTTCCTGCTGATCTACGGCGTCGGCACGCTGGTCACGATCTTCCTGTCGAACGATGCCACGGCCGTCGTCCTGACGCCCGCGGTGGCGGCGGCCGCCAGGACGGCGAAGGTGAAGCATCCGCTCCCCTATCTGCTGACATGCGCCTTCGTGGCCAATGCCGCGTCGTTCGTGCTGCCCATTTCCAATCCCGCCAACCTGGTGATCTACGGCAGTCGCATGCCGTCGCTGCTGCAATGGCTGCCGCTCTACGCCGCCGCCTCCGTCGCTTCGATCGTCGTCACGTATCTGATGCTGCGTTGGACCCAGCGCGCCTCCCTGCGCCAGTCCGTGGCGACCGACGTGCCGCAGCCCTGCCTGTCGCAGGGCGGCCGATACGCGGCGGCCGGCATCGCGGCGACCGCCGCCGCGCTCCTGGCGGTATCGGCGTGCGACCAGCCGCTCGGCCTGCCGACGGCACTCCTCGGCATGATCACGGCCGCAGTCGTGCTGTTCGTCGAGCGCAGGAAGCCGTGGCGAACGTTGCGCGGAATCTCGTGGAGCGTCCTGCCGCTGGTCGCCGGCCTGTTCGTCGTCGTCGAGGCCCTGGCCAAGACCGGTGCGATCGCCCTGCTCGCTTCCGGCCTGGAGGCGGAGGCTGTGCGCTCCGTAGCATTCGCAAGCTGGACCGCCGGGAGTGTCGTGGCCGTCGCCAGCAACCTGATGAATAACCTGCCCGTGGGACTGATTGCCGGCAGTGCCGTGCAGGCCGCGCATGTCCCGGAGCCGCTCGTTCGTGCCGTGCTGATAGGTGTCGATCTCGGCCCCAACCTTTCCGTTTCGGGCTCCCTGGCGACGATCCTGTGGCTCGCCGCGCTGCGCCGCGAAGGCCATCGCGTGAGCGCCGTGAGATTTCTCGCCCTGGGATGTCTTGTCATGCCGCCGGCGCTGGGCGTCGCGCTCGCCGCAGCGTGGCTGTTCGGCTGACGAGAGCGATCAGCGCGCCAGCAGCTCGCGGATGTGGCGTTCGAGATTCTGGTGATCGTAGGGCTTGTGCAGCGTCGGGCCTTCCTCGCACAGACAGGCGGCATCCTTGGCGGTGCGGTGAATGCCCGAAGTCAGCACGATCTTGGCGGGCGCATGAGCGGGCGCGTTGGCACGCATCCATTGCGCAAGCCCGAAGCCGTCGAGCTCGCCCGTGGCCTCCACGTCGATCATCGCGACGTCGATCTTCGTGCCCGACTTCAGCAGCGCCGTGGCCTCGTCGGTCGTGCCGGCCTCGGTCACCGCATAGCCGCACTCGCGCAGATAGGCCGCCACCGCCAGGCGGATGACGATGTCGGGTTCGACCACGAGAAGGGCGGGCGGCATTTTCACGGCGCCTATAACGTCGAGCCCCTTGGGAAGTTCCCTTTGTTCGAAATCGAACGGTTTCGTGACAAGCGGTGCCAAGAGGTGGATAGTGACGGAGTCGGTGGTCTCAGCCCCCACCGGGCAACCGTGTCAGCGTCGGTCGGTAAACAAGAATGACTGGGGAACAGGACCCTGTCGCGGCAGGGACCAGGGCGGAGAATCGGCGCACCATCCTTGTGGTCGAGGACGAGATCCTCATCCGCTCGGCCGTCGCGCTGCACCTGCGCGACGCCGGACACGCGGTGATCGAGGCGGGAAATGCCGACGAGGCGCTGCGGGCGCTGACGGCGGACCGTTCGGTCGTCCTGGTCTTCTCCGATGTGAACATGCCCGGCACCATGGACGGCCTGGCGCTCGCCCGCGCGATCCGCCGCGACCGGCCCGGGCTCAAGGTGGTGCTCGCCTCGGGCGCGGGCTGGAAGAACGGCACCGAGATCGTCGACGTGCCGCGGCTGACCAAGCCCTATTCCTTCGTCGAGCTGACGGCCCTCATCGAGCGCATGCTGGCGCAGCAGGACTAATAGCGCGGCACCAGCAGCCGGTTGGCGGCGAAGCACAGCATGCCGGCCAATCCCATCGCCATCGTCATCGGCGCGATCGTGCCGTCGAGCGTCTGGCCCACCACGGCGCCGAACAGCGCGCCCATGCCGAACTGGATCACGCCCATCAACGACGACGCCGTGCCGGCCATGTGCGGATAGCGTTGCAGCGCCAGCGCCGTCGAGTTGGGCGCGATCATGCTGATGGTCGCGATCTGCGGCCCGAAGCACAGCAGGAACGGCCACATGCCGATCGTGCCGTAGCGCGCCTCGATCAGGCCGAGCACCAGCGCCGAGGAGCCGCACACCGCCGGCACGATGACGGCGTAGCGAAGAATGCGGTCGGCGCCGAACTTCGGCGCGAAGCGGGCGTTGAGCAGGCTGCCAATGGTCATGAACGCCACCATGCCGCCGAAGATCACGCCGTAGAGGCGTGGCGCGATGCCGTAGCGTTCGATGAACACGAAGGGCGAGCCCGACAGGAACGACATCAGCGCCGAGAACTGGAAGGCGCCGGTGAAGGCGTAGCCGAGGAACGCCACGTGCCGCACCAGCTCGCCGTAGCGCTTCAGGATCGCCGAGATCTTGAGCGGCTGGCGGTACTCCGGCCGCAGCGTCTCGGGCAGGCGCAGCGCCGCGAAGGTGAAGGCGATCACGCCCGCCGCCGCCAGCACGCAGAAGATCGCGCGCCAGCCCAGGAACCACAGGACCTGGCCGCCGATCAGCGGCGCCAGCATCGGCGCGATCGAGGTGCAGGCCATCATCAGCGACATGGCGCGCGCCGCCTGGTCGCGCTCGGCGAGGTCGCGCACCATCGTGCGCGCCAGCACGACGCCGCCGCAGGCCGCGAGCCCCTGAAGGAAGCGCAGCAGGATCAGGTGCCCTGCCACCGCCGCCAGCATGCAGCCCAGGCTGCACAGCACGTAGACGGCGAGGCCCCACAGGATGACGGGCCGGCGGCCGAAGCGATCGCCCGCCGGACCGTAGAAGATCTGCCCGAAGCCGAAGGCGATCATGAAGGCCGACAAAGTGAGCTGGATGTCGCCGGTGCTGCCCTTGAGGTCGACGGCGATCACCGGCAGCGCCGGCAGGTACATGTCGATCGACAGCGGCGTGAACGCCGACAGCAGCGCCAGCAGGCCCAGCAGAAGCGGCGTCAGGGTCGGGCGCGCGGCCTCTGGTGCGGACCCTGGCGCGGGGGCGGGAGCGGCGGTCATTGCGGGCGGGTGTAGCAGTCAATCACCCGCCGGCCCATGCTATAAGCACGCCAATGACGGCCCTCCCGGACATGACGGAACTGCAAATCCGGCGATACGCCCGGCACATCGTGCTGGCCGAGATCGGCGGCATCGGTCAGGCGCGCCTGATCGCGGCCAAGGTGCTGGTGATCGGCGCCGGTGGGCTGGGCGCACCCCTGCTGCAGTATCTCGCCGCCGCCGGCATCGGCACCCTGGGCGTGATCGACGACGACACGGTCGACCTCTCGAACCTCCAGCGCCAGGTGATCCACCGCACCGCCGACATCGGCACCACCAAGGTCGAGAGCGCCCGCCGCACGCTTCTCGAGATCAACCCCGAGGTGACGGTGCGCGCGCACGGCGAGCGGCTGACGGCCGCCAACGCCGGGGAGATCGTCGCGGGCTACGACATCGTGGCCGACGGCAGCGACAACTTCGCCACGCGCTACCTCGTCAACGACACCTGCTATCGCCTGAAGAAGACCTTGGTCTCCGCCGCGATCCTGCGCTTCGACGGCCAGATCTCGACCTACAAGGCCTTCCATGGCGCGGGCCATCCCTGCCTGCGCTGCCTCTTTCCCGAGGCGCCGTCGGAAGATGCCGTGCCGAGCTGCGCGCAGGCGGGCGTGCTGGGCGCGCTCGCCGGGACCCTGGGCTCGATGCAGGCGACCGAAGTCGTGAAGGAAATCCTGAACGTCGGCCGCTCGCTCTCCGGCCGCCTGGTGATGTACGACGCGCTGGCGGGATCGTTCGACGAGATGGCCGTGGCCAAGCGACCCGACTGCCCGACCTGCGGGGCCGCATGAGCGATCTGGTTCCGGGGGGCGGCCTCTCGATCATCGTCCGCTCCGGCAAGTACGAGGACGTGCACTATGCGCTGGCGATGGCCAGCGCCGCCGTCGCGGTGAACAGGCAAGCCGTGCTGTTCTTCACCATGGCCGGCATCCGCGCGCTCACCGGCCCGCCGCCCGCGCTCGAGGACTGGAGTCGCGACGCAGAGAACCGCGCGCGCGGCGTCGGCGATTTCGAGACGCTGCTTCAGGCCTGTGTCGAGCTCGGCGTGCGCTTCATCGTCTGCGAGATGGGATTGCGTTCGCTCGCCATCGACCGTACCACTCTGCGCGCCGACGTGCCGTTCACGGTCGCCGGCATCGTCACCCTGCTGGAAGAGACCAAACCCGGCATGCATCTTTTGGAGATCTCATGACATCCGCTGCCTTCGACGTGCTGGGAATCGGCAATGCCATCGTGGACGTGATCGCGCGCGCCGACGACGCGTTCCTGGGCAAGCACGCGCTGACCAAGGGCAGCATGATGCTGATCGATGAAAACCGCGCCGAGGCGCTGTACGGCGCGATGGGCAGCGCCGTGGAGGTTTCCGGCGGCTCGTGCGGCAACACCATGGCGGGCGTCGCCTCTTTCGGCGGCAAGGGCGCCTATATCGGCAAGGTGCGCAACGACCAGCTGGGCGCGGTGTTCGGCCACGACATGAAGGCGATCGGCGTTTCCTTCGCCACGCCGCCCGCGACCTCGGGGCCCGCGACCGCGCGCTGCCTGATCAGCGTCACGCCCGACGCGCAGCGCACCATGAGCACCTATCTCGGCGCCTGCACCGGCCTCGGCCCCGACGACATCGACGCCAAGCTGGTGGCATCGGCGCAGGTCACCTACGTCGAGGGCTATCTGTGGGACGCCCCCGAGGCCAAGAAGGCCGTGCTGAAGGCGTTCGATGCCGCGCACGCCGCGGGCCGCAAGGTCTCGATCACGCTGTCGGACTCGTTCTGCGTCGGCCGCTATCGCGCCGAGTTCCGCGACCTGATCCGCAACCAGGTCGACATCCTGTTCGGCAACGAGAGCGAGATCACCTCGCTCTACGAGGTCGACTCGTTCGAGAAGGCGCTCGAGATGGCGCGCGCGGAAGCCAAGATCGCCGCCCTCACCCGCAGCGAGAAGGGCTCGGTCGTGATCAAGGGCAGCGAGACGCATGCCGTTCCTGCCGCGCCGGTGTCCCAGGTGGTCGACACGACCGGCGCCGGCGATCTCTACGCCGCGGGCTTCCTGTTCGGCTTCACCCACGGCAAGCCGCTCGCCGAGTGCGCGCGGCTGGGCGGAATCGCCGCGGCCGAGATCATCTCCCATGTCGGCGCGCGGCCCGAGAAGGCGCTCAAGGACCTGATGTGACCGTCGAGCAGCGACCGGTCCCGCCCTCCTTCTGGCGCCGCTGGCTGGCGGCGGCCGACGTCTATCGCGACCGCCGGCAGCTCGTGATCCTGCTGATGGGCTTCTCGAGCGGAATGCCCTTCCTGCTGTCCGGCTCGACGCTCGGCTACTGGATGAGCACGGTCGGCGTCGATCTCACGACCATCGGCCTGTTCGCACTGGTCGGCATTCCCTACGCCTTCAAGTTCGCCTGGGCGCCGCTGGTCGACCAGATGCCCTTGCCGGTGCTCGACCGGATGTTGGGCCGCCGCCGCAGCTGGATGCTGGTGACGCAGGTCGGCATCCTGCTGTCGACGGTGGCGCTGGGCTGGAGCGATCCGCTGCACACGCCGTGGGCGACCGCGGCGGCCGCCTTCACCATCGCCTTCTTCTCGGCGACGCAGGACATCGCCGTCGACGCCTATCGCATCGAGATCCTGCGCGACGACGAGCAGGGTGCGGGCTCGGCCACGACGCAGCTCGGCTACCGCATCGCGCTGTGGGTGGTCGACGCGATGGCGCTTCTGCTGCCCTCGCTGCTGCCCTGGCCGGTCGTGCTGTCGCTGATCGCGACGCTCGCGCTGATCGGCATGGCGACGACGCTCTACGCCGAGGAGCCGCAGGCGATCCACCGCGCCGCGGATTCGGCGGCCACCTGGGTCAAGGAGGCCGTCGTGCGGCCGTTCGCGGAGTTCTTCGCCTATCGCGGCTGGGTCGTGATCCTGCTGTTCGCGCTGCTCTACAAGTACGGCGACGCGCTGGGCGGCCAGATGGCGCGGCCGTTCTACAACGAGCTGGGCTTCACCGGCCCCGAGATCTTCGGCGTCACCAAGAGCTTCGGCGTCGCCGCGACGATCCTGGGCGGGCTGGCGGGCGGCGTCATGGTGGCGCGCTACGGCCTGTTCAAGTCGCTGCTGGTCGCCGGCATCCTCCAGGCCGTCACCAACCTCTTGTTCTGCTGGCAGGCGCAGGCCGGCCACGACATCGTCGTGCTGACCTTCGCCATCACCGCCGACAACTTCACCGGCGCGCTGGGCGGCGTCGCCTTCATCGGCTACCTGTCGAGCCTGTGCACCGCCGGCATGGCGGGCACGCAGTACGCGCTGCTGACCTCGCTGATGGCCTTCGGCCGCACCGCCATGTCGTCGGGCGGCGGCTGGCTGGCGGCGCATACCGGCTGGACGACGTTCTGGCTGGCCACGACCCTGCTCGCGATCCCGGGCCTGCTCCTGCTGCTCTGGCTGTGGCGCCAGCAGCCAAAAGAAACCCCTCCATCCTGACGGAGGGAGGGGAAGGAGAAGCGGCTGCGGGGTATCAAGCCGAGCCGGGGAACCTGCCTGCTCCGGAGCGGGGCGTGGGGCGAGCCGGCCTGGAGCAAGCACTCTTCCCGTACCGCCGGCAGGCTACAGAACGGTGACTTTAGCCTGTGGAAATCAGCCTTGTGCGTCGAGCGCGTAACCGGCGGCCCGCACGGTGCGGATCAGGTCGGTCTGATCGGGGCCGTTGAGCGCGATGCGCAGGCGGCGGATGTGCACGTCGACGGTGCGCGCCTCGACATAGACGTCCTTGCCCCACACCGAATCCAGAAGCTGCTCGCGCGAGAAGACGCGGCCGGGATGCTCCATAAAGTGGCGCAGCAGGCGGAACTCCGTCGGCCCGAGATGCACGGGCTTGCCGTCGCGGGTCACGCGATGGGCGACGAGGTCCATGACGATGTCGGCATAGCTCAGCGCCTCCTCGGCCAGCGCCGGGCGGATGCGCCGCAGCACGGCGCGGATGCGCGCCACCAGCTCGGTGGGCGAGAACGGCTTGGCGACGTAGTCGTCGGCGCCGGCGTCGAGCCCGCGCACGCGATCGCCCTCCTCGCCGCGCGCCGTCAGCATGATGATCGGCACGTTGGCGCTCGCGGTCTGGCGCCGCACCTGGCGGCAGACCTCGATGCCCGACATCAGCGGCAGCATCCAGTCGAGCAGGATGAGATCGGGCGTGTCTTCCTGCACCAGCGCCAGCGCTTCCTCGCCGTCGGTGGCGATCGAGACGCGGAAGCCCGCCTGCTCGAGGTTGTAGCGCAGCAGCTCGACCAGCGCCGTCTCGTCCTCGACGATCAGCACCCTCGGCTTCAGCGCGGACGACTGCGCCTCGCGGCGCGAGGGAGCCGTGCTCGTCATGCTCATGAAGCACCGGTGGTGTAGAGCGAACTGCTGCCCTTGGGCCGCGCCTCGGCGAAGGTCTTGCCGGTGCGGCGGAAGCTCACCAGCTCGGCGATGTTGGTGACATGGTCGCCGGCGCGCTCGATGTTCTTGGCCATGAACAACAGATGCGTGCAGGCCGTGATGTTGCGCGGGTCTTCCATCATGTAGGTCAGCAGCTCGCGGAACAGGCCGGTGTAGACGTGGTCGATCTCCTCGTCGCGCTGCCAGACGTCGTGCGCCTTGTCGACATCCTCCTCGGCGAAGGCGTCGAGCACGTCCTTGAGCGCCGAGCGCACCAGGCGGCCCAGCCGGTCGATGCCGGCGACCGCCGAGGCCGGCGCGGTGCCCTGGGTCAGCACGATCGAGCGCTTGGCGGTGTTCTTGGCGTAGTCGGCGATGCGCTCCAGCGCCGCGGCGATCTTGATCGACGACAGCACGACGCGCAGGTCGACCGCCATCGGCTGCCGCAGCGCCAGCAGCTGCACGGTCTGCTGCTGGACCTGGGCGTCGAGCTGGTCGACGCGCGCGTCGGCCGCGATCACCTCCTCGGCCAGTGCCGTATCGCGCTCGCGCACGGCGTCGAGGGATTTCGAGAGCTGGCTCTCGGTCAGCCCGCCCATCTCGTTGAGGGTGGCGTTGAGCCTCTCGAGCTCCTGGTCGAAACGCTTCAGGATATGGTCGGCCATGACGTGTCCCTCTTAGCCGAAGCGGCCGGTGATATAGGCCTGGGTGCGCTTGTCCCGCGGCGTGGTGAACAGGTTCGCGGTCTCGTCGAACTCGATCAGCTCGCCGAGATACATGAAGGCGGTGAAGTCCGAGACGCGCGCGGCCTGCTGCATGTTGTGGGTGACGATGACGATCGTGTAGTCCTTCTTCATCTCGTCGATCAGCTCCTCGATCTTGGCCGTCGAGATCGGGTCGAGCGCCGAGCACGGCTCGTCGAACAGGATGACCTCGGGCTTCACCGCCACGGTGCGCGCGATGCACAGGCGCTGCTGCTGGCCGCCCGACAGGCTGAGGCCGCTGGCGCCGAGCTTGTCCTTGACCTCGTCCCACAGGGCGGCGCGGCGCAGCGCGGACTCGACGCGCGCGTCCATCTCGGCGCGCGGCAGCTTCTCGTAGAGGCGGATGCCGAAGGCGATGTTCTCGTAGATCGACATCGGGAACGGCGTCGGCTTCTGGAACACCATGCCGATGCGGGCCCGCAGCAGGTTGATGTCCTGGCTGGCGTCGAGCAGGTTCTCGCCGTCGAACAGCACCTGTCCGGTGGCGCGCTGGTTCGGATAGAGGTCGTACATCCGGTTCAGGATGCGCAGCAGCGTGGACTTGCCGCAGCCCGACGGACCGATGAAGGCGGTCGTCCGGTTGGCGTAGAGCGGCAGGCTGATGCCCTTGAGCGCGCGGCTCTCGCCGTAGAAGAACTCGAGATCGCGGATCGACACTTTCTCGGGCAGACCCTCGGTGCCGGTGGCGGCATGCAGGACCATCGGGTTGGTGGGCGGCGAAGACGCGGCGGTAACGGCGGCCATGGCTATTTTCTCGCGGTCAGAGAGCGGGCGACGATGCTGAGCGCCAGCACGGTCACGGTGATGATCAGGGCGCCGGTCCAGGCCAGCCGCTGCCATTCCTCGTAGGGCGACAGGGCGAACTGGAAGATGACGACCGGCAGGCTCGGCATCGGCGCGTTCATGTTGACGCTGAAGAACTGGTTGTTGAGCGCGGTGAAGAGCAGTGGCGCGGTCTCGCCGCTGACGCGGGCCACCGCCAGCAGCACGCCAGTCACGATGCCGGCGCGCGCCGCGCGATAGGCGATGCGGAGGATCATGTGGGCGCGCGGCAGGCCGATCGAGGCGGCGGCCTCGCGCATCGTGTCGGGCACCAGGTTCAGCATGTCCTCGGTGGTGCGCACGACGACGGGGATCACCAGCACCGCCAGCGACACCGCGCCGGCATAGCCCGAGAAGTGGCCCATCGGCGCCACCATGATCTGGTAGACGAACAGGCCGATCACGATCGACGGCGCGCTGAGCAGGATGTCGTTGATGAAGCGCACGATCGACGACAACCGGTCGTGGCGGCCGTACTCGGCCATGTAGGTGCCGGCCAGCACGCCGATCGGCGTGCCGATCAGTACCGCCAGCACCGTCATCAACAGGCTGCCGACGATGGCGTTCAGCAGGCCGCCGTCGGAGCCGGGCGGCGGCGTGTCGTGCGTGAAGACCTCGAGCGTCAGGCCGCCGATGCCGTTCACCAGCAGGATGCCGAGGATCAGGACCAGCCAGCCCAGGCCGAAGGCGGTCGCCGCATAGGCCAGCCCCTTCGACACGGCGTCGGCGCGGCGGCGGCGGGCGTAGAGCGGATTGGACGCGAAGTTCGCCATGGGATCAGCCTCCGCGCTTCTGGATGCGCGACAGCATGTAGCGCGCCGCCGCCAGCACGAAGAAGGTGATGACGAACAGGATGAGGCCGAGCGCAGTGAGCGACGAGGTGTACATGTCGCTCACCGCCTCGGTGAACTCGTTGGCGATCGACGCGGAGATCGTCGTGCCGGGCTGGAGGATCGAGGCCGAGATCTTGTGCGCGTTGCCGATCACGAAGGTGACGGCCATGGTCTCGCCGAGCGCGCGGCCAAGGCCCAGCATCACGCCGCCAATCACCCCGACGCGCGTGTACGGCAGGACGACATGGCGGAACACTTCCCAGCGCGTGCAGCCGAGGCCGAACGCGGCCTCCTTGAGCACCGGCGGCACCGCGTCGAACACGTCGCGCGAGATCGCGGTGATGAACGGCAGCACCATGATCGCGAGGATGAGCCCGGCGGTCAGCATGCCGATGCCGTAGGGCGGGCCCTCGAACAGCGACGACAGGCCCGGGACGTTCTCGAACGTGTCGATCAGGAACGGCTGGACGTACTTCTGGAGGAACGGCGCGAAGACGAAGAGACCCCAGATGCCGTAGATGATCGAGGGGATGCCGGCCAGCAGCTCGATCGCGATGGCGATCGGCCGGCGCAGCCACTTCGGGCAAAGCTCGGTGAGGAAAAAGGCGACCATGATGCCGACGGGCACGGCGATCGCCATGGCGATGATCGAGGTCACCAGCGTGCCGTAGATCGGCGCCAGCGCGCCGAACTGCTCGGTGACCGGGTTCCAGACCTCGGTGAAGACGAAGGAGATGCCGAACTTCTGAAGCGCCGGCAGCGCGCCGATCACCAGCGCCACGATGACGCCGCTCAGGATCACCAGGACGAACAGCGCGGCATTGCGGGTGAGCAGCCGGAACAGGTTGTCGGTGACGCGCAGGCGCTTCAGCACCGCCGCGCGCGATGCGCCGCCCTCCGTCCGCAGTACCGTGTCGTTCAAGGCCACTTCAGACACCTTACGCCCCCTCGCTACAGGAGGGGAAGGACGCCCGCCGGCGTCCCTCCCCGAACCCTGCGCCTTACTGCGTCAGCGAGAACAGCGACTTGCCGCTCGCGTCCTTGATGTCGGAAGCCCACATCTTCTGGACGTCGCCCACCGTCTTGGAAGGCATCGGCACGTAGTCGAGCTCCTTGGCCATGTCCTGGCCCTTGGCATACGACCAGGCGAAGAACTTCAGCGCTTCCGTGGTCGCGGCGGCGTCCGGCGCCTTCTTGTAGATCAGGATCCAGGTCGCGGCGGTCATCGGCCACGACGCGGCACCCGGCTGGTTGGCGAGGATGACGCCGAAGCCCGGCTGCGAGTTCCAATCGGCGTTGGCGGCGGCGGCCTGGAAGGCCTCCGACGTCGGCGACACGGTCTTGCCGTCCTTGTTGATCATCTTCGTGTAGGTCAGCTTGTTCTGCTTGGTGTAGGCGTACTCGACGTAGCCGATCGAGCCCTTGGTCTGCGCCACGTTGTTGGCGACGCCCTCGTTGCCCTTGGCGCCGATGCCGGCCGGCCACTGCACGGCGGTGTTGGTGCCGACCTTCGACTTCCAGTCGGGGCTCACGTCGGAGAGATAGTAGGAGAAGTTGTAGGTCGTGCCCGAGCCGTCCGAGCGATGGACCAGCGCGATCGCCTTCGACGGCAGCTTCACGCCGCTGTTGAGCTTGGCGATCGCCGGATCGTCCCACTTCTTGATGTCGCCGAGGTAGATCTTGGCCAGCGTCGGGCCGTCGAGGACCAGCTCGCCCGGCTTCACGCCGTCGATGTTCACGACCGGCACGATGCCGCCCATCACCATCGGGAACTGCGCGAGGCCGGCGGCGTCGAGTTCCTTGCCCGGCAGCGGGGCGTCGGAGGCGCCGAAGGTCACGGTCTTGGCCTTGATCTGCTTGATGCCGCCGCCCGAGCCGATCGACTGGTAGTTAAGGCCGATGCCGGTCGCCTTCTTGTAGGCGTCCGCCCACTTGGCATAGACCGGATACGGAAACGTGGCGCCGGCGCCGGACAGATCGGCGGCGAACGCCGTCCACGACGATGCGAAGAGCGCGACCGCCGTCAGGGCAGCAATCTTGGTGAATTTCACTGGATAACCCTCCTCGTTCAACTGACGCGGATGGCAGTAAGCCCGCTCGGGGTCCCTTCTATTACCGGCCCATGACAGTTCGGTGACACCGTCTGCCGGCCCTGGGGACGGAGGTCAGGCGGCGGGCAAAGTCACTGAAAACGTTGACCCTTTTCCGGGAACGCTCTGGATCTCGAGGCGGCCCCGATGGCGGCTCACCACATGCTTCACGATGGCGAGGCCGAGCCCCGTGCCCCCCAGCTGGCGGGAGCGGGCATTGTCCACCCGGTAGAATCGCTCGGTGAGGCGCGGCAGGTGGGCCGCGGCGATGCCGTCGCCCTCGTCGCTGACCGCGACCGAGACATGGTCGGGACCGAGCGGCCGCGCCGTCACCTTCACCGTGGTCGAGGCGCGCGCGTACTTCAGCGCGTTGTCGATCAGGTTCTGGAAGACGATGGTGAGTTCGTCATGGTCGCCCACCGCCTTGGGCAGCGCGTCGTCGATCTCGAGCTCGACGGCGACCTGGCGCGCCGACGCCTTGAGCTGCAACAGGTCCCGCACGCCATGCAGCACGGAGGCGAGATCGACGGCGCCAGCCGGCCGCGCATGCTCGTGCTGCTCGATGCGCGACAGCATCAGCAGGTCGTCGACCAGGCGGCGCATGCGGTCGGCCTGCTCGGCCATGATGCCGAGGAAGCGCTCGCGCGCGGCGGCGTCGTCGCGCGCCGGCCCGCGCAAGGTCTCGATGAAGCCGGCGAGGCCCGCGATCGGCGTCTTGAGTTCGTGGCTCGCATTGGCCACGAAGTCGGCGCGCATTCGCTCGGCGCGGCGCAGTGCGGTCGTGTCGTGCAGCACCAGCAGCGCCAGCGATCCATCGGCGGCGGCGCGCGGCAGGCGGCGGGCATGCACGATGACGTCGCGCTCCGGCGTGCCCGACAGCACGATTTCGACGGCGATCTGGTCGGCCGCCGGGAAATTGCCGTCGGCGCCGGGTTTCAGCAGCCCGTCGATCGCGTCCAGCAGCTCGGGATGGCGCAAGGTCATCGACAGGTCGCGCTCGCCCGCTATGACGCCCAGCAGCCGACGCGCGGCGATGTTGCTGCGCACGATGCGGCGATGACGGTCGAGGGCGATCAGCGGATCGGGCAGGCCGTCGACGATCGCCTGGGCCGACGCCGCGAGATCGTCGATCGCCGCGCGCTGGCGGCGCCAGCCCATCGCGAGCGTCGCGGCGGCGGCGGCGAGTTCCTCGGTCGCGGGCGCGAAGGACAGGCGGGGCATCACCGGCTCCTGCACGTCGGACAGTTCGCTGACGAAGCGCGCAAAGCGCGCGAGCGAGCCAAGATAGCGCTGGACCAGCAGCACGGTGACGACGGTGATACCGGCAGCCGCCAGCAACGCGGGCCGGCCGGCGAGCCCGCCCCAGATATGGAGAGCGAGGAGCGCGGCGTAGGACGGCGCCAACGCCACGACGTTGGCCGAGAGCGTGCGCCGGAACGGAAGCGGCTGGCCGGCCATGCCGTCAGTCAGGATTCCGCGGCGGCTCGGGCGGGAGCGACGGCGGTGCCGGCACGAAGAAGCGAATGGCAACGAGACCGAAGATGAAGCCCGCGATGTGGGCCGCCCACGCGACCGGCTGATCGCCCGCGCCCGGCGTGCCGCCGACGACGCCGAAG
>JAFEFH010000319.1 GCA_018240695.1 Pseudomonadota bacterium | reverse complement strand
AGGGTCGAGAGGATCGTGATCGGATGGATGTAGCTCTCGTAGAGCACGCCCAGCACGATGTAGATCGCCGCCAGTGCCGCCAGCACGATGAACAGCTGGTTGTTGAGCGAGCTCTGGAAGGCCTGCGCGGTGCCGGCGAACTTGCCGTGGATGGTCGCGGGCGCGCCGACCTCGGCCATGGTGTCGTTCACATAGGCCACCGCGTCGCTCAAGGTCTTGCCGGGCTGGAGATTGAACGAGATCGTCGTGGCGACGAACAGGCCCTGGTGGTTGATGCCGAGCGGCGTCGTGCCGAACTCGTAGCGCGTCACCGACGACAGCGGCACCATCTTCTCCGCCGTGTTGCTGACCGCCGAGCCGGTCGAGGCCGAGCCCTTGCCGCTGACGGCGATGGCGTTGGTCCGCTGGTTTCGCACCGCCGCGGCGGCGTCCGCGCCGGTCGACGACGCGCCGGCGGTCGGAGGCGGCGCTACTGCGACCACCGCCTGCGTAGCCGAGGCGCCGCTGATCGCGCCGCCCGAGGTGCTGACATAGATCTCCTTCAGCGACTCCGGGTTCTCCCAGTTGTCGGGCGAGACCTCCATGATCACGTGATACTGGTTGAGCGCGTTGTAGATCGTCGAGACCTGGCGCTGGCCGAAGGCGTCGTAGAGCGTGGCCGAGATGTTGCGCGTGTCGACGCCCAGCCGGCTCGCCGCGTCGCGGTCGATCGTGAGGTTGACCTGGAGGCCGCGCTGCTGCTGGTCGGAGTCGACGTCGGCGATGATCGAGGTGTCGCGTTGCAGGGCCTGCGTGATCTTGGGCGCCCAGGCATAGAGGTCGGGCAGCGAATCGCCCTGCAAGGTGAACTGGTACTGCGAGTTGCTCTGCCGGCCGCCGACCCGGATGTCCTGCACCGCCTGCATGAAGAGGTTGGCGCCGGCCACCACCGTGAGCTTTTCACGCAGCCGCGCGATCACCCGGTCGGCCGAGACGTCGCGCTGGCTGAGCGGCTTCAGGGTCGCGAACAGGAAGCCCGAGTTGGTCTGGTTGCCGCCGGTGAAGCCCACGACGTTCTCGACCGCCGGGTCCTCGCGCACGATGGCCACGAACTGGCGGAACTTCCGGCGCATCGACTGGAAGGAGATGCTCTGGTCGGCGCGGATGCCGCCGACGATACGGCCGGTGTCCTGCTGCGGGAAGAAGCCCTTGGGGATCGCGACATAGAGGTGGATGTTGAGCAGCACGGTGCCGATGAACACCAGCATCGTGATGCGCGGATGACGCAGCACCCAGCCGAGCGTCCGGCCGTAGAAGCCCTGCACCGCCTCGAAGCCGCGTTCGGCCGCCGCGGCCAGCCGGTTCTGCCGCTTCTTCTCTTCCGGCCCGTCCCTGCGCGGCTCCTTCAGCAGGTAGGCGCACATCATCGGCGTGGTGGTGAGCGAGATCACCATCGAGATCAGGATGGCGATCGACAGCGTCACGGCGAACTCGCGGAACAGCCGGCCGACGATGCCGCCCATCAGCAGGATCGGGATGAAGACCGCGATCAGCGAGATGCTCATCGAGACGACGGTGAAGCCGACCTCGCGCGCGCCCAGCAGCGCCGCATCCATGCGCGACATGCCCTGCTCGATGTGCCGCGAGATGTTCTCCAGCACGATGATGGCGTCGTCGACCACGAAGCCCGCCGCGATGGTCATGGCCATCAGCGACAGGTTGTTGAGGCTGAACCCCATCAGGTACATGATTCCGAAGGTGCCGATCAGCGACACCGGAACCGCCACCGACGGCACCAGCCCGGCGCGGAACGAGCGCAGGAAGGCGAAGGTCACCAGCACCACCAGGATCACGCTGATGGTGAGCGAGCGCTCCACTTCCTTGAGCGAGGCGCGGATGGTCGTGGTGCGGTCGGTCGCCACCGTGACGTCGACGTCGCTGGGCAGCGCGGCCTGCAAATCGGGCAGGATCTGCTTCACGCGATCCACGGTCTCGATGATGTTGGCGTTGGGCTGGAGGTAGATGATCACCAGCACCGAGCGCTTGCCGTTCGACTGGCCCTCGTTGCGGATATCCTCGGTCGAGTCGATGACCTCGGCCACGTCCGACAGGCGCACCGCGGCGTTGTTGCGATAGGCGATGACGAGGTCGCGATAGTCGTTGGCGACCCGGCTCTGGTCGTTGGTGTAGAGCTGGTAGCGCAGCTCGCCGACCTCGATGGCGCCCTTGGGCGAGTTGGCGTTGGCCGCCGCCAGCGCCGCGCGCACGCTCTCCAGCCCGATCTGGTACTTCGACAGCGCCTGCGGGTTGAGCTCGACCCGCACCGCCGGCAACGAGCTGCCGCCCAGCGACACCTGGCCGACACCGGTGACCTGCGAGATCTTCTGTTGCAGCACGTTGGAGGCCGCGTCGTAGAGTCGGCCCTGGCCGATCGTGTCGGAAGTCAGCGCCAGGATCATTACCGGCGCGTCGGCCGGGTTGACCTTGCGGTACTGCGGGTTGCTCTTGAGGTCGGTCGGCAGGTCGGCGCGCGCCGCGTTGATCGCGGCCTGCACGTCGCGCGCCGCGCCGTCGATCGAGCGCGACAGGTCGAATTGCAGGGTGATGCGCGCGTTGCCCACGGTGCTGTTCGAGGTGATCTCCGACACCCCCGCGATCGCGCCCAGCCGCCGTTCGAGCGGCGTGGTCACGCTGGTCGCCACCGTCTCGGGCGAGGCCCC
>JAFEFH010000318.1 GCA_018240695.1 Pseudomonadota bacterium | reverse complement strand
GCCAGGCGCTCGGCCTGCTGGCGCTGCCGCACGATTTGCAGGTGCTTGGCTCGCCGCTGGTGCTGGGCGTGGCGGCGATCCTGTTCCTGCTGAATTTCTTCGCCGACAAAATCCCTTACGTCGACAGCATCAACGACCTGCTGCATACGGTCGTGCGCGTGCCGGCGGGCGCGCTGCTGGCCTATGGCGCGGCCGATCAGGTGGGATCGGAGGTCGCGGTGATCGCCGCGCTGCTGGGCGGCACCCTGGCGGCCGGCAGTCATCTCGCCAAGACCGGCAGCCGGGCGCTGATCAACACCTCGCCCGAGCCGTTCAGCAACATCGGCGCGTCGCTGGCGACCGATGCGCTGGTGATCGGCGGGCTGGTGCTGGCGATCACCCACCCGATCACTTTCCTGTGCCTGCTGGCGCTGTTCGTGGCGCTGCTGATCTGGCTCCTGCCCAAGCTGATCCGGCTGATCGCCCTGCCGTTCCGCCGGCTGATGCGGCGCCGTCAAGGGTCCTGAGCGGAAGCTTTGCGTTCCCTAAGCGGCGGCCGGACTGTAGACTTCCCGGCATAAACCCATGTTCATCCGCCAGAACATCCAGACCCTGCGGTTCTTCCGCACCACGCCGGCGATGCGCTGCCCGTACCTGCCGCACCGGCTGGAGACGAAGCTCGTCACCGAGCTGTCGGGCCCGGACGCGATCTCCCAGCACGATACGCTGACCGACGCGGGGTTCCGGCGCTCCCATCACTTCGTCTACAAGCCCCTGTGCGACGGCTGCCGCTCCTGCGTGCCGGTCCGCATCCGGGTCCGCGACTTCGACACCAGCCGGGTGCAGCGCCGCATCCTGCGCCGCAACGAGCATGTCCACGCCACCGAGGTCCAGGCGCTGGCGACCGGCGAGCAGTATGCGCTTTTCTCACGTTACGTGATGGCCCGGCACCGCGACGGCGACATGGCCGACATGGATTTCGACGACTACCGGGCCATGGTCGAGGAAAGCCCGGTCGAGACGGCGATCGTCGAGTTCCGGGACGATTCGGCCGACGGCAAGCTGGTCGGCGCCTGCCTTGTCGACTGGCTGTCGAGCGGGGTTTCGGCGGTCTACAGCTTCTTCGACCCCCAAGACCCGCGCCGGGGGCTGGGGACCTACATGATCCTGTGGCTGGCCGAGGCGGCCGCCCGCCGGGGCCTTCCTTACGTCTATCTGGGCTACTGGATCGAGGATTCGTCCAAGATGGCCTACAAGCGGGCCTTCCGGCCCCTGGAGTTCTTCGGTCCGGACGGCTGGACGGAACTGCCTACGGCGTAGGCAAATCCGGCCTTTCCGGCCGGTGCGACAAACGCTTTCAATCCTCTCCAGACGCTAGCGTGATTTCGCAGATCACGTTATGACGGCATGTCCGCGCGCGGGAGCGGACGGGATCCAAACACACAAGAACCCGCAAGCCTTGGGGAGAGATAATGCGCCTATTGCTGTCTTTCAGCGCGGCCATCGACGCCATCAACGAGAAGATCGGGTACGTCTGCAACTGGCTGGTCCTGCTCGCCTGCGTCGTCAGCGCGGGCAACGCCATGGTGCGGTACGCCTACGACTACAGCTCGAATTCGTGGCTCGAGATCCAGTGGTACATGTTCGCCGTCATCGTGATGCTGGGCGCCGCCTACACGCTCAAGCGCAACGAGCATGTCCGCGTCGACCTGTTCTACATGACGCTGAGTCGCCGCGGCCAGCTCTGGATCGACATCCTGGGCACCTTGATCTTCCTGCTGCCGACCTGCGCCATCCTGGCGTGGCTGAGCTGGCCCTTCTTCATGCAGTCCTACGTGATCAACGAGCATTCCTCGAACGCCGGCGGCCTGATCCGCTGGCCGATCAAGCTGATCCCGCCGGTCGGCTTCGCCCTCCTGGCGCTCCAGGGAGTGTCCGAACTCATCAAGCGCGTGGCGTTCCTCAACGACTACCCCGTTGACAGCCTCGAAGCCCACTACGAGAGGCCGCAACAATGATCATCCCTCTCGAGTGGATGCCGCCCCTGATGTTCGCGGGGCTGGTCGTCTTCATGATCATCGGCTACCCGGTGGCGTTCTCGCTGGCCGCGGTCGGCTTCTTCTTCGGCTTCCTGTCGATCGACTTCGGCTACTTCACGATGCCGTTCATGCAGGCCATTCCCGGCCGCGTCTTCGGCAACATCCTGAGTAACGACCTGCTGCTCGCCATCCCGTTCTTCACCTTCATGGGAGCGATCCTGGAGAAATGCGGGCTGGCCGAGGACATGCTGGAGTCGATGGGCCAGCTGTTCGGCCCGGTGCGCGGCGGTCTCGGCTACTCGACCATCATCGTGGGCTTCATCCTGGGCGCCATCACCGGCACGGTGGCGGCGCAGGTCATCGCCATGGCGCTGATCACCCTGCCCGTGATGCTGCGCTACAAGTACAACATGCGCTACGCCACCGGCGTGCTGGCGGCCTCGGGCACCATCACCCAGCTGGTGCCGCCGTCGCTGGTCCTGATCGTGCTCGCCGACCAGCTCGGCCGCTCGGTCGGCGACATGTATCTCGGCGCCTGGGGCCCCTCGCTGCTCCAGATCTTCCTGTTCGTGGCCTACACCTTCTACGTCTCGATGGTGCGGCCCAACGACCTGCCGCCAGTGCCGCGCACCCTGTTCGGCCGGCCCCTGCTGGTCAAATGCGCCTGGGGCATCATCCCCGCGGCCATCCTGATCTTCCTGGTGCTGGGC
>JAFEFH010000317.1 GCA_018240695.1 Pseudomonadota bacterium | reverse complement strand
GATTGAGGCCGCGATTCTCGTGGATCACCAGCACGGAGGGGAAGGGGCCGTTGCCCTTGGGCTGGACGAGATAGCCGCGCATCTGCCCGGAATTGCCGCCGGGCGAGGGATAGTTGACATAGTGCGCCTTGATGCGCTCGTCGGTGAACGAGATCGTCTGCGCGTTGGCGTAGCGCGGCATCAGCGCCTGCGCCATGGCGAGCCCGCCGGCGACGAGCGCGGCGCTCTTAAGGAAGGTCCGGCGATCGATCCGGCCATGGCAGTATTCGTCGTAGAGGTCGTAGATGCGCTGGTCGATCCAGTCCTGCGTGATGGTGTCCATGGGTGCAGCCTCCGGTCGGGAGCGGTGAGCCTATCCGACGCGCGATCCTGTAAATAATGACGAAGGCGTTAACTTGGACGCGAAAGAAAATTACCGGCGGATTTGAATTTCGCAAAAGCGCCTGCGTCTACGTGACCGTGGCATTCTCTCGTCTTCCTCCGCGGTTAAGGTTACAGTCTGTGCAATTCGCCCATTCATAAGGGCGAAAAAAGTGGGACAGGGAACGCAGCGAGGGCCTATGCCGGCACTCCTCGACGTGAGGAATCTGCACACCGAATTCCGGACCGGTGCGGGAACAGTGCGCGCCGTCGACGGCGTGTCCTATACCGTCGACCCGGGAGAAACGGTCGCCATCGTGGGCGAAAGCGGCTCGGGCAAGTCCGTGGGCGCGATGTCGATTCTGCGCCTGATTCCCGATCCGCCGGGCCGTATCACGCAGGGCGAGGTGCTGTTCGGCGGTCGCGACCTGCTGAAGCTCTCGGCCGAGGAGATGCGCGAAGTGCGCGGCGGCGAGATCGGCATGGTCTTCCAGGAGCCGATGACGTCGCTCAATCCGGTGCTGACCATCGGCCGCCAGATCACCGAGACGCTCGAGCAGCATCGCGGCGCCGACCGCGCGACCGCCGAGAAGCGCGCGGTCGAGCTGCTCGGCCTCGTGGGCATCTCCGATCCCCAGCGCCGCCTGAAGCAGTATCCGCACCAGCTTTCCGGCGGCATGCGCCAGCGCATCATGATCGCGGTCGCGCTGACCTGCGAGCCGCGCCTCATCATCGCCGACGAGCCGACGACGGCGCTCGACGTCACCATCCAGGCGCAGATCCTCGAGCTGATGACGGGACTGACGCGCCGGCTGAACGTGGCGCTGATCATCATCACGCACAATCTCGGCGTCGTGGCGCGCTACGCCCAGCGGGTGAACGTCATGTATGCCGGCCGCCTCGTCGAAAGCGGCCCGGCGGCGGAGGTCTATCACGACCCGCGCCACCCCTACACGATGGCGCTGCTGCGCTCGGTGCCGCGGCTCGACCGGCCGCGCCAGGCGCGGCTCGATCCGGTCGAGGGCCAGCCGCCCGATCTCACGCGGCTCGACGGCGGCTGCGCCTTCCGGCCGCGCTGCCGCTTCGCCATCGACGTCTGTGCGAAGTCGCGGCCGCCGCTCGAGGAGGCCGGCGCCGAGGGCCATCTGTCGGCCTGCTTCCGGCGCGACGAGATCAACGCGGCGATGGCGGCGTCCATGCCCGCTCCGCAGGCGGTCGCATGAGGGACGTTGCCGTGGACAATCGGCCGCTGTTGCAGGTCAAGGGATTGCGCATGCATTTCCCGATCTCCGAGGGCGTGTTCATGCGCCGCCAGATCGGCGAGGTGAAGGCGGTCGACGGCGTCGACTTCAGCCTGAAGCGCGGCGAGACGCTCGGCCTCGTGGGCGAGAGCGGTTGCGGCAAGACCACGACCGGCCGCTGCATCCTCCAGCTCGAGAAGCCGACCGGCGGCGAGATCCTGTACGACGGCGTCGACATCAACGCGCTGGGCGCCAACGATCGCCGCGCGCTGCGCCGGCGCATCCAGGTGATCTTCCAGGATCCCTACAGCTCGCTCAATCCGCGCATGAAGGTCGGCGACATCATCGGCGAGCCGATCAAGGTGCATGGGCTGGTGCCCGACGCGACCAAGCGCGCCGCGCGCGTGCGCGAGCTGCTGTCGATCTGCGGCCTCAACCCGAGCTTCGCCGACCGCTACCCGCACGAGATGTCTGGCGGCCAGCGCCAGAGGGTGGGCATCGCGCGCGCGCTCGCGCTCGAGCCCGAGTTCATCGTCTGCGACGAGGCGGTGTCGGCGCTCGACGTGTCGATCCAGGCGCAGGTGATCAACCTGCTGGAGGATCTGCGCGAGCGCTTCGGCCTCACCTATCTCTTCATCGCGCACGACCTGTCGGTGGTGCGCCATCTCTGCCAGCGAGTCGCGGTCATGTATCTCGGCCGCATCGTCGAGCTCGCCGACTGCGACGAGCTGTTCGACAACCCGCTGCATCCCTATACGCGCGCGCTGCTGGGCGCGGTGCCGGTGCCCGACCCCACGGTCGAGGCCGGCCGCGCCTTCCAGCCGGTGCGCGGCGAGGTCCCGAGCCCGATCAACCCGCCGGGCGGCTGCGTGTTCCATCCGCGCTGTCCGATCGCGGTCGAGGGATGCCGCAAGACGCGGCCCGAGCTGCGCGAGTTGCGGCCCGGACATTGGGTAGCGTGCAGCGAAGTGAGTTGAGGACGACCGACAAGAAACGACGATTCGAAGGGAGGCAACCATGACGAAGCGAAACGGAGTGCTGGCAGCAGCACTGGTGGCGGCATTGGCGGCAACGCCGGCACTGGCCCAGACGCCCAAGAAGGGCGGAACGCTCACCTACATGATCCCGGCCGACGCGCC
>JAFEFH010000316.1 GCA_018240695.1 Pseudomonadota bacterium | reverse complement strand
CCGCGCCATGTCGGCCGCGTCGCCACCGGCCTCGGGCTGATGCTGCTGTCGCTGAAGCTGCTGACGGCGGCCATCGAGCCGCTGCGCACCTCGCCCTCGTTCATCGCGCTGCTCGAGGGCCTGCAGGACGAATATGTGATCGCCGCGATCCTCGGCACGCTCGCGACCTGGGCGATCCACTCCAGCCTGTCGGCGGTGCTGCTGATCATGTCGTTCGCGGCCGGCGGCATCGTCAGCCCGCCGCTGGCGCTCGCCATGGTGATCGGCGCCAACATCGGCGGCGCGCTGGCGCCCTACATGGACCAGTCCTCGACCGACATCGAGGCGCGGCGCGTGCCGCTCGCCAACCTGATCACGCGCGTGATCGTGGGTTTGGCGCTGATGCCGTTCCTGCGCCCGATCGTGCACTGGCTGTCGATGCTGGAGCCGTCGCCGGCGCGCATGGCGGTCGATTTCCATACGCTGTTCAGCATCGCCGCCGCGATCGTCTTCCTGCCCTTCACCGACCAGATGGCGCGCCTGTGCAAGCGCCTGCTGCCGTCGCGCCTCGCCACCGACGATCCCGGCAAGCCGCGCCACCTCGATCCGTCGGTGCTGGATACGCCGGCCGAGGCGCTGGCCTGCGCCACGCGCGAAACCCTGAACCTCGGCGACCGGGTGGCCGACATGCTGCGCCAGACGATCGACGTATTCGACCGCGGCGACAACAAGGCGGTGCGCGCGGTGGAAGCGGCGGACGATGCCGTCGACAAGCTGTTCGAGGCGATCAAGCTCTACCTGATCCAGACCTCGCGCACCGAACTCGGCGAGGAAGAGAGCCGCCGCTACGTCCAGATCCTGACGTTCACGACGAACCTCGAGCATATCGGCGACATCATCGACAAGAACCTGATGGAGCTCGCGGGCAAGAAGATCAAGAACCGCTACGCCTTCTCGCCCGAGGGCATGGCGGAGCTGCGCTCGTTCCATACGCACGTGCTGGAGAACCTGCGTCTCGCGCTCAACGTCTTCACCACCGGCGATCTCACTCTCGCCCGCCGGCTGGTGGCGGAGAAGACCGTGATGCGCGAGATCGAGTCCAAGGCGGCCGACAGTCACTTCGCGCGCCTGCGCGCGGGCCGGCCGGAGTCGCTGGAGACCAGTTCGATCCACATGGACGTGATCCGCGATCTCAAGCGCATCAACGGCCACCTGACCTCGGTCGCCTATCCGATCCTCGAGGCGGCGGGCGAACTCGCCGAGAGCCGCCTGCGCGAGGCTCAGCCCTTGATCCGCGAGCCGCTGGAGTCGTAGGGCGGCTTCAAAGAGACGCTGGCCTTGAGCCGTACATCGGCAAGGTCGACCTCGACCTTGCCCGCCGCCAGCCACGCCGCATCGATCGCCGCGCCATCGTCGCGCTTCATGTAGCCCAGCCCCACCGACGCGCCGACCGTGTGGCCGTAGCCGGCCGACGTGAGATCGCCGACCGGCTTGCCGTCGCGCAGCAGGGTCTCACCGCCCCACAGCAGCGGCTCGCGGTCGGCCAGCACCACGGAGACCAGCCTCCGGTCGAGCGGCCGCGCCCTGGCCTCGACCAGCGACTCGCGGCCGATGAAGCCGCCCGGTTTGTCGAGCTTCACGGCCCAGCCCAGGCCCGCCTGCCACGGCGTGTCGTCCGGCGTCAGCTCCCGGCCCCAGGCGCGATAGCCCTTCTCCAGCCGCAGCGATTCGACGGCGTAATAGCCCGCGTCGCGCAAGCCGTGGGCGGCACCCGCCTCGTGCAGCGCCTCGAACACGGTGACGGCGAACTCCGCCGGCACATAGAGCTCCCAGCCCAGCTCGCCCATGTAGGTGCGGCGCGACGCCAGCACGGTCGCGTATCCCAGCGGGATCTCGCGCGCAGTGGCGAACGGGAAGCCTTCGTTCGAGAAATCGGCCGGGCTGACGGCCTCGAGCAGCTTGCGGCTGTTCGGGCCCATCACCGAGAGCACGGTCCAGGCGCCGGTGACGTCGGTGAGCGTGACATGCGCATCGGCCGGCAGGTGGCGGCCGATCCAGTCGGCGTCGCGCACGACCTGGCCCGAGCCGGTGACCAGCAGGTACTTGTCGCGGGCGAGCCGCGCCAAAGTGAGATCGCTCTCGTAGGTGCCGCGCTCGTTCAGCACGCCGGTATAGACCGTGCGGCCGACAGGCACCGCCACGTCATTGGTGCAGAGGAGCTGGAGCGCCTTCTCCGCATCGCGCCCCTGGACGAGGAACTTCGCGAACGACGTCTCGTCGACCACAGTGACGGCGTCGCGCGTGGCCTTGTGCTCGGCGCCCACGGCATCGAACCAGGCGCCACGACCCCAGCCATACTGCATGTCGGGCGTGTTGCCGGCGCCCGCGAACCAGTTCGGCCGGTCCCAGCCCATCTTGTTGCCGAACCACGCTCCGCGCGCCTTGAGGCGGTCGTAGAGCGGCGAGCGGCGGAACGGCCGGCCGCTCTCGTGCTCGCGCTGCGGCCACGGCATCTTGTAGTGCAGGCCCAGCGTCTCCGAGACGCGGGCGCGCAGCCAGCGGTCGTTGCCGTGGAAGCCCGCGAAGCGACGGATGTCGACCGGCCACAGGTCGAGCGTCGGCTCGCCTGCGATGATCCATTCGGCCAGCGCCATCCCGGCGCCGCCCGAGCTCGCGATGCCCATGGAGTTGAAGCCGGCGCCCACGAAGAAGTTCTTGAGCTGCGGCGCCTCGCCCAGGATGTAGTTGAGGTCGGGCGTGAAGCTCTCCGGCCCGTTCATGAAGGTCTTGATGCC
>JAFEFH010000315.1 GCA_018240695.1 Pseudomonadota bacterium | reverse complement strand
CGAGCTCGACACGCTGGTCGCGCCGGTGGGCGGCGGCGGCATGATCGCGGGCTGCGCCGTGGCGGCGCGCGGGCTGAAGCCCGACCTCAAGGTGATCGGCGTGGAATCCTCGGGCTATTCGGCGATGCGCCAGTTGCTGGCGGGCGAGCCGGTCACGGCCGGCGGCGACACGATCGCCGAGGGCATCGCGGTGCGCGACATCGGCGCCGTCCCGCTCGCCGTCTGCCGCGCACTGCTCGACTGCGTGGTCAGTGTCGACGAGATCGCCATCGAACGCGCCATCGCGCTGTTCATCGAGGTCGAGAAGACGGTGACCGAGGGCGCGGGCGCCACCGGCCTGGCGGCGCTGCTGGCGCGGCCCGAGCTGTTCGCCGGCCGCAAGGTCGGGCTGGTGCTGAGCGGCGGCAACATCGACACGCGCCTGCTGGCGTCGGTGCTGCTGCGCGGGCTGGTGCGCGACGGGCGCATCGTGCGGCTGCGCCTGATGATCGGCGACGCGCCGGGCCAGCTCGCCCGCGTCACCACCATCATCGGCCGGTCGGGCGGCAACATCGTCGAGGTCCAGCACCAGCGCCTGTTCGGCGTGGTCGCCAAGGCCACCGAACTCGACATCACCGTGGAAACCCGCGACCGCAACCACTTCAAGGAGCTGGTTTCTGCCCTGAATTCAGAAGGTTTCCGCGTCCGCGTGCTCGAAGGCGCCGACGCCTGAGCTCAAAGCGCGCGCTTCACATCGGTCAGTGAAAAGTCGTTTCCCTTGAACAGCAGCGGCGCGTCGAGCGTCCTTGCCAGGCCATAAGCGCAGCAGTCGCCGAAGTTCAAGGCCGCGCGATGGCGGCCTTTGCCATATCGCCGAAACGCGTCGCGCGCCGCTTCCACGTGCGCGACGTCGAAAGGCACGATGCGCAATTCCAGCACGCCGGCCAGCTCGTCCAGATCCCGGCAGCCTGCCTTGCCCTGGCGCGCTTCGACGATCATTGATGCTTCCAGAAGATTGGGCGCTCCCATGCAGGCCGCATCATCGCCGGAGATCAAATCCACGAATGCCGATCTTTCCGGCTCATCGAAGAAGATGGCGAGCACGGCCGAACTGTCGATCACGATCAATCGAAAACGCCTTTGTCGTTGTAGCCGAGGATTTCATCCTCGCTGGCCGTGGACAGGATCGGCCGCGCCTTGATCCGGCGAACGATGGCATCGACCGCCTTCATCCGGCGCTCGCGGTCCTTCTTGCCGTCCAATTCCCTGAGTTTTCCGTCCGCCAGTTCGATCACCGTGGCGGTCATGCTCTTGCCCAGCAACCGGGAGACCCGACGCAGCTTGCGCTCGGCCTCGGCGCTCTTGATGCTGACGCCCATGGATTTCTCCAAAATCTAGAATTTGCAATCTATTCTAGAAAGAGGACGGTTACAACGCACAGCAGCCGGGTCTAAAAGACCGCCATGTCCGCCTCCCCCGCCTACGTCCCCTCGCCCACGCCCGACCTCGCGAAGATCGAGCGCGCCCTGATCTCCGTCTCTGACAAGGAGGGGCTGATCGAGTTCGGCAAGGCGCTGGCCGGCCACGGCGTCGAGCTGCTCTCGACCGGCGGCTCGGCCAAGGCGTTGCGCGATGCCGGGCTCAAGGTGATCGAGGTCAGCGACCACACCGGCTTCCCCGAGATCATGGACGGCCGCGTGAAGACGCTGCAACCGTCGATCCACGGCGGCATCCTCGCGCGCCGCACGGACGCCGGTCACAAGCAGGCGATGAGCGACCACAAGATCGCGGGCATCGATCTCGTGGTGGTGAACCTCTACCCGTTCGAGGCGACGGTCGCGCGCGGCGCCGATTTCCCGACCTGCGTCGAGAACATCGACATCGGCGGGCCGGCGCTGATCCGCGCCTCGGCCAAGAACCACGACTTCGTCACGGTCGTCGTCGACCCCAAGGACTACAAGTCGGTGCTCGACGAGCTGGCCGCCCACAAGGGCGCGACGACGCTGAAGCTGCGCCGCTCGCTCGCCGCCAAGGCCTATGCGCGCACCGCGTCGTACGACTCCGCGATCGCGAACTGGTTCGCGCAGCAGGAAGGCGACACCTTCCCCGAGCGGCTGACGATGTCGGCCACGCGCGTGCAGACGCTGCGCTACGGCGAGAACCCGCACCAGAAGGCCGCGTTCTATTCCGACGGCAGCCAGCGGCCGGGCGTCGCCACCGCGCGCATGGTCCAGGGCAAGGAGCTCTCCTACAACAACATCGGCGACACCGAGGCGGCCTACGAGTGCGTCGCGGAGTTCAAGGAACCGGCGGTCGTCGTCATCAAGCACGCCAATCCCTGCGGCGTCGCGGTCGCGAAGAACCAGTTCGACGCCTACCTCAAGGCCTATCAGTGCGATCCCGTCTCGATCTTCGGCGGCATCGTCGCGACCAACACCAGGCTCGAAGCGAAGACCGCCGAGGAACTGGCCAAGCTGTTCCTCGAGGTTGTGATCGCGCCCGATGCCGAACCGGCGGCACTCGAGATCTTCGCCAAGCGCAAGAACGTGCGCGTGCTGCTGGCCGGGACGCTACCGGATCCCAACACCGCCGGCATGACCTTGAAGAGCGTGGCCGGCGGCTATCTCTTCCAGACGCGCGACAACGGCCATCTTTCCAGGGCCGACCTCAAGGTCGTGACCAAGCGCGCGCCGACGCCGCGCGAGATCGACGACATGCTGTTCGCCTTCACGGTCGCCAAGCACGTGAAGAGCAACGCCATCGTCTACGCCAAGGACGGCGCCACGGTGGGCGTGGGCGCGGGCCAGAT
>JAFEFH010000314.1 GCA_018240695.1 Pseudomonadota bacterium | reverse complement strand
CGCTCGGCCTGCCCAAGGACGTGCACTCCTATGCGATCCTTCCGATCGGCTATCCGATGGGCAAGTTCGGCCCGGTGAAACGCGCCTCGCTCGCCGACGTCGCCTACAGCGACCGCTGGGGCGAGCCCTACAAGGGCTGAGAGTTCAGGACAGCGCCATCTCGCGGTAGCCGCCCGTGGCGACCGCGTCGCAGCGCGCGCGGTAAGCCGGGGCGCTGCCGCTGTAGCGGGCGACGGTGCGCACGGTCTTGCCGTCGACGTTGCGGTTGATGCCGGTCATCCACGAATCGACCTCGTTCGACAGCAGGCCCTCGCCCAGTGCCACGACGTGGTCGGTCCATTCCTTCACGCCCTCGGGCCGGCACTCGGCGCGCGTCAGCCCGCGGTCGCGCATGTGCGCGATCACATCGGTGACCCATTCGACGTTGTATTCGATCGAGCGCGGGATGTTGCCCAGCGCCGTGTGCGGGCCCATCACCATGAACATGTTGGGGAAGCCCTCGACCTGCACGCCGAGCCAGGTCTTGGGACCGCCCGTCCAGGTGTCCTTGAGCGTGCGCCCGTCTGTGCCGCGCAGGTCGATCTTGTCGAAGCTGCCGGTGATGGCGTCGAAGCCGGTCGCGTAGATGATGATGTCGAAGTCGAACGACTCGGCCGAAGTCTGCAAGCCGTTCGGCGTGATGCGCTCGATCGGCGTTTCCTTGATGTCGACCAGCCGCACGTTGGGCTGGTTGTAGACCTCGAAGTAGCGCGTCTCGAGCGGCACCCGGCGCGTGCCGAAGCCATGGTTCTTCGGGATCAGCTTCTCGGCGGTCGCCGGGTCCTTGACGCGCTCGCGGATCTTGCGCGCGACGAACTCGGAGACCAGCGCGTTGGCCTTCCGGTCAACGAGGATGTCGCGGAAATTGCCCTGCCACATGCCGAAGCCCTTGGAGCCGTAGAGCTTCTCCCAATGGGCCTCGCGTTCGGCCGGCGTGACCTCCAGCGCGGCGCGCGAGTCGGGCGTGTGCAGGAAGCAGGAGAAGGTCTCCTGGCAGCGCTTCAGGATGTCGGGATACTGCGTTCGGATCTCCGCCATCTCCGCCTTGGAGATCGTCGCGTTGTGCAGCGGTGCCGCCCAGTTGGGCGTGCGCTGGAAGACAGTGAGGGTTCCGGCCGTCTTGGCGACCTCCTGGATGGTCTGGATGCCGGTCGCGCCGGTGCCGATCACGGCGACCTTCTTGCCGGTGAAGTCGATCGGCTCCTTCGGATAGCGCGCGGTGTGGCAGCTCACGCCCCCGAACGAGTCGATGCCCTCGATCTTCGGCCAGGTCGGCGTCGACAGCGGGCCGATGGCGGTGACCAGGAAGCGCGCCACGTGCTCGCTCCCGTCGTCGAGCGTGACATGCCAGTCGCGCGTCTCCTCACGCCAGTGCGCGGCGGCGACTCGGGCGTTGAACTGGATGTCGCGGCGCAGGTCGAGCTTGTCGGCCACGAAGTTCAGGTATTCGAGCGTCTTGGGCTGCGGCGAGAAATGCTCGGTCCAGTCCCACTCGTCGAGCAGCTCCTTCGAGAAGGAGTAGCCGTAGGAATAGCTCTCCGAGTCGAAGCGCGCGCCGGGATAGCGGTTCCAGTACCAGGTGCCGCCCACGCCCGTCCCGGTCTCGAACACCCGCACCTTGAAGCCGCGCTGGCGCAGCGTGTGGAGCTGGTAGAGACCGGAGATGCCGGCGCCGATGACGATGACGTCGTGCTGAGGCTGCATCCCGTCAGGATAGCAGGCGCGTCACCACTTCCAACTGGATCTCGGCGGCCTCGACCATCGACGCGATCGGCACCGATTCGTTGGCGGCATGACCCTGCGCGCCCGATCCCGGCCCGAAATTGATGATTTCGATGCCGTCGTCGGCGTAGTAGCGCCCATCCGACACGCCCGTCGCGTTGAGGAATTTCACCTTGCGGCCGGTCTGCTTCTTCACGACTGCCTCGAAGGCCGCCACGGCGCGGCCGTTCTCGGGGGCGAAGAAGCCGTTGGTGCCGGTCAGGAACTCGACCGCGTACTGGCTCTTCGGCTCGCCCACGCCGTCGATCACCTTCTTCAGCTCGGCGAAGGCGTCCTTTACCTTCTCGTTGGGCAGCAGGCGGCGGTCGATCTCGACCGTGCAGGCCGACGGCACGACGTTGGTGTTGTGGCCGCCGTGGAACATGCCGATGTTCACCGTCGACTTCATCGCCCCCGAAATGCGCGTCTTCAGCGCCTTGTCGTAGTAGGACGACAGCGCGCCGACCAGGCGCATCATGCGCAGGATGGCGTTGTCGCCGGCCGACGGGTTGCCGGCATGCGCGGCGCGGCCCTTGGTGGTGATCTTCGCCCACATCACGCCGCGCTCGGCCACGATCAGGTTGTTCTCGGTCTGCGCGCCCAGGATGAGCGCGTCCGGCCGGACCTTGCCGCTCTTGCGCAGGTATTCCATGCCCTCCGGTCCGAGATTCTCCTCGTCGGCGACGAAGGTGAAGATCAGCTCGCCCTTCTTCGGGCCGCCGCGCCGCGCGATCTCCTCGGCGAGCCAGATCTGCACCGCCATGCTGCCCTTGCAGTTGCCGGCGCCGAGCCCGTAGACGAGGCCGCCCTTGACCAGCGCCTTGTAGGGATCGCTCTTCCAGTTGGCGCGCTCGCCGACGCCGACCGTGTCGACATGGGCGTTGAAGGCGATGACCGGGCCACGTCCCGCTTTCCCTGGGGCCTTGCCCTTCATCCGCGCGACCACGTTGTCGACGCCCTTCTTGTGCGTGGCGATCTCGACCTTGTAGCC
>JAFEFH010000313.1 GCA_018240695.1 Pseudomonadota bacterium | reverse complement strand
TTGGCCGCGCGCGGCCAAAACGTCGACTCCCCATATGAATGGGGAGGGGTTTCTGAGTACGATAAAGCAACAAAGATGGGTGAGGAATGCCGGGACCGCTGACGGGCGTGAAGGTGATCGATCTGACGGCGGTGCTGCTCGGCCCGTTCGCCACGCAACATCTGGCCGACATGGGCGCCGACGTCATCAAAGTCGAGCCGCCGGAAGGCGACCTGCTGCGCCTGTCGGGCGGCTCGATGAGCCGCGACAAGAACATGGGCCCGATCTACATGGCGGCGAACCGCAACAAGCGCTCGCTCTGCCTCGACCTCAAGAAGCCGCGCGCGGTCGAGATCCTGAAGGAGATGATCAAGGGCGCGGACCTGTTCATCCATAACAGCCGGCCCGCCGCGATCGAGCGGCTGGGGCTGGGCTATGCCGACCTGAAGAAGATCAACCCGTCGATCATCTACGCCTACTCGCTGGGCTACGCGCGCAAGGGACCATACGGCCACAAGCCCGCCTTCGACGACCTAGTGCAGGGCGTGTCGGGCGCGGCGTCGTTGCAGACGCGGGTCGACGGCCAGTCGCCCAAGTTCATGCCGAGCCTCGTCGCCGACAAGACGACGGGCCTCCATCTCTGCATCGCCGTGCTGGGCGCGCTCTATCATCGCAAGTGCACGGGCGAGGGCCAGATGATCGAGGTGCCGATGCTGGAGACACTCGCGTCGTTCTGGCTGACGGAGCATCTGTTCGGCGCGACCTGGATGCCGGAACGCGGCTCGATGGGCTACGACCGCATCATCAACAAGTACCGCCATCCGTTCCCGACGAAGGATGGGTATATCTGCGCGCTGCCGTACACCGACGCGCACTGGGTGACGTTCTTCGAGCTGGCCGGCCGGCCCGACCTCGCCAAGGAAAAGAAGTTCACCGACAAGTACGAGCGGCCCAAACACTTCAACGAGCTCTACCAGGTGCTCGACACGCTCCTGAAGAACCGCTCGACCGCGGAATGGCTGGAGGCGTTCGACAAGGCCGACATTCCCGCCATGCCGGTGAACTCGATGGAACAACTGCTCGAGGACCCGCATCTCACTGCGACCGGCTTCTTCACCGACCGCGAGCATCCCAGCGAAGGCCCGATCAAGACCTTCGCGAGCCCGCTCGACTTCGAGAAGACCCCCGTCGAGTACCGCCACCACGCCCCGCGCCTCGGTGGCGACGGCGTCGAAGTGCTGCGCGAAGCCGGCCTCAGCGACGCCGAGATCGAAGGGCTCAAGGCGGACAAGACGCTGATCGTGCCGGCATGATCGCGCCGTCATGATCCCGCCGGTGTCGTCCGGCGCCTATCCGCGCCGGGACGGCAACCTGGTGCGGACGATGATCGGCGGCGCGGAGGCTTTTGCGCGGATCGCCGAGGCGGCCGACACTGCCCGCGAGCGCGTCTGGGTGACGATCGCCTTCTATGCCGACGACTTCCGCCTGCCCGATGGGCGCGGCCTGTTCGACCTGCTGGAAGGGGCCGCGCGGCGCGGCGTCGATGTCCGCGCAGTCTTCTGGTTACCCACTGCCGAGAGCGCGGGCTACGGCCGCACCTATCCGATCGATGCGCCGGGACGGGCTGGCGTCAAAAGGCGCTGGGATCGCGCGGCGGGAGCGTACGCGCATCATCAGAAGAGCTGGGTGATCGACAATGCCGGCTTCGTCGGCGGCATCAATCTCACCGCCATCGCGATGACGCGGCACGACGCCTATGTCGAAGTCAACGGTCCGTGCGCTTCGGACGTGGCGCACAACTTCGTGCAGCGCTGGAACGGCGCCAGCGAGCCGCACGCCGACGACGACCTGCCGCTGCCGGCGGCGGTCTTCGCGCCCTGTGGCCCGAGCCAGGTGCAAATCCAGCGCATGTTCGGCGGTGACAGGTCGATCCTCGAACAGTACGAGCGCGCCATCGATGCCGCCGAGCGCACGATCTACATCGAAAACCAGGCGATCCCGATTCCCGCCATCGCGGCGCGGCTCGAAGAGGCGTTGAAGCGCGGTGTCGAGGTGCTGCTGCTCGTGCCGGCAGAGCCCCAAGGCTATGTATACCGCGCGCGTCAGGACCCGGCGCAGCGCGGCCTGTTCGACGCGCTGGAGGCGCTCGGCCGCTATTCCAACTTCCGGCTCGCCGGCCTGCCGGTCTACGTGCACTGCAAGCTGATGATCGTCGACGACCGCTGGGCGACGGTCGGGTCGTGCAACCTGCACAGCAACTCGCTCGGCGGTCACTCCGAGATGAATGTCGCGATCTGGGACGAGGCCGTCGTGCGTGAGCTGCGCGACCGTCTGCGGGCCAAGCATGAGGGCCGGATGTTCACGCTGTCTCCCTCCCAATATGCCGTGACGCGATAAGATGGTGTCGCGCGTGATCCCCGCTTCGCGGCCGGCGCTCTACGCGGCGTGCTGCGATCCCCGCGCGCTGGCGGGCTGGCGGTTCCCGCACGACATGATGGCCAAGGTCGAGCGCCTCGACGGCAACACCTACCGCATGTCGCTCACGTACCGGACGGGCAAGGCCGATACGTTCGAGGCGACTTTCGTCGAGCGCGTACCGGATGAGAAAGTGGTCGAGCGGATTCGGTTCGATGCCGCCGACCGGCCCGGCGAGATGGTCATGACGACGCACTTCGCCGAGGTGGCGGGCGGCACGAAAGTCACGATCACGTACGAAAGCCTGCCGGCCTCGATTTCCCGCGAGGACAACGAAGAGGGCTCGCGGCAGGCGCTGGAAAATCTGGCGAAGTTCGTCGGAGCCGCTATTTGACGTGGACTTTGCCACGTAAACTCGTTCCGCTTC
>JAFEFH010000312.1 GCA_018240695.1 Pseudomonadota bacterium | reverse complement strand
CGGTGCGCTGGCGATGCATCAGGGCCGACAGGGTCGAGAAGGCGAAGGTGAGGCCGCAGGTCTTGTCGGCCAGGATGGTCGGCGGATAGCGCGGCACGTCGTCACCGGCGGCCTTGCCCATCAAATCGGCAATGCCAAACCGCGCCTGGATTGCGTCGTCGTATGCGGGAAGTTTTCCGTAAGGACCTTCGGCCGAGTAGCCGTAGGCACCGACATAGACGATGTCGGGCCTTATCTTGCGGATCTCTTCGTACCCCAGCCCCAATCCTTCGATGGCCTGCGGCCGGAGCGCATGGACGAAGGCGTCGGCGGTGGCGACGACCTTGAGCAGGGCCGCGCGCGCATCCTTGTTCTTGAGGTCGAGGCAGAGCGAGCGCTTGTTGCGGTTTACGTAAAGGTAAGTCGGTCCCATGCCCGGCGTCCTGGCGGGCTTGCCGATGTGTCGCACCGCGTCGCCTTCCGGCGCCTCGACCTTGATGATGTCGGCACCCTGATCCGCCAGCAGCATCGTTCCGTAGGGCCCGAGGATGATGTTGGTGAGATCGACGATGCGAATGCCGTGCAGCGCGCCGGGCATGAGGTGCGTTTCCTTCGGAGGGGTTGCGGAGACTCGTTCTTCTCGCGCTGCACTCTCGTCGGACACGAGTCAAGGGGGACTCTGATTCTCCTGTTACGCGGGCGATGAAGCGGAAATTTTCGGGGGCCGTTGTGCGACGCGCGCAGTCGGTGTAGCCAAGAAGTCGACAAGAGGCGGGGGGCAATGCGGAACGTTGCGAAAAAGCAGCAAGAGCCAAAGATGGTGCCGGGTGCATCGTCGCGGCCCTACCGCATCGAGGATCAGATCGGCTACCTGCTGCGGCGCGCCCACCAGCGCGCGTCCGCGATCTTCCAGGTGAACATCGGCGATCCCAACGTCACGCCGACCCAGTACTCGTCGATGGTGAAGCTCAACGAGTACACCGAGCTCTCGCAAAATCTTCTCGGCCGCCTCGTCGGCATGGACAAGGCGACGATGCAGGGTGTGGTCCGCCGCCTCAAGGAGCGCGGCCTCGTCGACTCGCGTCCCGATCCGGGCGACGCGCGCCGCACGCTGCTCAGCCTCACGACCGACGGCCAGCGCATCGTCAACAAGCTCCTGGTGAACGGACCGGCGGTCTCGCGCGAGACGCTGAAGCCGCTCAATCCCGTCGAGCAGCGCCAGCTCCTCGAACTCCTGTCCAAGATCGTCTGATCCAAGCGTAGCGTCCCCGTGCCCGCTCTCTCGCCCTAATGGTACGTACACGAACGATATGCCCGACTACCTCCGCCCTGCCCGTCTCGAAGACGCCCTGACCGCGCTGGCGCGGCCCTTCACCGTGCTGGCCGGCGGCACCGATTTCTATCCGGCGCGGGTCGGTCGCTCGATCGACGAGGACGTGCTCGATATCAGTGGAATTGCCGGGTTGCGGGGCATTTCGGCCAGTCCCCGGGGGTGGCGCCTGGGCGCCACCACGACCTGGTCGGAGCTGGTCGCAGCCGACCTGCCGCCTTTGTTCGACGGGCTGAAACAGGCCGCCCTCGAAGTGGGCGGCCGTCAGATCCAGAATGCCGGCACCCTGGCCGGCAACCTCTGCAACGCCTCGCCCGCGGCCGACGGCGTGCCGCCGTTGCTGGCGCTCGATGCCGAGGTCGAGATCGCCAGCAGGACCGGCAGCCGCCGTGTCCCGCTCGCGGCCTTCATCACCGGCAACCGCCGCACCGTGCTCTTGCCCGGCGAACTCGTGGTCGCGCTGCATGTGCCGCGACCGGCCGGCGACGCGCGCAGCGCCTTCCTGAAATTGGGCGCGCGGCGCTACCTCGTCATCTCCATCGCCATGGCCGCCGCCACGCTCGAGACGGCGGCCGGGCGGATCGTGGGCGCGCGGGTCGCCGTCGGCGCCTGCTCGGCCGTGGCCCAGCGCCTTCCGGCGCTCGAAGCGGCGCTGGCCGGTGCGCCGCTCGACGCTGGGCTCGGCGACCGGGTCGAGTCCGGGCATCTGGCGCCGCTCGCGCCGATCGACGACGTGCGCGGCAGCGCGGGCTATCGCAACGAGGCAGCCCTCACACTGCTGCGCCGCCTGTTGCAGGGCTTCGTGCCATGAAGATCGCCTTCACCCTGAACGGCCGCGCCACCGGCTGGAACGGCACGCCGACGACGCGCCTGGCAGCGGCGTTGCGCGACGATCTCGGCCTCATCGGCACCAAGATCGGCTGCGATGCCGGCGATTGCGGCGCCTGTACGGTGCGGCTCGACGGCAAGCAGGTCTGCTCGTGCCTGGTCGCCATGGGCCAGGTCGACGGGCGCGCGGTCGAGACGGTCGAAGCGCTGGCGCAGGACGGTCTCACCGATCTTCAGAAATCCTTCCTCGCCCATGGCGCGGCCCAGTGCGGCATCTGCACGCCGGGCATGCTGATGGCCGCACGCGATCTGCTGGCCGTCACGCCGCAGCCGACGCGCGCCGAGGTCGAGGATGGGCTGGGCGGCGTGCTGTGCCGTTGCACCGGCTACACCAAGATCGTCGATGCGGTGATGGCGGCGGCCGCGCCGGCCGCGCTCGTCACCGCCGATGCCGGCGCCGCCGTGGGCGCGCGCCTGCCGCGCCTCGACGGCTACCTGAAGATCACCGGCACCGACCTGTTCGGCGCCGATGCCATTCCCGCGGATGCGCTCTGGATCCGGGTGGTGCGCTCGCCGCACGCCCGCGCGCGCTTTACCCTGGGCGATCTCGCGCCGCTGCGGGCCCGGCTCGCGGCCGTGCTCACCGCCGCCGACATCCCGTTCAACGGCTACGGCATCTATCCCGACGTGAAGGACCA
>JAFEFH010000311.1 GCA_018240695.1 Pseudomonadota bacterium | reverse complement strand
GCGTCACCTGGGTGAAGCGCGCGCGGCCGCCGAAGATCATCTGCTTGCCGTCGGGCGAGGGCCGGTAATAGGTCAGCACGCGCTTGGTGTCGCCGATCGAGCGCTGCAACGGGATCAGCTCCGTCGCCGGCATCGGCAGTTCCTCGGTGGCGATGATGTGACTCGCCACCGGCACGACGCGCTGCTTCAGGCGCGGCGTCAGATCGCCGGTATAGCCGTTGGTGGCGATCACCACTTCGCGGCAGGCGATCGGGCCCTTGGCCGTCAGCACGCGCCAGCCGCCGCCTACTTTCTCGATGCGCTCGGCCTCGATGTTGCCGCACAGGATCGCGCCCTCGCGGTTCGCGGCCTCGAGCAGGCCCTTGTAATAGCGCGCCGGGTGGAGGTTGCCGCCGGCCTTCACGTACATGCCGCCGTAGTAATAGTCGGACGCCATCATCTCGCGCACGCGTTCGCGCGGGATCATCTCGGCGCCGACATCGGCGTACTTGTTGAACATCTCGACCTTTCGCGCCTGGTCGTCGTAGTGCTCCGGCGTCCACGCCCCGGTGAAGCGGCCGTTGGTGATCAGCCCGCAGTCGATCTTCTCGCGCGCGATGATGTCGATCAGCGTCTGCAGCGAGTCCGCGCCGCTGCCGAGGAAGGCCGCCTTGTTCTGCTCGAACTCGGCCTCGACCCTGGGGTTCTTGCCGCCCAGCCCCTTGGCGATGTTGGTGCCGCCCGACAGCATGCCGCCGTTGCGGGTCGAGGCACCGATGCCGAACACGCCGCGCTCCAGCACGACGCAGTCGACGCGGTTGCGGCGCAGCTCCAGCGCCGTCGACAGGCCGCCATAGCCCGCGCCCACGATCACCACGTCGGTCCTGGCCGGCGGGTCCTGCGACAAGACGTTGTTGGGATGCCACGCCTCCCACCACCAGGGTTGGGCCTTGAAGTCGGGATGGAAGATGTCGGCGGGCTTCATCCGTCCATGATGCCGCCGAACGCCTTGATTCGCCACAGTCCGGGGCCATCTTTCACGCCATGAACTTCATGCGAACGGCTGTCCTGCTGGCGGCGCTCACCGCGTTCTTCCTGGTCGTGGGCTATCTGCTGGGCGGGCAGACCGGCCTCCTGCTGGCGCTGGTCGTCGCCGTCGGCATGAACCTCTTCGCCTACTGGAACTCCGACCAGATGGTGCTGCGCATGAGCAACGCGCGCGAGGTCGGCCCGGCCGACGCGCCGGAACTCTACGGCATCGTCCAGCAACTGGCGCAGCGCGCCGGCATGCCGATGCCGCGCGTCTACATCATCGACGAGGACCAGCCTAACGCCTTCGCCACCGGCCGCAGCCCCGAGCATGCCGCGGTCGCCGTCAATTCCGGCCTGCTGCGGCTGTTGAGCCGCGAGGAAGTGACCGGCGTGCTGGCGCACGAGCTCAGCCATGTGCGCCATCGCGATACGCTCACCATGACGATCGCGGCGACCCTGTCGGGCGCCATCGGCATGCTGGCGAGCTTCGGCGGCATGCTGGGCGGCGGCCGTGACGAGAACGGCAACCGGCTGATGAGCCCGATCGCCTCGATCGCGGCGATGATCCTGGCGCCGCTCGCCGCCTCGCTGGTGCAGATGGCGATCAGCCGGAGCCGCGAGTTCGAGGCCGACCGCGGCGGCGCCGAACTGACGGGCAATCCGCTGTGGCTCGCCTCGGCGCTGCGCCGTCTCGAGCAGGGCACGGCGCAGATCCCGAACGAGACGGCCGAGGCGCATCCCGCGACCGCCCACATGTACATCGCCAACCCGCTGTCGGGCGGCGGCCTGGCGAGCCTCTTCGCGACGCACCCGTCGATGGACGAGCGGGTCGCGCGGCTCGAGGCGATGGCCGGCCGGCCGTTGGGAAATGCGATGGAAACGCCGCGCCCGGCCGCGGCTCCTGCGAGCCCGTGGGGCGCCGCGCCGCAAACGCCGCGCAAGGGCCCGTGGGGTTAGAGTGGGGCTAGAGCTTCGGCGGTAGCGCCGTCGGCCCGTCGCCGAGATCCACTTCGACGATCCGTTCGCCGCGCCGCGTGATCGACGTGGTCGACGTATCGATCTCGCGCAGGTCCTTCTCGGTCTGCGCGAAATGCTTCTTGAGATTGTCGACCCGGTCGCCGAGGCGGCGCACGTCGTCGAGCAGCAGCCCGACATTCTTCTGAATCTTGCCGGCTTCCTCGCGCATGCGCACGTCCTTCAGCACGGCGCGCACGGTGTTGAGGGTCGCCATCATCGTCGTCGGCGACACGATCCAGACGCGCGCCTTGTACGACTCGTCGACGATGCCGCCGAAGTTGGCGTGCAGTTCGGCGTAGATCGCCTCCGACGGCAGGAACAGCAGCGCCGACTCCGCGGTCTCGCCGGGCACGATGTACTTGTCGCGGATGTCGCCGATATGCTTGCGCATCGCGACCTGGAACGCGCGCTGCGCGGTGGCCAGCCCCGTAGCGTCGCCGGCGGCGACGTTGCGCAGCAGGTGATAGCTCTCCAGCGGAAACTTGGCGTCGATCGCGATCGAACCCGGCGGGTTGGGCAGCCGGAGCAGGCAGTCGACCCGCGCGCCGGTCGAGAGCGTCGACTGGAACTCGTAGGCCGAGGGCGGCAGGGCGCTCTGCACCAGGTCGTTCAGCTGGACCTCGCCGAAGGCGCCGCGCGCCTGCTTGTTGGTCAGGATCTGCTGCAGGCCGACCACCTGGGTCGAGAGGTCGCCGATCTTCTTCTGCGCCTCGTCGATCTTGGCCAGCCGCTCGCGCAGGTCGGTGACGATCTTGCCCGTCGTCTGCTCGCTCTGGGACAGGCGCGCGTTCACGACGTTGGCCAGCGCCCGCT
>JAFEFH010000310.1 GCA_018240695.1 Pseudomonadota bacterium | reverse complement strand
GTTCCTGCCCTACATGCAGTCGCTCCAGATCACGCGCGACCAGCTGGTCCAGGGACTGGGCATCATCTTCCTCTGCATCATGTTCGCCGTCGCGGGCTCGCTGTTCCAGCAGAACGTCTTCACGACAGACAACTCGATCGGCAGCGTGCTGGCGCTGGCGCCGACCTTCGCCGGCGTCTGGGTCGGCCAGAAAGTGCGCAATCGCGCCTCGCCCGAGGCGTTCCGCAAGATCTTCCTGTTCGCCATGCTGGCCCTCGGGCTCAACATGGCGCGCGGGCTGCTGTAGAAGCGTCGCATGCCTGTCCTCGGTCACAAGGTCACGATCTGCGGCATCCCCGAGCTGCCCCAGCATGTCGGCGCCGGCGTCACCCATGTGCTGTCGATCATCGACACGCACGAGCCGCGGCCGGCCGCGCTCGACACCTACGCCGCCATCGACCACGAGCTGATCCGCTTCGACGACGTGGTCGCCGAATATCCCGGCTACGAGGCCTGCAACATCGGCCATATCGAAAAGGTGCTGGCGTTCGGCGAGCGCGCCCATGCCCGGACGGGCAGCCACGTGCTGGTCCACTGCCATGCCGGCATCTCGCGCAGCCAGGCGGCGGCGGCGATTCTGATGTGCCAGCACGCGCCGGGGCAGGAGGAAGCGGCCTTCCTGCGCCTGCTCACGCTGCGCAAGCATGGCTGGCCCAATACCCGCATGGTCGAGTTCGCCGACACGCTGCTGAAGCGCGACGGCGCACTGATGCGCGGCCTGCTCGCCTACCGCCGCGCGCTGATCGCCGAGAAGCCGCACCTCAGCGAGATCATCCGCAACATCGGCCGCGGCAACGAGCTGCCCTAACGGCCCTCAGCGGCCCTTCATGGGCAGGCCGCCGAGATGCGTGCCGGCGTCGACGATCAGGAACTCGCCGGTGATGTTGCTGGCGCTGGTCAGGAAGAAGATCACCGCCTCCGCCATCTGCTCCGGCGTGCCGGCCTGGCGCAACGGCGTCGTCTGCTCCTGCGCATCGCGCAGCTTCTCGTAGTTCTCCTGGCCGAGCGCGCCCAGCAGCCAGCGCGTCTGGATGAAGCCGGGGCACACCGTGTTCACGCGCACCGCCGGGCCGAACCAGCGCGCCAGCGACAGGGTCAGCGTGTTGAGCGCGCCCTTGGACGCGGCATACGGGATCGACGTGCCGACGCCCATGACGCCCGCGATCGAGGAGATGTTGACGATCGAGCCGCGCTCCTGCTTGTCGTCCCACTGCTTCTTCATCGTGGGATAGACGGCACGGCTCATCATGTAGGGGCCGGTCACGTTGACGCGCAGGATGCGGTCGAAGTCCTCGGCCGATACGCCGTCGAGGTCGCCCTGGTTCTGGAACTTGGTGGTGCCCGCGTTGTTCACGAGGCCGTCGATGCGGCCCCACTTCTTCATCGTCTCGGCGGCGAGCTTCTTGCAGTCGGCGTCCTGGCCCATGTCGGCCTGCACGAGGATGGCATCGACACCCGCGGCCTTGACCTTCGAATAGGTCTCGTCGGCTTCCTTCTTGCTCTTGGTGTAGTTGATCGCGACGTTCCAGCCGCGCGCCGCCAGGTCGACGGCACAGGCCGCGCCCAGGCCGGTCGCAGAACCGGTCACGATTGCCACTTTGGCCATTTGTTCCTCCCGATGGTTTGTCCCGCCCTTCTTAAGCTAGGATGCGACCCCATGTCAGACCTGTTTTCGCTCAAGAACAAGATCGCGCTGGTCACCGGCGCGTCCCGCGGCCTCGGCCGCGACATGGCGTTGTGCCTGGCGGAAGCCGGCGCCACCGTGCTGTGCGCGGGCCGCGCCGCGAAGGACCTCGAGACCACGGTCCGCGCCATCACGCGCAAGAAGGGCAAGGCCGCGGTCGTGCTGCTCGACGTGACGAACGAGCAGAGCGTGCAGAAGCAGGTGCGCGCCATCATCCGCAAGTACCGGCGCATCGACGTGCTGGTGAACAATGCCGGGGTCATCCATCGCGAGAACATCGTCGACACCGCGACGCCCGACTATCGCAAGGTGATCGAGACCGACCTGATCGGGCCTTTTGCGTTGGCGCGAGAAGTGGGCCGCCACATGCTGGCACGCGAGTACGGACGCATCGTCAACATCTCCTCGATCATGGCGGTGCTGGGCCGCGGCTCGGTCGCGGGCTATGTCTCGGCCAAGCACGGCATGACCGGCCTCACCAAGAACCTCGCCGCCGAGTTCGGCCCGCACGTGACGGCGAACGCCATCGCGCCCGGCTACATCCGCACCGAGCTGAACGTGCCGCTCCAGAAGGACAAGGCGTTCTGCGCCATGCTGGAGCAGCGCACGGCGGCGAGCCGCTGGGGCAATCCGGAAGACCTGCGCGGCGCGCTGCTGCTGCTGGCGTCGGACGCCGGCCGCTACATCACCGGCCACACGCTGGTGGTCGACGGCGGCATGACGACGATCCTCGCGTGAGGCTGTCGGACCGCCGCATCCTGTGGCCCGCGATCGGCGTCGTGGGTGTCATCGCGGGCACGCTGATCGCCGACCATTGGGCCAGCGACACCTCCGTCACCCGCTCGGACTATGTCGGCACCATCGACGTCTCGGCCGAGGACGCGAAGCTCTATCGCGAAGTGCCGTTCGAATGGCGCATCCAGAGCCCGGCCGGTTCGTTCTCCGGCCGCGACACCGCGCGCGTCCGCATCGATGCGTCGGGCGAAAGCGTGCTGGTCTGCGGCTGGCTGCGCCTCGACAAGGCCGGCGCCTCGATCCGCGCGACGCGCTGGCTGAGCGAAGCCCGCCTCAAGATGGGCGATACCAGGGTGGCCGCACTCTTCATCGCGCCAGTCGACAAGGCGCCGGGGGACGGGCTGAACGCGGGCTGCGCGCGCCT
>JAFEFH010000030.1 GCA_018240695.1 Pseudomonadota bacterium | reverse complement strand
GGCTTCGCCTATGTCTGGTCGACGCCCGACGTGCGCGCCGCCACCTTGCTGGCCTTCCTGATGAACTTCGCGGCCTATCCGATCATCAGCCAGCTGCTGGCCTACGTCGCCAAGGACATCTATGGCCTCGACCAGACCGGGCTGGGCTGGCTGATCGCGGTCTATGCCAGCGGCGCACTGCTGGGCTCGATCGTGCTGTCGACGCACGGGGCGCGCATCCGGCCGGCGCGCACCATGGTGGCGGCCGCCGTGCTGTGGTTCGCGCTCAACCTCGTCTTCTCGTGGATTCGCACGCCGGCGGTGGGCGAGCCGCTGCTGTTCGTGATCGGCTTCACCCAGAGCTTCTGCATGGTGCCGATGGCAGTGATCCTGCTGCGCACCGCCGATCCCGCCTTCCGCGGCCGGGTGATGGGGGTGCGCATGCTGGCGGTCTACGGCCTGCCGCTGGGGCTGCTGCTGTCGGGCCCGATGGTCGATCACCTGGGCTTCGCGCTCACCGGCTCGACCTACAGCGTGGTCGGCATCGTCCTGACGCTGGCGATCGTCTCGCGCTGGCGCGAGCATCTCTGGCATCCTGGCTCGGCGGCCAACCTGCGAACCTGACGCCACCGGCAACCTTTGCCGGACCGGGGCGTTTTCTTCGCTTATCGGGGGAGCGCGTATGAAAGTTCCGTTCGCGGCGTTGGCCGTCCTGTTGGCGACCGTCGGCTCGGCGGCGGCCCAGCGGGTGCCGATCGACAGCACGCCGGATCCGGACGAGATGCGCGGCATCTTCACCATCCAGGTCGAGAACGACGTCTTCAACCGCATCGGCCGGTCCGACCGCGACTACACCAACGGCATCCGCCTGGGTTGGCTGTCGCCGGCCTTGCCCGAGCTGCCGACCGGCGTCGCCAACCTCCTGAACTTCCCGACCTTCTTCGGCGAGGGCCCGGTCTCCTCGGTGACGCGCCGCGTCGGCCTGTCGATCGGCCAGAACCTCTACACGCCGCAGGATACCGACAGTAGCGCGCCGATCTTCAACGACCGGCCCTATGCCGCCTGGCTGTACGCCAGCGTGGCGTTGCAGCAGATCTACAAGCGCAACAATCCGGAGACCGGCAAGGACGATCCGGTGCGCCTCGACACGATCGCCCTCGATGTCGGCTTGGTCGGGCCGGCGGCCGGCGGCGAGTTCGTGCAGAACAACTTCCACAAGCTGATCGGCGTCGAGACCGCGAACGGCTGGGCCAACCAACTGCACAACGAGCCGACCTTCGGCCTCACATTCGAGCGGCGCTGGCGCGTCGGCCACGGCATCGTGTTCGACGACCCCAGGCTCGAGTACGACGTCGTCCCGCGCATCGGCGCCACCATCGGCAACGCCTCGACCTATGCCAGCGCCGGCGGCACGGTGCGCATCGGCAAGGAGTTGCGCGCCGACTTCGGCCCGACGCGCGCGCGGCCGGCGCTGCCGGGCTCGGAGGGCTTCATCGGCGAGGGCTTCGGCTGGTACGTGTTCGCCGGGCTGGGCGGCGAAGCGGTCGGCCGCAACATGTTCCTGAGCGGCAACTGGGACGGCAACGACATCGTGAGCGTGACGCCACGGCCGTTCGTCGGCGAGGCCAGCGTCGGCATCGCGGTCCTCTTCCGCGGCGTGCGTATCAGCTACACGCAGGTGCTGCGCACGCCGGAGTTCTACGAGCGCAGCCGCTTCGACCAGTTCGGCTCGCTGAACGTGACGTTCCGCTACTGACCAAATCGACTGGGGACACAAAAAACGGGCCGCCGAAGCGGCCCGTTCTCTTTTGCGCGAGCGCTATATGCGCCCCATCAACAGCAGGATGATCAGGATCACCACGATCAGGCCGGCGCCGCCGCTGGGGTAATAGCCCCATCCGCTGCTGTACGGCCAGGTCGGCAGGGCACCGATCAGGATGATGATCAGGACGATCAGCAGAATGGTGCCCAGCATGGTGACGTCTCCTGTGTGTCGTTAGAGGTTCTTCTCGGCGAACGACCAGTTCGCGAGCTTGTCGAGCCAGTCCTTCACATGGTCCGGACGGCGGTTCTGGTAGTCGAGGTAGTAGGCGTGCTCCCACACGTCGGCGACGATCAGCGGCTTCTTGCCGTGCGCGATCGGCGTGTCGGCGTTCGACGTGGTGACGATCTCGAGCTTGTTGCCCGCGCCCTTCACCAGCCAGGCCCAGCCGCTGCCGAACTGTGCGACGGCGGCCTTGGCGAAGGCTTCCTTGAATTCCTTGACGCCGCCGAAGCTGTCCTTGAGCGCGTCGGCGACCTTGCCGGTCGGCTCGCCGCTCTTCGGCGCCATGCTCTGCCAGTAGAAGTCGTGGTTCCAGACCTGGGCGGCGTTGTTGAAGATGCCCTTTTCCTTGTCGTTGCCGGCCGACTTCTTGACGATCTCCTCGAGCGACGCATTCTCGTACGGCGTGCCCTTGATCAGGTTGTTCAGGTTGTCGGCATAGGCCTTGTGATGCTTGCCGTAATGGAAGGAAATGGTTTTGGCCGAGATCACGGGCTCCAACGCATTGTCGGCGTAGGGCAGCTTGATCGGCGCGAAGGGGGCTTTTGCATTGTCGGACGGCATCACTCACTCCTGTGACATGGGTCAACGCCGCCGGATGGCGGACGTTGCGGTTTCCCAAGAACAAACTGGTCAGGCCCGAGGCGGGTTGCGAGCGCGATGATGTCGCAAGAAGTTGCGAACGATTCGCGACTGCGGGCGCCGAGGGGCGCTGAACGCGACGAGTGATTCGCACTCGCGCACGCTGCTCGCTTCATCCTCATTTTTCTTGGCGAACGGTTCTCACTCGCGCGCTCTTCGGTTGCATCGCGTCGGCGGCGCGTTATCTAGATCGTCATCGCACGCGTCACAGGAGGTTCGCCGTGAAGGGTAACCCGCAGGTCATCACCGAACTCAACAAGCTCCTGAAGAACGAGCTCACCGCCATCAACCAGTACTTCCTCCACGCCCGCATGATGAAGCATTGGGGCTTCGACCGCCTGGGCAAGAAGATCTACGAGGAGTCGATCGGCGAGATGAAGCACGCCGACACGCTGATGCAGCGCATCCTGCTGCTCGACGGCCTGCCCAACCTCCAGGACCTCGGCCGCCTCGGCATCGGCGAGAGCGTGCCGGAAGCGCTGAAGGCCGACTTCAAGCTCGAATCGAGCGCGCGCCTCGACGTCGTGACGGCGATCACGCTGTTCGAGAAGGAGAAGGATTACGTGAGCCGCGAGATCGCCGTCCGCATCCTCGAGGACGCCGAGGAGCATATCGACTTCCTCGAGACCGAGATCGGCCTGATCGAGAAGGTCGGCGTGCAGAACTACCTGCAAAGCCAGATGGGCGAAGGCAAAGAAGAGTAGGTTCGCTGGGACCGCGCCACTCCAGTGGCGCTCATATCTTTTCCTATCAGGTCATCCTGAAGAGCGCCACTCACGGCGGAGTAACCTCCGCCTCGGTGGCGCGGTCCCAGCTATGAAGCGGTGAAGCGAGCGCTCCCCCATGGCCATAGGCGGGCGTCGTCGGCCAACCCTGCCTTCACCGGGTTGTTGTCGATATAGCCCACGGTCGCCGCGAAATGCTCGTCGTTGCGGATGAAGCGATCCCAGTAGTCGGCCTGCCAGAAAATGCCGGTGCGACCCAACAGCTCGTTGGACTTCCGCGCCGTGTATCGCTTCCACGATCCGACGATCGTGCCCAGCGAGAAACTTGGCAATGGCGAAAAGAGGACATGTACGTGGTTGGGCATGACCGTCCACGCGAGCAGGCGGTAGCGCTCCCCGTCGAAGGTGAGGAAAGCGTCTTCCACCACCTCGGCGACGTCGGGCCGGCGCAGCCAACAGGCGCCGTACCCTTTGTCGAGAATTTCTTCCGTGAGCGTTTCGGCTTTCAGGGTCTCGCGCACCTTCGCCAATGCGGCGGCCGGCAAGCTGTCGGCAAGACGGAACGTCACGAACTGGACCGTGTCCTGCGAGTCGAAATGCGGGAGGTAGCCGCGTGAATGCCAACCTTTGTAGGCCACGGACAGACGCTAGCGGTCGTCTTGAAGAGGCGCCACTGGAGTGGCGCGGTCCCAGCAAACAAAGGACGCTGGGAGCGCGCCACTCCAGTGGCGCTCATACTTCTTCGCCTTATTTAGTCGGCGGCGGCGAGGAGGGTCTGGGGGGCGGCCTGTTCGCAGGCGATGGTCTCGTCGATATGCTTGCGCATCTCGTGGACGCAGCCGCCGCACTGGGGGTTCTGACCGCAGGCGCGGAAGACATCGACCGGGCGGCGGGCGCCGGCCCGCACGGCGGCGGTGACGTCACGTTCCCGAATGGCGCGGCAGATGCAGACGTACATACGTTTTGCGACCCGTGTCCGTGCAGATGCGAATCAGTTGCACAGAAGATTAAGAGGCATTCGCAACTGGGTCAAGCCACCCGTTTGCCCGCCAAAATCGGCAAAAACAGGCCTTTTCCCACCGCCCGGCCCCGTGCATGGTCCGGCCGCATGAGCGAGCCGCGTTACTGGGAAGACTATGAGGTCGGCGCGCGATTTCCGCTGGGGTCCGTGGGATTCACCGAGCAGGAGATCGTCGACTTCGCTACCGCCTTCGATCCGCAGAGCTTCCACATCGACCGCGAGGCGGCGAAGGGCTCGCTGTTCGGCGGCATCATCGCCTCGGGCTGGCATGTCGCCTCCAAGCTGATGCGGCTGTTCGTCGACAACTACATCGACAGGCGCACGGCGCTGGGCTCGCCCGGCCTCGACGAGCTGCGCTGGCTGAAGCCGGTGCGGCCGGGCGACACGCTGACGGCGTTCGTCGAGTGCGCCGCCAAGATCCCGTCGAAGAGCAAGCCCACGCTCGGCATCATCCACGAGCACTGGAGCGCGACCAACCAGAAGGGCGAGCTGGTGATGACGGCCAAGGGCATCAACATGGTGCGGCGCCGCCCGGCATGAACGCGGTGAGGGGCCTCGACCATGCCGTGGTCATGGTCGACGGCATCGACGCGGCCGAGGCCGCCTACCGGCGCCTCGGCTTCCAGGTCCAGCCGCGCGGCTTCCACACGCGGCTCGGCACGGCCAACCACCTGATGGTGTTCGAGCGCGACTATTTCGAGATCCTGGGCATCGTCGCGCCGACGACGTTCAACGCCGAGCGCCGCGAATGGCTGAAGGCGGGCGGCGGGCTCGCCAACGTGGCGCTGGCGAGCGACGACGCCGAGGCGGCGCATGCCGCGTTCCAGGCGGCGGGGCTGTCGCCCGACGAGCCGCTCGACTTCGAGCGCGCGGTCGAGATCGAGGGCCGCACCGAGCAGGTGAAGTTCCGCATCGTGCGCGTGCCGAAGACCAACATGCCGGTGGTCGGCTTCTTCGTCTGCCAGCACCTGACGCCGCAGTTCGTCCATCGCCCGGAATGGACGCGCCATCCCAACGGCGCGCGCGGCCTTGGCGGCGTGACGGTGATCGCCGAGCAGCCGCTCCGCTGGAAGGCCGAGCTCGAGAAATATTTCGGCGCAGGCGCGGTGCGCGTCGAGGGCGACGGGCTGGTCGCCGACACCGGCACGCAGCCCGTCCGCTATCTGTCGCGCGCCGACTATCTCGCGCGCCATCCCGGCATCGTGCCGGTGCGCGCGGGCGATCATCCGGCGCTGCTCGGTATCCGCGTGCGCGACCTCGCGGCCTGCGAGAAGCTGTTGCGCGGCAACGGCGTCGAGGTCATCAAGCCGGACGCGAATCGTCTCCTCGTGCCGCCCGCGCAGGCGGCCCACCTCACTTTGGAATTCACGGAATGACCCTCGATCTCGCCAACCGCGCCATCTACGGCTTCGCCACGGCGGAGAACCTGCGCTTCGCCGACCTCGACGCCAACGGCCACGTCAACAACGGCGCCTTCATCGAGCTGCTGGAGAACGCGCGCGTGTCCTACCTGCGGCTGATCGTTCGGGCCAACCTGCCGCGCTTCCGGCTGGTGATCGGCCGCATCGAGGCCGACTTCAAGCGGCAGATGTTCTTCCCCGGCACGGCCACGGCCTGCGCGCGCCTCGTCGAGGCGCACGAGCGCAAGGTGGTGATCGGCCAGGCGCTGTTCGACGGCGAGGGCCATTGCACCGCCGTGCAGAAGGTGATCATGGTGTCGCTGAACGAGGAGACGCATCGCAGCACGCCGTTCGATCCCGCGGTGCGCGCCGCCCTCGAGACGCTCGCCGCCTCCAAGGATGGACTGCCGACATGACCGTTTCGCTGGTGCCCGAGGGCTTCCGCAAGCTGAAGGTGGGCGACGATTTCGTGGGCCTGCTCGGCCCGCTGTGGTTCAAGCCGGAAGGCGACAAACTGAGAGTCGGCCTGCCGCTCGAGCCGCGTCACGGCAATCCGATGGGCTGGGCGCATGGCGGCCTGCTGGTCACCGTGGCCGACATGGTGATGGGCGCGGGCTCGGGCCACGCGACCGGCATCCGCTGGCCGCATCCCACGGTGTCGCTCAGCACCGAGTTCGTGCGCGGCGCCAGGCTCGGCCAGTGGCTCGAGGGCACGGCGCGCATCGCCCGCCGCACGGTGAACTTCTGCTTCTGCAGCTGCGACCTGGTCTGCGGCGGCGAGATCGTCCTGGTCGCGACGGGCGTGTTCAAGATCCCGGACATCGAGAAGATTCCCGAAGCCCAGCGCGCCAAGGTGCTGGGCAAGTGGGAATAAGCTGGGACCGCGCCACTCCAGTGGCGCTCATATCTTCTTTTGTCGGCTCATCCTGAAGAGCGCCACTCCAGTGGCGCGGTCCCAGCAATTACTTCGGCGCCGCCTTCTTGCGCTTGAAGATGCGGTAGCGGTCGAAGTCCATCAGGTGCTGGTAGTTCTCGAAGGCGTCGGCGAACACCTTGTTCTGCTGGAAGTATTCGAGATAGTCGAAGACCTTGCCCTGGCAGCGCGGCATGCCGGGCGTCTGGTCGACGATCAGCAGGTCGGGCTTGCCCTTGGCGAAGTCCTCGGCCACCGCGTCGAACACGAACTTCTCGTCGTCGGACATCGTGTCGGGCGCGTTGTAGAGCGCGGGGAAGTCCTCGCAGTCGGCATAGACGCCCTGGACGATCCACATCGACATGAAGCGCATGGTCATGCGCCCGTTGACGTAGTTGATCATCGGCCAGAACGGATAGATGCCGGGCGACAGCGTCATGATCGTGCGGTGCGGCGCGTTCTGCTCGACGATGTGGCGCAGCGACCCGCCGATCGAATCGGCGTACTGGCGCTGCTTGTAGAAGGGCGGCGTGTAGAGCGCGGCCTGGAAGTAGAGCAGCACCATCAGCGTCGCGGAGATCACCGCCACCGGCAGGCGATGGCCGCTGCGGCTGATCGGCAGGTAGCGGTCGATGGTCTGCGACATGGTGAAGGCCGCCAGCAGGATGGCGACCGAGAGCGCGGGCAGCACGTGGTAGGGCCAGCCCTTGGCCTGCGCGACCGCCGAGACGGCCGCGCCGATGCCGAACGCCAGCAGCACGCGCGCCGCCAGCGTGCGCGTCAGGAACACCGCGAACAGGCCGAAGATCAGCAGCGCGATCAGCGACGGCGCCATCACGTCGCTGGTCAGCACGCCGCGCCAGCCGGCATCGCCGATCGGCTCGTAGGCGCGCATCGCCAGCGGCATCACGAACATGCCGTAGGTCGAGAACACGGTGTACATCAGGATCAGATGCGCCGTGGCCACGGCCAGGATCGCCCACGGGATGGGATCGGTGAACGTCGCGCGCCAGCGGCGGTGGATCAGCAGGTAGAGCTCGACCGCCGTCGGGATGGCGAGGAAATAGGGCTTCATCGCGAGGCCGATGCCGGCCACCAGGCCGATGGCGATCGCGCTCTTCCACGGCGTCGTGACGCCCTCGGCGCGCGCCATGGAGTTCAGCAGGTAGGGCGCGCAGCACACGAACATGATGTGCTCGCGCTGGCCGAAATGCTCGTTGGGCAGAACGGTGAACAGGAAGAGCAGCACCGGCGGCAGCAGCGCCTCGGTCAGCGCCTGGTCGGCCGAGGGGATGCGGCGCACCAGCCGGCGGCAGGCGTAGAACGAAGCGGCGATCCCCGCGACGACCCAGGCGGTGAACCAGAACGGCACGCCGCCCGGCAGGATCTTGGCGGTGAGGACGGGCAGCGCGTGGACGATGAAGGTGAGCGGCAGGTTCTCGTCGATCACGTCGACATAGAGCTGCTCGCCGTTGACCCAGCGCTGCGACACGTCGAGAAGCATCGCCACGTCGTGGTTGATCGGCGGGAAGAAGTAGCCGACCAGCCACAGGGTCGGCAGGACGAACAAAGGCGCCAGCAGCAGGCGCTCGATGCGGGGCGAAAAGGTCGGCGGTTTGGTCGTGACGGTTTGCAAGGCCCGGCGAAGATATCATAAGTGGACGGAAAGGAAGGAAATTGAGGGAACGGGGACGGCGTGGAACGGGCTGAATACGAGCGCATGCATGCGGTCGAAGACCGCATGTGGTGGTTCCGCGGCCTGCGGCGGCTGGCGGGCGGCCAGCTCGCGCGCGCGCTGGCGCGCTCGCCGGCGCACGGTCCGGTCCTCGACGCGGGCTGCGGAACGGGCGGCATGCTGGCCACGCTGGGGCCGGCCGTTGCCGGCCGCGCCACCGTGGGGCTGGAGTTCGACGCGGTGGCCGCGTCGCTCGCCGCCGCGAAGGCCGGCCGTCCAGTCGCCTCCGGCTCGGCCAACGAAATGCCGTTCGGCGCGTCGACGCTCGCGGCCTACGTCTCGCTCGACGTGCTGTGCCATGGCGGCGTCGATCCTGCGAAGGCGCTGGCCGAGGCGCGCCGCTGCCTCGCGCCGGGCGGCGTGGCGCTGTTCAACCTGCCGGCCTACGACTGGATGTTGTCGGCGCACGACAAGCGCGTGCACAATGTCCGCCGCTTCAATCGCGGGCAGGCACGGGCGCTGCTCGCCGGGAACGGGCTTCGAATCGTGAGATCGACATACTGGAATACGCTGCTGTTTCCTCTGATGCTGCTGCATCGACTGGTCGGCGGCGACGATCGCGACAGCGACGTGCGCGACTATCCGGCGTGGCTCGACGCGCTGTTCTCGGCGGCGCTGGGGCTCGAACGGGCGTGGCTCGGCGCCGGCCTCGGCCTGCCGTTCGGCGGCTCGCTGCTGGTCGTGGCGGTGCGCGATGAGTGAGGCCGCCAATCCCGCGCTGTCCATCGTCGTGCCGGTCTACAACGGCGCGGCGACCGTGGGCGAGCTGGTCCAGGCGCTGCGGGCGCTCGACATCGCGGGCGGGCTCGAGATCGTGCTGGTGGTCGACGGCAGCCCCGACAACAGCCTCGACGTCTGCAAGCAGCTCGCGGCCGGGGAGGGCGCGCCGGTCGTGGTGGTGAGCCTCAGCCGCAATTTCGGCGAGCACAACGCGGTGATGGCCGGCCTCGCGCGCGCGCGCGGCGCCTACGCGATCACCATGGACGACGATCTTCAGAACCCGCCGGGCGAGGTCAAGCGGCTCTTCGAGTATGCGCGCGACGGCAAGTACGACGTCGTCTACACCTACTACGAGGACAAGAAGCACGCGGCCTGGCGCAACCTCGGCAGCCGGTTCACCAACTGGTGCGCCGACCATCTGATCGACAAGCCCAAGGGCCTCTATCTCTCGAGCTTCCGCTGCGTCTCGGCGTTCGTGCGCGAGCGCATCACGGCGGGCTACGAGGGCCCGTATCCCTATGTCGACGGGCTGGTGTTCCAGGTGACGCAGAACTGGGGCCGCCTCCAGGTCCAGCACCTGCCGCGCGTCGAGGGCCGCTCGAACTACACGCTGGCCCGCCTGTTCCGGCTGTGGCTGTCGATGTTCCTGAACTTCTCGGTGATCCCGCTGCGCTTCGCGACCCTGTTCGGCATCGCCTTCGGCGCACTGGGCGTGCTCGCGGCGATCATCGTCGTCGCCGAGGCGATCTCGTCGAACAAGCCGCCGCAGGGCTGGGCGTCGCTGATGGTCACGGTGCTGGTGCTGGCGGCGGTGCAGCTGATCGTCGTCGGCCTGATCGGCGAATATCTCGGCCGCATGTTCCTGGCCGTCAACCGCAAGCCGCAATACATGGTGCGCGAGGTTTTTACGCGCGGCGCCGAGGGGCTCGACATCGAACGTCCGCAGGCCGGCACGCATGCCGCGGGACAACCCCACCACCTCGACCGGAGTGCCTGACATGCTCATCTATTACGTCGTGCTGGGCGCCGGCATCCTGGCCGGCATCGCGGGCCAGATGCTGCTGAAGGCGGGCTCGGACGCGCCGACGCTGGTCGCGCAGATCCTGCGCCCGTCGAGCCTGCTCGGCCTCGCGCTCTACGGGTCGGCGGCGTTCATGTACATGTTCGCGCTGCGCAAGATACCGGTCTCCGTCGCCTTCCCGAGCGTCTCGCTGTCCTATGCAATCGTGGCGGTGCTCGCCTACTTCCTGTTCGGCGAGCCGTTCGGCATCAAACAGGCCGGCGGCATCGCGCTCATCATGGGCGGCGTGATCCTGATCAACCAGACCTGAGGAAGCGATGTCCTACGAGACGATCAAGTACGAGACGAAGGACGGCATCCTCACGGTCACGCTGAACCGGCCGGACAAGCTCAACGCCTTCACCGGCAAGATGCTGTCCGAGCTGCTCGACGCGATGGACCGCGCCGACCGCGACGACGACGTGCGCGCCATCGTCTTCACCGGCGAGGGCCGCGGCTTCTGCGCCGGCGCCGACCTGTCGGGCGGCGCCAACACCTTCAACGCCGAGAATCGCGGCCCCGTGGATCCCGGCCTCGACGGCCACCGCGACGGCGGCGGCCTGTTCACCTTGCGCCTCTACGACTCACTGAAGCCCACCATCGCGGCGTGCAACGGCCCCGCGGTCGGCGTCGGCGTCACCATGCAGCTCGCGATGGACGTGCGGCTGGCCTCCGAGGCGGCGCGCTACGGCTTCGTCTTCACGCGCCGCGCCATCGTCATGGAAGCCTGCTCGAGCTGGTTCCTGCCGCGGCTGGTGGGCCCGCAGCAGGCGCTGGAGTGGGTGATGACCGGCCGCGTGTTCGGCGCCGAGGAGGCGCTGAAGGGCGGGCTGGTGCGCTCCGTCCACAAGCCCGCCGAGCTGCTGCCGGCGGCCTATGCGCTGGCCCGCGAGATCGCCGACAACACCGCCCCGGTGTCGGTGGCGCTCAACCGCCAGATGATCTGGAAGATGCTGGGCGCCGACCATCCGATGGAGGCGCACAAGGTCGATTCCAAGGGCATCTACGCGCGCGGCAAGTCCGACGACGTGAAGGAGGGCGTGACCGCCTTCCTCGAGAAGCGCCCGGCGCGCTTCCCGATGAAAGTCAGCGACGGAATGCCCTCCTATTTCCCGTGGTGGAAAGAGCGGCCGTTCAAGTAAACTTCGACGACAAGGATTTCTGGAGGAAACAATGACGAAGATTCATCTGCCGCGCCGCACGCTCCTGGCTGCGGTCCCCGCGCTCGTGGCGGCGCCCTACGTGGCGCGTGCCCAGGGCAAGATCGAGAAGCCCAAGGTCGTCCTCGCCGTCGGCGGCAAGTCGGCGCTCTACTATCTCTCGCTCACGATCGCGGAGAAGAAGGGCTACTTCAAGGATGCCGGCCTCGACGTCGAGATCAACGACTTCCAGGGCGGCTCCAAGTCGCTCGAGGCCCTGATGGGCGGCAGCGCCGACGTGACCGCCGGCGCCTACGAGCACACGATCCGCATGCAGCAGCGCGGCCAGGCCATCAAGGGCTTCGTGCTGATGGGCCGCGGCATGCAGATCGCCATCGGCGTGCGCAAGGAGCTCGCCGCCAAGATCAAGGGACCGGCGGACATCAAGGGCATGAAGTTCGGCGTCAGCGCGCCGGGCTCGTCGACCCACATGCTGCTGATCGGCTGGGCCGCCAAGGGCGGCCTCAAGGACAAGGACTTCGTGGCGATCGGCGTCGGCGCCGGCGCGACCGTCGTGGCGGCGATCGAGAAGGGCCAGGTCGACGGCATCTCGCAGACCGATCCCGCGCTCACGATCCTCCAGGACAAGGGCATGATCCAGATCATGGTCGACACGCGCACCATGAAGGGCAACCAGGACGTGTTCGGCGGCGCCTATCCCGCGGCCTGCCTCTACACGCAGCCGGGCTTCCTGACCAAGAACCCCAACACCGCGCAGGCGCTGGCGACCGCGATCGCGCGCGCCGACGCGTGGTTGCAGACCGCCTCGCCGGCCGACGTCGCCAAGACGGTGCCGAAGGAATACCTGCTGGGCGACCAGGCGATCTACGAGAAGTCGTTCGCGGGCGTGCGCGAGACGATCTCGCCCGACGGCGTGATGCCGGCCGGCGCGCAGGAGAACTGCCTGAAGTTCCTGGTCTCCGCCGATCCCAAGCTCGCGGCCGACCAGGCCAAGATCAAGCTCGCCGACACGTGGACCAACGAGTTCGCGTCGCGCGTGAAGAAGTCGTAGCCGCCCCGTGACGACGAGCGGCGCGCCGGCCCTGGCGCTGGAGGACATCACCTGCCGGTTCGCCGGCCGCGACGGCGGCGCGCCCTACACGGCCGTCGCCAGCAGCACCTTGCGCGTGGCGGCGGGCGAGTTCGTGTCGGTGGTCGGTCCCACCGGCTGCGGAAAATCGACCCTGCTGAACGTGGCGGCGGGCCTGCTCGCGCCGTCGTCGGGCGCGGTCAACGTCTTCGGCGAGCCGCTGATCGCGGCGGCCGGCGTCAACAGGCGCGCCGGCTACATGTTCCAGGCCGATGCGCTGATGCCGTGGCGCACCGGCATCGACAACGTCGTCGCCGGCCTCAAATTCCGCGGCGTGCCGCGCGCCGAGGCGCTGAAGCAGGGCGAGGACTGGCTGCGCCGCGTCGGCCTCGCGGGCTTCGGCGACCGCTATCCGCACCAGATGTCGGGTGGCATGCGCAAGCGCCTGGCGCTTGCGCAGACCCTGATCCTCAGTCCCGACATCCTGCTGATGGACGAGCCGTTCTCCGCGCTCGACGTGCAGACGCGCCAGCTCATGGAGAACGAGCTGCTGGAACTGTGGGCCGCCGACCGCAAGTCGGTGCTCTTCATCACCCACGACCTCGAGGAGGCGATCGCGCTGTCCGACCGCGTCGTCGTGCTGTCGGCCGGGCCGGGCACGCACCCGATCGGCGACTTCAGGATCGACCTGCCGCGCCCGCGCGACGTGTCGGAGATCCGCATGACGCCGGCGTTCCTGGCGCTCCACAAGGAAATCTGGGGAGCGATGAAGGAAGAGGTGCTGAAGGCCTACCAGCAGCAGAAGGTCGCCTGACATGCGGCTGCGTGTTTTGCAGTTCGCCGTCTTCGCCGTGCTGATCCTGCTGTGGCACGTCTTCACCACGCCGGGCATCATCCCGCCGTTCTATTTCGACCGCGACAACGCCGCGGCGTTCTTCTTCGGCGAGCCGATCAAGGTCTTCTGGACGACCATCGACTGGTTCACCAGCGGCGAGATCTTCGTCCATCTCGGCGTCACCCTGCTCGAGACGGTGCTGGGTTTCTTCATCGGCGCGGTGTCCGGCCTCGGCATCGGCCTGTGGTTGGCGCTCTCCAACACGGCGTCGGCGGTGATGGAGCCCTACATCAAGGGCTTCAACTCCATGCCGCGCGTCGTGCTGGCGCCGATCTTCGCGGTCTGGTTCGGGCTCGGCATCTGGTCGAAGGTGGCGCTGGGCGTCACGCTGGTCTTCTTCGTGGTGTTCTTCAACGTCTACCAGGGCGTGCGCGAGGTCAGCCCGACCTTGCTCGCCAACGCCCGCATGCTGGGCGCGTCGCGCTGGCAGCTGCTGCGGTCGATCTACCTGCCGTCGGCCATGAGCTGGGTGTTCGCCAGCCTGCACAACGCCGTCGGACTGGCCTTCGTGGGCGCCGTGGTCGGCGAGTATCTCGGTTCCTCGCAGGGCGTCGGCTATCTGATCCTGCAAGCCGAGGGCACGTTCGACATCAACACGGTGTTCGCCGGCATCCTGGTGCTGACGGCCTTCGCGCTGCTGCTCGACGCCATCGTCGGCCTGATCGAGCGCGGCCTGATGACCTGGCAGCCCAAGACCAGCGAGACCGAGAAGATCTGAGCGTCTAGGCAGCGACCAACGAGCTGCGGCTCGCCGGCACGCTGAACCACTCGCGCTCGTCCTGGCGGAACTGCTCGCGCACGTAATCGATCACGGTGCGGATGCGGGCGCCCTTGTTGGTCTCCTCGTGGCTCACCAGCCAGATGTCGCGGACGATCTTGAGATCGATCGGGGCAGGCATCAGGCTCGACATCTTGGCGACGTAGTCGGGGAACACCGAGATGCCGTAGCCGACGTTCACCGCTTCCATCGCGGCGTAGGAGGAGTTGGTGCGCAGCACGACCGACGGGCTGCGCTCGACCACTTCGCTCCACGGCTTCATCGCCGGCAGGCTGTGCAGCACGGTGTGGTCGACGATGTGGTGCTCGCGCAGGTCGTCGAGCTTCTGCGGCAGGCCGTACTGCTCGATGTAGTTGGGTGCGGCGAAGATCGACATGTTGAACTGGCCGACGCGGGCCGCCACGAGCTGGTTCGAGGTCGGGCGGAAGAAGCGGATGGCGAGGTCGGCCTGGCGGGTGGCGAGGTCGAGCACCTGGTCGCCAGCGATCACCTGCACGATGATGTCGGGGTGGCTGCGGCGGAGCTGGCTGAGGCGCGGCACCAGCCATTGGGCCGCGACGCCCTCGGTGGCGGCGATGCGCACGACGCCCGACATCTCGCGGTCGAGACCGGCCAGATGGCGCTCGATCGCCGTGGCGTTGGACATCATGGACTCGGCCTGGACCAGCACGCCGCGGGCGGCCGGGGTGACTTCCATGCCATGGCGATGACGGTCGAACAGCTTGGCGCCGAGGCGACGTTCCAGCGCCTGGATGCGGCGGCCGACGGTCGTCTGCTTGGTGTTCAGCTGGGTGGCAGCGGCACTGAAACTTCCGGTCTTGGCGACGGCCAGGAAAAATCTGACATCGTCCCAATCGCCGAGAATATTCGGCACTTTGCTCTTGCGGGGTGTCGGAGTGACCATAGTAACAATCGATACAATAGGTTTGGGGGCGAAACGTTTACTTGGCGGGTGCCGCGTGGTTTATCTTATACCATTGATTGTGTGATGTCGTTTTTTGTCTCATTTATAGGGGATTAGCCGGTTTCTTCAAGAAACGGCTGCATCTTCGCGGTGGGTATCTAGGCCTCGTATTCGTTTGTCGATCTATCCGTAGTGGTTTTGTGGATTGACGGTTCGTAAACGAGACAGGGTGCAACCGTGGCCGCCATCGGCTCGGACGGCAAAACGACGCCCCTCCCGGGCTTCGCCGACAAGGTCGGCCGCTACGTGCGCAGCACCTCGACGCGCACGGCGGCTTTCGTCGGCCTGCTGACATACCTGAGCTATGCATATGCGCACGGCAGTTGGGCTAACCCGGCCCTGATCGGCGTGTCACTGTTCACCGGGCTATTCCTCCCGACCTACGCCAAGCTCTCCAACAAGGCCGAACTGTGGGCACAGAACCGGTTCGGCTTCGTCACCGCGGGCAGGCTCGGGCGGTTCGTGCCGCAGTATGGGTTCAACCTGGCAGTGTTCTGGGTGTTGCTATGGGGGGGTGCCCTCAATCGCGTCGGCATGGCGTCCGTGGGCGGCTTCGCGGGAGCCGCTCTGGTGACCTCGCTCGCCTCCCAGGGCAGCCAGTATCTCGGCCTCTACCTGTTCCAGCGCGGCTATGGCGACGCCAACCGCAACGTGCTGGCCGGCGTGTCGATCAACCTCGTGCTGGCGGCCTTCGGCACGGCCGGCGTGCCGTTTGCGCGCGAGGCCTTCCTGGTGCTGGGCCTGCTGCTGGGCGCGGTCCTGTTCGGGATCGGCCTGCTGTCGGACCTGCGCTCGGTGTTCGCGCCCAAGGGCGGCATCGGCATCTTCTTCGGCACCTTCAACCCGTTCCACAACACCCATCTCGACATGATCCGGCGGGCGATCGAGCAGCGCGGGCTGGAAAAGGTCATCGTCCATCCGACGCTCATCCCGCGCATCCATGTCGAGGCCTTCCGCAAGGGACAGATCCGCATCGCCCGGCTGGAGGACGGCTTCCAGATCTACGAGAAGACCGAGAAGGCCGACGTCAACGTCGACTACTTCCCGAGCGGCCGGCAGTTCCTGCCGCCGGAGACGCGCAAGGTGCTGATCGACCTGTCTGTCGCCGAGGTGGGACTGGCCGACAAGGTCGAGGTCGCCTTCTACCCGGAGATCTACAACAGCAAGGGCTTCCAGGGCGTGATCGCCGAGGTGAAGCGCCGCTATCCGGGCAAGCGCCTGCACGGCCTGCACGGCACCGACATCGGCGGCATGACCGTGCGGGGCATCTACGACGAATGTGGCTGGATCTACCCGTGGCGCATCCTGCGCCGCGACAAGATCTCGGCGACGGCTATCCGCCGCGGCGCGAAGGGAATGACGAGTGGGATCGTCACCGACGTGCTCGCACAACTGACACAAAATCTTCCGGAAGTGACGGCTGGGGGCCGCCGTTTCCGGAATGACAACGGAGTGCTGACAGAGGGGGTCTAATATGTCTCTGCAGAATACGATCGACAGGCAGCCTGTCGTGACGATCAAGCTCGCGTCCACGTCCGACGAGCTGATGCAGTGCTTCGCGCTACGCTCCGCCGTGTATATCGGCGAGCAGCAGTGCCCGTACTGGGAGGAGTTCGACGGTAACGACTTCACCGCGACGCACCTCATCCTGTACGTCGACGGCGAGCCCGCGTCCTCGATGCGGCTGCGCTGGTTCGGCACCTTCGCCAAGTTCGAGCGCGCGGTGATCCTGAAGCGCTACCGCTCGATGGGGCTGTTCATCCCCTTCACCCAGTGGGCGATGGAGTTCGCGCGCAAGAAGGGATACAGCCGCGTCTACCTGCACTCGCAGCATCGCCTGTGGCCGATCATGGAGCGCCAGGGCTTCAAGAAGGTCGACGACAAGATCTTCCACTTCTCCGACCACGAATACGGCGCCTACTACCGCGACCTCGAGGTCGATGCGAAGGACGCGCCGACCATGCACACCGATCCGCTGGTGCTCAACCGGCCGGAGGATCAGCTCGATACGCCGGGCATTCTCGAACAGTCCGTGACGCGTGGCGCGACCAACCCGGGTGCGGGCTGGGCCGAGCGCCGGTCGAACTAGGGGGAACCGACATGACCACTGTGAAGCAATCGATCGGCGGCGAGCCGTTGACCACCAAGCTGGCGATGAAGATGGAAGATTCCATGCAGGCGTTCGCCGTGCGCGCGGCCTGCTTCATCGGCGAGCTCGACGTGCCGTACTCCGAGGAGTTCGACGGCCACGACTTCGGCGCCACCCACGTCATCGCCTATGTCGGCGACGAGCCGGTCGGCGCGGTGCGCGTGCGCTGGTTCCAGTCGTTCGCCATGCCCGAGCGCCTGGCGGTGATCCAGCGCTTCCGCGGCAACGGCATCGGCCAGCTCCTGCTCGAGCGCTGCCGCAAGCTCGCCGAGACGCGCGGCTGCAACATGCTCTACGTGCAGGTCCTGCCCAACGACGTGGCGTATTGGGAAAAGAACGGCTGGCGCCGCCTCGTCGCCGAGGAAGCCGGCGCCGCCGCCAAGCGCATCGTGGCGATGGTGCGCGCGGTCGATCCGAACAAGCCGCTGCCCGACGTCGAGGCGCCGGAATCGATCGTGCTGCGTCCCGAGCCGCAGCTCGATGCGTCGGGCCTGCCGCTGGGCTCTGCGTCGAACTAGCTGTCCTTCCCCGCCTCCCCCGTTATGCTGTCGATAGCGACAACTGACGGGGAAGCGATGAACGTCTTCGAGATCGTCGTCGAGCCCAGGGTTCGGCGACGCCGGATGAGCGAGCCGCTCTCGGAGAAGAAGCGCGCCGCGGCCCTGTTCCGCATCTGGCACGGCATGCGCGAATTTTGCGACGAGGCCGAGCGCCTGGGCGACGGCGAGCTCGTGCACTTCCTCGAGGTCGCCCGCCTGCTGGTCGAGGAGAAGGTCGCCGCCGTCACGTCCGGCGGCGCCTTCGACGGCATCGACACCAGCCGGCCGAACTGAAGGCTATTTGTGCCGCGGGTCCAGCGCGTCGCGCAGGCCGTCGCCCAGCAGGTTGAACGACAGCACGGCGAAGAAGATCGCGAAGCCCGGCCAGAACGCCATCCACGGCGCCTGGGCGAGGAAGCGCTGGGACGAATTCAGCATGCTGCCCCAGGACGGCGCCGGCGGTTGCTGGCCGAGGCCGAGGAACGACAGCGCCGCCTCGGCGATGATGGCGCCGGCGATCGCGAGGCTCGCCTGGACCAAAAGCGGCGGCACGATGTTGGGCAGCAGATGGCGGAAGGCGATGCGCCAGTGCGGGTTGCCGACGGCGCGCGCGGCCTCGACATAGTCCTCGACCTTGGCGCCCAGCGTCTGGCCGCGCGTCAGGCGGATGAATACGGGCGTGGCGGTGACGCCGATGGCGATCATCGCGTTGCTGAGGCTCGGTCCCAGGAACGCCGACAGCGTGATGGCGAGGATCAGGAACGGGATGGCCAGCATCGCGTCGACGATGCGCGACAGGATCGTGTCGATCCAGCCGCCGGCATAGCCTGCCAGCAGGCCGAGCGGCACGCCGGCGCCGACGGCGATGCCGACCGACACCAGCCCGGCGCTGAGCGAGGCGCGGGCGCCCCAGATCACGCGGCTGAGCACGTCGCGGCCGACCTCGTCGGTGCCGAACCAGTGCGCCCACGTCGGCGGCTTGCGCACCTGCGCGAAACTCGTGACGGTCGGATCGTAGGGCGCGACCCACGGCGCCAGCAGCGCGATCGCGATCAGCAGCACGACGACGATCAGCGCCGCCATCGCGCCCTTGCGCCGGCGCAGCCGCCGCCAGGCGCGCGCCCAGGGATTTTCCTCGAGGCCGGAGACGAGGCTCATCCGCGCAGCCTCGGATTGACCAGCACGTAGGCGATGTCGGCCAGAAGGTTCAGCGAAATGTAGGTCGTGGCCGTCACCAGCACGACGCCCTGCACCACGGCGTAGTCACGATTGAAGACCGAATCCACGATCAGCTTGCCGAAGCCGGGGATGGTGAATATCTGCTCGGTCAGCACCGCGCCCGAGAGCAGGGTGCCGAAGTCGAGGGCGAGGAGCGTGATGACCGGCGTCATGGCGTTGCGTAGCGCGTGCTTCAGCACGACGCGCTGCTCGGCGAGGCCCTTCGCTCGGGCGGTGCGCACATAGTCCGCGCTCATCGCCTGAAGCATGGCGCTGCGGGTATGGCGCATCAGCACCGCGGCGAGCGCGTTGCCCAGCACGAAGGCCGGCATGATGGTGGTGGCGAGGCTCGCCTGCCAGTCCTCGCTCGGCCGGACATAGCCCGACGCCGGCAGCCAGCCGAGGTTCACCGAGAACAGGAAGATCATCAGGATGCCCAGCCAGAAATTGGGCGTGCTGAGCCCCCAGAGCGCGAACAGGTTGGCGGCGTAGTCCCACACCGTCTCCTTCTTCACCGCCGAGACGATGCCGGCGGGGATGCCGATGCAGATCGCGATCAGCAGCGCCATCCCCGCGAGTTGCAGGGTGACGGGCAGCTTCGAGGCCACCAGCGAGCCGACCGATGCCTTGAGGCGCATCGACTCGCCCAGGTTCCCCGACAGCACGCCCTTCATCCAGTAGAAGTACTGCACGGGCACCGGCTCGTTCAGCCGGTACTGCTCGCGAATCTGCTCCAGTACCGCAGGATCGCGTTCCTCGCCCGCCATGATCAGCGCCGGATCGCCCGGCAGGAGCTGCTGCAAGCCGAAGATCAGCATCGACACCAGGATCAGTGTCGGGATGATCTGCAACAGCCGCCGGGCGAGGAAGACGAGCATCGGCTACTTGAGCTTGAGACCGACGACGCGGATGAGGCCGTCCGGCATCTGCTTGTAGCCCTCGAGCCTGTCGGTGTGCGCGACCAGCACCTGCGGGTGGTAGATGTAGACGATCGGGCCCGCGCCCTTCGGCGTCAGCTTGGCCGCGACCTTCTCGTAGGCCGCCTTGCGCTGCGCGACGTCGCTCTTGGTGCGCGCCTCGTTCTGCGCGGCGTCGACCTCGGGATCGCAGAATTTGCTGGTGTTCTGCGGCTGGTTGCAGACCTGGAAGGAATAGGAGTTTCCGTCCGGGTCGCTGCGGCCGCTCCAGCCGATCAGGTAGAGCTGGTAGTTGCCGTCCTCGGACTGCTTCAGCGAGGTCGCGAACTCGGTGAGGCGGATCTTGAGGTCGAAGCCGGTCTCGGCGGCCATCGACTGCACGACCTCGGCGACCGAGCGGAACTCGACGCCGTTGGGCACCATGAAGTCGATCGACAACGGCGTCTTGACGCCGGCTTCCTTCAGGAGCGCCTTGGCCTTGGCGACGTCGCGCTTCGGGATCGGGAACTTTTCCTGATAGTACGGGTTCTTCGGGCTGACCCACTGGTTGCCCGGCACGAACTCGCCGTTGAACACGACCTGGTTGATGGCGTCGCGGTCGATCGACAGCTCGAACGCCTCGCGCACCTTGGGGTTCTTGGCCAGCGGGTTGTCCGACTTCGGGCCGTTGTTGAGGTTGATCGTGAGGCCGACATAGCCCAGCGACACCGCCTTGCTGAGCTTCAGCTTCTTGTCCTCGCGGACGGCCTTGATGTCGGTCGCCAGCACGCGCTCGATGACGTCGAGGCTGCCCGACTTCAGGTTGGCCAGGCGCACCGTCGAATCGACGATCGGCAGGTAGGTGATCTTGTCGATGAAGACGTTGTCCTTGTTCCAGTAGTCGGCGAACTTCTCGACCACGATGCGGTCCTGCTGAACGCGCTCGACGAACTTGTAGGGTCCGGCGCAGACCGGATGGAGGCCGAACTTGTCGCCCGCCGCCTCGGCGGCCTTCGGCGCGACCATCATGCCGGCGCGGTCGGTGAGCTGGGCCAGCAGCGGCGAGAACGGCGCCTTGAGGTGCAGCTTGATGGTCAGCGGATCGGCGACCTCGATGCTCTCGATGGCGCTGATCTCGGGCTTGCGGAACGAGCCCTTCATGTTGAGGTGGCGCTCGAGGCTGTACTTCGCGGCCTCGGCGTTGAACTCCTCGCCGTCGTGGAACTTCACGCCCGGGCGCAGCTTGATGGTGACGGTCTTGCCGTCTTCCGAGGTCTCGTGGCTGAGCGCGAGCTGCGGCACGATCTTCAGGTTCTCGTCGATGTCGAACAGCTTGTCGCAGATCGAGGAGAAGACGATGCGGCCGACATAGGTGCGCGCGAGTGACGGGTCGAGCACGTCCGGATCCTCGGCGAGGCCGACGCGGAGTTGGGTCTGGGCCGATGCCGCGCCCGACATGGGTGGCGAGAGGGCGAGCGTCGAGAATGCGAGAGCCGAGACGGCGGCGAGCGCCGAGCGGCGGATGATGTCCTTCATGATACCTCCTGTCCTGTGACGAATGCTGCCTGGAGACGGTCTAGTCTTGCCTTGTCCTGGTCGCGGCCGGTGCCTTCCAGCACCGTCGGCGCCGGCGGGAACTCAGGCCACCACGGGCATGCCGTAGCATGTCCCGTGCCGGAGCCGGGAGAGTCGTCGTACGCCAGCGATGGCTCGTCGCGGTGGCAGCTTTCGCGCGCGTAGCGGCAGCGCGTGTGGAAACGGCAGCCGGACGGCGGATTGAGCGCGCTCGGGATGTCGCCCTCGAGCAGGGCGCGCTCGCGCACCACCGTCGGATCGGGCAACGGCACCGCCGCGAGCAGCGCGCGCGTATAGGGATGGCGCGGGTTGCGGAACAGCTCCTCGGCGGTCGCGGTCTCGACGATCTTGCCGAGGTACATGACCGCGATGCGGTCGGCGATGTGCTTCACCACCGCGAGGTCGTGGCTGATGAAGATGTAGGCCATGCCGAAGCGCTTCTGGAGCGAGCGCATCAGGTTGATGACCTGCGCCTGGATCGACACGTCGAGCGCCGACACCGGCTCGTCGGCCACGATCAGGCGCGGCTCGACGGCGAGCGCGCGGGCGATGGCGATGCGCTGGCGCTGGCCGCCCGAGAATTCGTGCGGGTAGCGGCGCGCATGATCGGGCCGCAGGCCGACCAGTTCGAGCAGTTCCGCGACACGCGCGCTGCGGCCGCGCTCGTCTTTCGCGAGGCCGTGCAGCATCAGCGGCTCGCCCAGCATGGCGCCCACCGTCATGCGCGGGTTCAGCGAGGCGTAGGGATCCTGGAAGATCACCTGGAGGCGGCGGCGGCGCGCGCGCATCGCCTCGGACGCCAAAGCGAGAAGGTCCTCGCCCTCGAAGCGCACCTGGCCCGCGGTCGGCTCCAGCAGGCGCAGCACCAGCCGGCCGACCGTCGACTTGCCGCAGCCCGACTCGCCTACGACCGCCAGGGTCTCGCCGTCGTTCACATGGAAGTCGACGCCGTCGACGGCGCGCACTTGCGCGCTCACGCGGCCGAACACGCCGCTCTTCACCGGGAAGTGCTTCACCAGCCCCTGGACATCGAGAAGAGCGCCACTGGAGTGGCGCGGTCCCAGCGATGAGGCGCCGCTGCCCTCTTGCTGGGCGCGCGCCACTCCAGTGGCGCTCATGCTCATGGGCCTCATTGGAAGACCTGCGACAGCGGCGCGCGGCGGCAGCGCGAGAGATGGCCGGGCGCGACTTCGACCAGCGGCGGCGGCGCGGTGCGGCAGGCCTCCTCGACGAACGGGCAGCGCGCGGCGAAGCGGCAGCCCTCCGGCGGCTTTGTCATGTCGGGCACGCGGCCCTCGATCGAGGGCAGGCGCTCGCGCTTGTGATCGAGGCGCGGGATCGAGCCCAGCAGGCCCACCGTGTAGGGATGCTCGGGGCGGGCGAACAGGTCCTTCACCGGCGCGCGCTCGACGATCTGGCCCGCATACATCACGGCCACGTCGTCGGCCATCTCGGCCACGACGCCGAGATCGTGGGTGATCAGGATGATGGCGGTGCCGGTGTCGCGGCGCAGGCCGCGCATGAGATCGAGGATCTGCGCCTGGATCGTGACGTCGAGCGCGGTGGTCGGCTCGTCGGCGATCAGCAGCTGCGGGCCGCAGGCCAGCGCCATGGCGATCATGGCGCGCTGGCGCATGCCGCCCGAGAGCTTGTGCGGATAGTCGTCGATGCGCTTCTCCGGCGACGGGATGCGCACCAGCTTCAGCATGTCGATCGCCTTGGCGCGCGCCGCGGCGGCGTCGAGCCCCTGGTGCCGGCGGATCGCCTCGACGATCTGGTTGCCCACCGTGTAGGACGGGTTGAGGCTGGTCATAGGCTCCTGGAAGATCATCGCCAGCCGCGCGCCGCGCAGATCGCGCAACTCGCTCTTGGCGATGGTCAGGAGATCGCGGCCGTTGAAATGCACCTCGCCGCCGACCCTGGAATTCTCCGGCGGCAGCAGGCCCATCACCGCGAGCGACGTCACCGACTTCCCGCTGCCCGACTCGCCCACCAGCCCGAGCGTGCGGCCTCGCTGCAGGGCGAGGTCGATGCCGTCGACGGCGTGCACCGTGCCGTCGTCGGTCGCGAAGGAGACGGTGAGGCTTTTCAGCTCCAGCAGAGGGGCGTCGGACGTCACGCTCATCTATGGCTCAGCGACCGGCCGCGTAGCCCTGCATGCCGCGCGGATTGGCGGCGGCCTTGCGCCACGGATCCTCGCGGGTCGCGGCGGTGAGGCGGCCTTCCGACCACTCGTCGTTGACCTCGACCTCGTGGCCGCGCTTCTTCAGCTCGTCGACCGTGGCCTTCGGGATGCGGCCCTCGACCACCAGCACGCCCGGGCGCGCGGTGCGCGGCCAGAACGAGGAGGGGAAGTGCTCGCTGTGCCAGGCCGGCGCGTCGATCGCTTCCTGGAGGTTCATGCCGCAATGGACGTGGCGCAGAAAGTGCTGCGTGATCCACTGGTCCTGCTGGTCGCCGCCGGGCGAGCCCCAGACCATGTACGGATCGCCGTCGCGATGGGCGAGCGTCGGCGTGAGCGTGCTGCGCGGGCGCTTGCCCGGCGCCAGCGAGCCCGGCAGGCCTTCCTCGAGCCAGAACATCTGGCCGCGCGTTCCCAGCGGAAAGCCGAGCTCGGGAATGACCGGCGAGCTCTGCAGCCAGCCGCCCGACGGCGTGGCCGAGATCATGTTGCCTTCCTTGTCGACGATGTCGAAATGCACCGTGTCGCCGTTGGTCGTGCCGACGCGGCCGACGGTCGGCTCGCCGGCGCCGCTCGACGCGACACCGAGGCGCGCGGCATCGGCGCGGCGCAGCTTCACCACGCCGCCATAGCCGTCGACCTTGCCGGGGCGCTGGTCGAGGTTGGCCTTCTGCGCATCGATCAGCTTGCGGCGGTCGGCGTTGTAGGCGTCCGACAGCAAGGTCTGCATCGGCACGTCGACGAAGGCGGGATCGCCGTAGAACGCCTCGCGGTCGGCATAGGCGAGCTTCAGGCACTCGACCTGGAGATGGATGAAGTCGGGACCGGTCGGATCGAGCTTGTCGAAGTCGAAGCCCTTCAGCAGCGCGAGCTGTTGCAGCACGACCGGGCCTTGCGTCCAGGTGTTGGGCTTGCAGACGGTGTAGCGGCCGTACTCGTAGGTGAGCGGCGCCTCGACGGTCGCCTGCCATTTGGCCATATCGTCGCCGGTGATGACGCCGCGGTTGCGCTTGCCCGAGACGTCCATGACTTCCTGCGTGCGGCAGAACTTGTCGATCGCCTCGGCGACGAAGCCCTGGCTCCAGACCTTGCGCGCGCGCTCGATCTCGGCCTCGCGGCCGCCGCCGCCGGCCTCGGCTTCCCTCAGGATGCGGGCATAGGTGTTGCCGAAGGCGGTGTTGCGGAACAGCGACGCGGGCTCCGGCACCTTGTCGTTGGGCAGGAACACCGCCGCGGAGGTCTTCCAGTGGGCGCGGAACTGCTCGGCCACGGTCGAGATGGTGGCGCAGGCGCGCTCGACGATCGGGAAGCCGTTCAGCAGATAGCCGATCGCGGGCGAGATCACGTCGGCGAGGCGCATCGTGCCGTAGTCGCGCAGCACCAGCATGTAGGCGTCGAAGGTGCCCGGGATGCAGGCCGGCAGCAGGCCGGTGCCGGGGATCAGGTCGAGGCCGAGCTTGTCCTTGTAGTGCGAGATGGTGGCGCCGGCCGGCATCGGGCCCTGGCCACAGACCACTTCGGTTTTGCCGCGCTTCACCGCGTTCAGGATCAGCGGCGCATCGCCACCGGGACCGCAGAGATGCGGCTCGACGACCTGGAGCGTGAAGGCGGTTGCCACGGCGGCGTCGAAGGCGTTGCCGCCGCGCTCGAGGATGCCCATGCCGACGGCGGTGGCGATCCAGTGGGTCGAGGTCACGACGCCGAAGGTGCCGACGATCTCCGGGCGGGTGGTGAACGGGTTCGGGTTGATCAGTTTCAAGGCGTGCCTCCGCGGCGTGCAAATTCTTCGGAGGGGACCTTAAGCCGCTGGGTGGCGGGCGGGAAGGCGCTCCTTGTCCCAGGAGACGCACTTCCGCGCGATACGAACGTCAGCTCCGGGACGGTTCCGGCAGGCGCATCCAGGCGGGCGTCTCGGGCAGGATGCGCGTGCCGCCCGCGGTCAGCGTTCCGCCGGTGGCGTCGAGCCGCAGCATCGCCAGTGCGCGGTCGCCGAGGCCGGAGCGGATCTCGCCCACTTCCTGGCCATCGCGTTCGATCAAGGTGCCGGGCGCGGGCAGGGGACCGTCGAGCCGCACCGGGAACAGGCGCTTCTTCACCAGGCCGCGATACTTGGTGCGGGCCGTCAGCTCCTGGCCCATGTAGCAGCCCTTCTTCCAGTCGACGCCGTTCAGCTCGTCGAAGCCGCTCTCCAGCAGCAACGCCTTCTCGGGCGGCAAGTCGCGGCTGCCGTCGGGCACGCCCAGCGACAGGCGCAGCGCATCGTAGTCGCCGGGCGCCGCCGGCAGGAAGCCGTGCGCGCCCAGGATCGCCGCCGCCTCGCCCGCGGGCGCCAGCACGCGCACGCCGAGCGCCGGCAGGCGCGGGTCGGCGAAGGTGATCCCCTTCTCGATGCCGAGCGCCTTGTCGGCGTCGGCGCCGAACACGACCGCGACTTCCATCGCGTTGCTGCGGTCCTCGACCTTGGCCTTCGAGCGCAGCGTGTACATCGACAGTTTCTTGGCGAGCGCCGGCGCCCGCTCGCGCTCGGTCTCGAGCAGGACGGTGCCGGCGCCGCCGTCGGCCACGAACATATCGTTGAGGAAGCGGCCTTGCGGCGTCAGCAGCGCGGCCCAGATCGCCCGGCCCGGGGCCACGCGCGTCGTGTCGTTGGAAATCAGCCCTTGCAGGAACTCGATCCGGTCGTCGCCCGAGACGGCGATGACGGCACGATGGGGCAGCAGGCAGAAGGCGGCGGACATGCTCCAGAATTGGGGCGGGCCGCCGCCCTTGGCAAGAGGCGTCAGCCCGCCTTCTTGAGGTGGGGGAACATGGCGAGCTTGGCGTCGTCGTCCATCTCGGCCTTGAAGCTGTGCTTGTCCTTGAGCGCCAGCGCGCGCTGGGCGGCGGGACGGGCCGAGATCTCGTCGAGATGGCGCTTGAGGTTGGGCATCTTCGGCAGGGCGTCGGGGCCCAGCACGAACGGCACGAGCCGCGCCCAGCCCCACAGGGCCATGTCGACGACGCTGTACTGGTCGCCCGCCATGTAGCGGTGCTTGCCCAGCCGCTGGTCGATGATGTTCCAGTGGCGCGTCGCCTCGAAGGTGTAGCGCGTCACCGCATATTCCTTGGGCTCCGGCGCGAAGTTGCGGAAGTGCACGGCCTGGCCGGAATAGGGGCCGATGCCCGAGGCGACGAACATCATCCACGACAGCAGCTCGCCGCGCGCGGCGGGCGACGTGCCGCCGCCGAACTTGCCGGTCTTCTCGGCGAGATAGAGCAGGATCGCGTTGCTGTCGAAGACGGTGACGTCGCCGTCGACGATCGCCGGCACCTTGGCGTTGGGATTGATCGCCAGGAAGGCGGGGGCGTGCTGGTCGCCCTTTCGCGTGTCGACAGGCACCAGTTCGTAGGGCAGGCCCATTTCTTCCAGGGCCAGGGCGACCTTTGTCGGGTTCGGCGCGAGATTGTAGTAGAACTTGATCATTGGACGGGCCTCCCCGAGTTATCTGGCGGCGGCATCGTAGTGGGTGCCGTGTGAGCGGCAAGGGAGGATTCGTCATGTCGTCATTCCGTGCTCTCGTGTTGACTCAAGGCGCCGACCGCAAGGTGAGCGGGGCGATCGAAAACCTGGACGAGAGCAAGTTGCCGGCAGGTGACGTCACGGTTGCCGTCGAATACTCGACGCTGAACTACAAGGACGGGCTGGTGCTGACGTCTGGCGGCGGGCTGGTGAAGACCTGGCCGCATGTCGGCGGCATCGACTTCGCGGGCACGGTCGAGAAGAGCGACAATCCCAACTTCAAGCCGGGCGACAAGGTCGTGCTGAACGGCTTCCGTGTCGGCGAGCTGCACTGGGGCGGTTACGCGACGAAGGCGCGCGTGAAAGGCGACTGGCTGGTGAAGCTGCCGCCCTCGATCTCGCCCAAGCGCGCGATGGCGATCGGCACGGCGGGCTACACGTCGATGCTCTGCGTCATGGCGCTCGAGAAGCACGGCATCGCGCCGGCCTCGGGCGAGGTGCTGGTGACGGGCGCGGCGGGCGGCGTCGGCTCGGTGGCGGTCGCGATCCTGGCCAAGCTCGGCTTCAACGTCGTCGCCGCGACCGGGCGGCCGGCCGAGGGCGATTATCTGAAGTCGCTGGGCGCCACGACGATCCTCGACCGCAAGGAGTTGACCGAGGCGCCGGACCGTCCGCTGCTCAGCGAGCGCTACGCCGGAGTCGTCGACACCGTGTCGGGCGTGATGTTCGCGCGCGCGCTCGCGCAGGTGAAGTACGGCGGCGCCGCCGCGGTGTGCGGCCTCGCCGCGGGGCCGGCCTTCCCGGGCTCGATCCTGCCGTTCATCCTGCGTGGCGTCAGCGTCTACGGCATCGACTCGGTCATGCTGCCGATGGCGCCGCGCCAGCAGGCCTGGAAGCGGCTGGGCAGCGACCTGCCGCTCGATCGGCTCGACGCGACCGTGAGCGAGGCCGGCCTGAGCGACCTCACGGGACTGGCCCCAAAAATCCTCAAGGGAGAGATACGGGGGCGCGTGGTCGTCGACGTGAACAAGTGATAGTTTCCACCCTTCATCGCCAGCGCCTTTTCCGGGGATAGATCCATGTCCAGCAGCAAGCCCGTCGCCAACAATCTCGACGCCTTCTTCATGCCATTCACCGCGAACCGGCAGTTCAAGAAGAACCCGCGCTTGCTGGCCAAGGCCAAGGGCGTGCACTACTGGACGCCGGAAGGCCGCAAGATCATCGACGGCACCGCGGGCCTGTGGTGCGTCAACGCCGGCCACGGCCGCGAGGAGATCAAGGCCGCGATCGCCAAGCAGCTCGACGAGATGGACTACGCGCCGTCGTTCCAGATGGGCCATCCCAAGGCGTTCGAGCTGGCCGCGCGCCATGCCGCGCTGCTGCCGGGCGACCTCAATCACGCCTTCTATTGCAACTCCGGCTCCGAGGCGGTCGACAGCGCGCTCAAGATCGCGCTCGCCTATCACCGCGCCAACGGCCAGGGCACGCGCACGCGCTTCATCGGGCGCGAGCGCGGCTATCACGGCGTCGGCTTCGGCGGCATCTCGGTCGGCGGCATGGTGAACAATCGCAAGTGGTTCGGCGCGATGCTGCCGGGCGTCGATCACCTGCCGCACACGCATCTGCCGCAGAACGCCTTTTCCAAGGGCGAGCCGGCGCACGGCGCGGAGCTCGCCGACGAGCTCGAGCGGATCGTGGGCCTGCACGACGCCTCGAACATCGCCGCCGTCATCGTCGAGCCGTGCGCGGGCTCGACCGGCTACCTGCCGCCGCCCAAGGGCTATCTCAAGCGCCTGCGCGAGATCTGCACCAAGCACGGCATCCTGCTGATCTTCGACGAGGTCATCACCGGCTTCGGCCGCCTGGGCGCATCGTTCGCCGCCGAGAAGTTCGGCGTCATCCCCGACCTGATGACGGTCGCCAAGGGCATCTCGAACGCGACCGTGCCGATGGGCGGCGTGTTCGTGCGCAAGCCGATCTACGAGGGCCTGATGACCGGCCCGGAGAACGCCATGGAGCTGTTCCACGGCTACACTTATTCGGCCCATCCGCTGGCCTGTGCCGCGGCCTCGGCGGTGCTCGACATCTATCGCGACGAGAACCTGTTCGAGCGCTCGGCCGAGCTGTCGCCGTACTGGGAGCAGGGCGTGCACTCGTTGAAGGGCCTGCCCAACGTGACCGACATCCGCAATCTCGGCCTCGCCGCCGGCATCGATCTCGCCCCGTCGGGCGCGGTCGGCACGCGCGGCTTCGCCGCCTTCACCAAGGCGTTCGAGCTCGGCCTGATGGTCCGCCAGTCGGGTGACGCGATCGCGATGTCGCCGCCGCTCGTCATCGAGAAGGCGCAGATCGACGAGATCATCGACATCACGGCGAAGACCATCAAGGCGATCGCCTAGCCTCCGTGATTTCGAGCGACTGGGCCTGGCTGATCGGCGAGATCGTCGGCGTCATGCACGTCGCGATCGCGAGCGCGATCACGTTCCATATTCTCCTCTACAAGCGGAATATCGGAACCTCGATCTCTTGGATGGGCATCGCGTGGCTGTCGCCGTTCGTCGGCGGCCTGCTCTACGTGGCGCTGGGCGTGAACCGGGTGAAGCGGCGCGCCAAGCGGCTGTGGCGCGCCCGCATGCCGCCCGACGTCACACCGCCGCCGCCGGCCGACACGGCCGATCCGCTGACGCCGCTGGAATACGCCATCGGCCGGCTGACCGGCGTGGCCTCGACGTCGGGCAATGCGGCCACCTTCCTGCACAATGGCGACGAGGCCTATCCCGCGATGATCGCGGCGATCGACGGCGCCAAGAAGAGCGTCGGCCTGTGCAGCTACATCTTCCGCGCCGACTCCGCCGGCCTGCCGTTCATCGACGCGCTGATCCGCGCCCAGGACCGCGGCGTGCAGGTGCGCGTGCTGATCGACGGCGTGGGCGGCGGCTGGTTCTGGTCGGGCACCTACATGCGGCTGAAGCGGGCCGGCGTGCCGGTCGACCGTTTCCTTCATTCGTATTTCCCGTGGCGCACGCCGTTCCTCAACCTGCGCAACCACCGCAAGCTGCTGGTGGTCGACGGCGAGATCGGCTTCGTGGGCGGCATCAACATCGGCGACGAGAACGTGCTCGCCAGCAATCCGCGTCACCCCGTGCGCGACACCCATTTCCGCCTCGAGGGCCCGGTCGTCGAGCAGCTCACCGAGGCCTTCGCCGACGACTGGCTGTTCGAGACCGGCGAGCGCTTGCAGGACGACGAGTGGTTCCCGCCGCTCCAGCCGCGTGGCACGCTCGATGCGCGCGTCATCACCTCGGGGCCGGACGAGGACATGGAGCAGATAGAGTTCGTGGCCCTGCACGCGATCTCGTGCGCGCGCCACTCGATCCGCGTCGTCACGCCGTACTTCCTGCCGCCGGACGTGCTCACCATGGCGCTGGGCCTCGCCGCCATGCGGGGTCTCTCGGTCGACATCGTGGTGCCCGAGCACTCGAACCACGCGGTGCTCGACTGGGCGCGCCGCGTGCCGTTCCGCGTGCTGCTCGAGGCCGGCTGCCGCATCTGGCTGCGGCCCGGCGAGTTCGACCATTCGAAGCTGATGACGATCGACGACGCCTGGTCGATGGTCGGCAGCGCCAACTGGGACACGCGCAGCTTCCGCCTGAATTTCGAGATCAACGTCGGCGTCGAGGGACTGGCCTTCGCCCATCAGATCCAGGACCTCACGCGCACCAGCTTCTCGCTCACCCTCGCCGATCTCGACGGCGATTCGCTCCCCATCCGCCTGCGCAACGCCGCCGCGCGGCTGCTCCAGCCTTATCTGTAAGCCGTCTAGCGGCCCAGTCTCCGCTCGAGGATCGGCCAGGCCGCTTCCTCGATGAGCTTGGCGCCACGTTCGTTGGGATGGCCGTCGAGCGCGATCTCATAGTCCTGGGACTTGCCGGGCGGCATGGCGCCCGCGACGGCGTCGTGCAGGTCGTAAAAGGCGATGCCTTCCTCCTG
>JAFEFH010000309.1 GCA_018240695.1 Pseudomonadota bacterium | reverse complement strand
CTTCGAGGCGTCGGCCAGCAGGGCCTCGCGCTTGGCGTCGTCGATGGTCACCAGGGCCTCCTCGAGCTTGGCGTCCATCGCCTTGTTCGAGTGCTTGCCCGAGTTGGTGGTGCCCATGCCCTTGGCGCGGTCCGGCGTCGCGACCAGCGACTTCAGCGCGTTGCTGAGCTCGCCGGTGCTGGCGCCCCAGCCCGCCATGTAGGCGCTGTACTTGAACGAGTCGCGGTTCTTGAAGAACACCGGCGGCGCGTTGGCGTCGACGTCGGTCTTCACGCCGATGCGCGTCCACATCGCCGCGACCGCCTGGGCGACCTTGAGGTCGTTGATGTAGCGGCCGTTCGGCGCGCCCAGCGTGATCGAGAAGCCGTTCGGATAGCCGGCCTCGGCCAGCAGCTTCTTGGCCTTGGCCGCGTCGTACGGATCGACCGGCGTGTCCTTGCGCGTGCCACCCATCGGGTAGGGCAGCAGGTCGCCGGCGGGGATCGCCACGCCTTCCATGATCTTGTCGGCGATGCCCTTGCGGTCGATCGCGATCGACAGCGCCTCGCGCACCCGCTTGTCCATCAGCGGATTCTTGCCGTTGGTGTCGGGAATGGCGATCGGCGGGTCGCCGTGCTGGTCGAGCGCGATGTAGATGACGCGGTTCGAGATCGCCTTCTCGAGCGTGATCTTGGGATCGTTCTTCAGCTTGGCGAGGTCGGTCGTCGGCGGATCCTCGATCATGTCGACGTCGCCCGAGAGCAGCGCGGCGACGCGCGTCGTGTTGTTCGACAGCGGCCGCAGCGTGATCTTCTTCCAGATCGGCTTCTCGCCCCAGTAGGCGTCGTTGCGCTCGCCGACGATCTTGCTGCCGCGCTGCCACTCGACGAACTTGAAGGGGCCGGTGCCGACCAGGCCGTTGCCGGCGTTCATCTCGGCCGTGGTCTTGCCTTCCGGCGCGCTGCCGGCCATCGCCTTCTTCGACAGGATCGGCAGCGCCGCGAGATCGAGCAGCAGCAGCGGCGCGGGACCGTTGGTGTGGATGCGGAGCGTCAGCGGATCGACGATCTCGAAGCTCTTCATCGAGCGCGCGTAGATCGTGTAGGGTCCGGGGCTGTTCGGCACCTTCGGAATGCGCTCGTAGGTGAAGACCACGTCCTCGGCGGTGAAGTCCGAGCCGTCGTGGAACTTCACGCCGGGGCGCAGCTTGAATTCCCAGGTCGTGTCGTCGATCGTCTTCCACGACACCGCGAGCGCGGCCTTGGGCTTCAGGCTCTCGTCCTGCCGCACCAGCGCGTCGAAGAAGTGCGCCGCGACCTGGATGTTCGGGTTGAGCGTGTGGAACTGCGGATCGAGCGAGCTCGGCTCGGTCTTGATGCCGATCTTGAGCTCCTGCGCCTCGACCGGCGCGGCGAACGACACGCCCGAAATCGCCATTGCGGCCGCGACAACCACGGCCCTCCTGCTGAACGTCATATGATCCCTCCCGACACTCGGTATGCAGGACTGTTATGGCAAGGCGCGGCGGCGGCGGCTAGTCTCCGCGTCTCAACCGAGGATTTTACATGACGCGCCATACGCCCGAGCAGCTCGCTGCCGACGCCGCCGAATTCACCGCCATCCGCCGCGACATCCATCGCCACCCCGAGACCGCGTTCGAGGAACAGCGGACCGCGCAGATCGTCGCGGACAAGCTCACCTCGTGGGGCATCAAGATCCATCGCGGCCTCGCCACCACCGGCGTGGTCGGCACCTTGCAGGGCAACCGCAAGGGCCAGAAGACGATCGGCCTGCGCGCCGACATGGACGCGCTGCATCTCCAGGAGAAGAACGACTTCGACTACGTCTCGACGATCCCGAACAAGATGCATGCCTGCGGTCATGACGGCCATACCACCATGCTGCTGGGCGCGGCCAAGCAGCTCGCCGCCAAGCCGGACTTCGCGGGCACCGTGCATTTCATCTTCCAGCCCGCCGAGGAAGGCCAGGGCGGCGCGCGCGTGATGATCGAGGAAGGGCTGTTCGACAAGTTCGACTGCGACGCGGTCTACGGCATGCACAACATGCCGGGCTTCCCCAAGGGCCACTTCGCGATCCGCACCGGCGCGATGCTGGCGGCGTCCGACAGCTGGGAAGTCACCTTCAAGGGCACCGGCGGTCACGGCGCCATGCCCGATCGCGGCACCGACCCGACATTCGTCGCCGCACAGTTCATGGTCGCGATCCAGGGCATCGTCGGCCGCAACGTGGCGCCGGCGCAGGCCGCGGTGCTGAGCATCGGCCACATCCATGCCGGCACGCCGGGCTCGCCCAACGTGATTCCGTCGGAGGTGCTGATCAAGGGCACCGCGCGCAGCTTCCAGCCCGACGTGCGCGACCTGCTCGAGCGGCGCCTCGCCGAGGTCGCCGAGGGCATCGCGAAGGGCGGCGGCTGCACGGCGGTCGCCAAGTATCACCGGCGCTACCCGGCGCTGATCAACGCGCCCGACCAGACCGCGCTCGCCGTCGAGGCCGCCGCGATGACCGTCGGCCGCGACAAGGTCGAGGCCAACACCTCGCCGCTCGCGGGCGCCGAGGACTTCGCCTTCATGCTGGAGAAGAAGCCCGGCGCCTACATCATGATCGGCAACGGCGGGACCGGCGAAGGCGGCTGCCAGAACGTCCACTCGCCGCTCTACGACTTCAGCGACGAGATCATCACCACGGGCGCGGCCTACTGGATGAACATCGTCCAGCTCGAACTGGGCGATTCTTCCGTTTAAATAACAGAAGATAAAAGGACGAGAGGATTCCTCCCTCGTCGTCCTGCGTGCGCGCGTTCCGTTTAATAAACGGAAATAAAACGGGAGCGGTCCCGATGTGGGACCGTCTTTGCGACGCGAGACAGCGCCGCAGAAACGGGAATCAAAAGGCACCTTTGTCATCCTGAGCGGAGCGAAGGATCCTTCGCT
>JAFEFH010000308.1 GCA_018240695.1 Pseudomonadota bacterium | reverse complement strand
CGGGGCGATGCTCGCCCTCTGCGCGGCCCTCGCGGTCGCGGTGGCGGGCTGCGGTTCCTCGGGCGGTTCCTCGGGCCCGACCACCTCGGGCGCTCAGACGGGCGGCGGCGAAGGCGGCTCGGGGTCCCCGGCGGCCTTCGAAGCCGAAGTCCAGGGCGGCATCCCGGGCGCCCTGCTGCCCTCCGAACTGGAACTCTGGAAGTACAACTCCTCGAACGGCAAATATGAAGGCGTCCCCGGCAACGCCGAAAAGCCCTTCGTGCCGAAGCTGAGGAAGTTCCCCGCCGGCACCAAGATCGGCTACATCGACCCCTGGGCCGCCAACCCCTTCTCGATCCCGATCCGCGAAGGCTTCGAAGAACTGGGCAAGGAATACGGCTTCGAAATCGCCTACTGCGACGCCGCCTTCAAGCCCGAAAAAGCGGTCGAATGCGCCGAAGAGATCGCCTCCCAGAAGCCCGCCTTCGCGGTCGCCGGGAACTGGCAGGCGGGCGCGATGCCGGCGATGATGAAGGTCTTCGAAGAAGCGCGGATCCCGACCAACACGATCGACGTGCCGGGCCCCAACTCGATCTTCGTCGGCACCAACAACTACCAGGACGGCCTGCTCGCCGGCAAGGCGGGCGGCGAATTCGCCAAGAAGGAATGGAACTGCGAAGAAGTCTGGCTGCTGGCGGGCGAAAACCCGGCCGAAGGCGAAGTGCCGGAACTGCGGCTGACCGGCTTCGAAGACGGCGTCCAGGAAGTCTGCGGCGAAATCCCCTCCTCGCGGCGCGAACGCGTGCTGATGTCGGCGGGGACCTCCGACCAGGCGCTGACGGTGACCACCGACTGGCTCACCGCCCACCCGCAGGCCCGGCACGTGCTCGGCGTCTCCTACGACGACGAGCGCGGCTCGGGGATCGCCAAGTCCTTCACCCAGGCGACCGAAGTCGAAGCCTACGCGCTCGGCATGGGCTGCGACACCGTCGGCCAGGAAACGATCCACCAGGGCACGCCCCAGGAAAACCACTTCCTCGGCTGCCCGGCCTTCTTCCCCGAGAAATACCCCGAAGTGCTGGTGGGCACCGCCCTCGACGTGCTCGAAGGGGTGCCGGTGCCCAACGAGGACCACATCGAAGGCACCTTCATCAACTCGGAAAACATCGACCAGTACTACCCCAAGTAGACGATGGCCGAGGACGGGGAGCTGCTGCGGCTCGAGGGGATCAAGAAGCGCTTCGGGCCGGTCGACGTCCTGCGCGGCGTCGACATGTCGATCCGCCCGGCCGAGGCGGTCGGGCTGATCGGCGACAACGGCGCGGGCAAGTCGACCCTGGTGAAGATCCTCGCCGGGGTCTACGCCCCCAGCGGCGGCGCCGTCTCGGTCGACGGCTCCCCGGTGCGCTTCGCCGACCCGATGGGGGCCCGGGCGGCGGGGATCGAGGTGATCTACCAGGACCTCGCCCTCTGCGACGACCTCGACATCACCGCCAACGTCTACCTCGGCCGTGAGCCGCGCCGGCGGGTCGGGCCCTTCCTCTGGCTCGACCGCCGGCGGATGCGCCGCGAGGTGCGCGAGGTGCTCTCCCGCCTCGACATCGACATCCCCCCGGGCAAGGCCGCGGGCGAGCTCTCGGGCGGCCAGCGCCAGCTGGTCGCGGTCGCCCGGGCGCTCGAGTTCTCCCCCCGCCTGCTGCTGATGGACGAGCCCACCGCGGCGCTCTCCAACCAGAAGATCCACCACCTGCTCGACCTGGTCGCGAGGCTGAAGGCCCAGGGCGTCGCCGTGCTGCTGATCAGCCACCGCTTCACCGACATCATCGAGCTCTGCGACCGGGTGCTGGCGATGCGCGACGGGCGGATCGCCGCCGAGATCGTGCCCGGCGAGCGCCCGGCCCCGGAGATGATGGCCGAGATGCAGGAGGCCCTCTCGGGCGAGGCGGCCCCGGCATGAGCGCCGGTACCGCCCCCGCCACGGCCCCCGAGGGCGCCCCCGCCCCCGAGGCCGGCCCCGGCGCCCTGCGCTCCCTCTACGACCGCTTCGGCGCGATCGGCGGCCTCGGCCTCGGCCTGCTGATCGTCCTGGCGCTGGAGATCATCTTCTTCAGCGCCCGCTCGAGCTTCTTCCTCGACGCCGCCAACTTCAAGAACATCGGCCGCGCGATGACGATCATCGGGATCGCCGCGATCGGCCAGACCGTGGTCATCATCGCCGGCGGCTTCGACCTCTCGGTCGGCTCGATCATGGCCGCCACCGGGATCCTCTCGGCCTACCTGATCAACCACGGCGCCGCCTTCCCGGTGGCGATCCTCGCCGCCCTCGGCCTCGGCCTCCTGATCGGCTTCCTGAACGGCTCGATCGTCGCCTACCTGCGGATCAACCCGCTGATCGCCACCCTCGCCACCCTCTCGATAGTCCGCGGCCTGGCCTACGTCATAACCGGGGGCAAGGCCGAAGTGATCTCGAACCACACCTTCCTGGCGATCGGCACCGGCTCGATCGCCGGGATCCCCACCGTGGTGGTCCTGCTGATCGCCTTCTTCCTCGTCGTCGGCTTCTTCCTGCCCCGCACCCGCTTCGGCCGCTACGCCTACGCGATCGGCTCGAGCGCCCGCGCCTCGCGCCTGGCCGGGGTCAAGGTCGCCCGCTGGCAGATCGCCTTCTACGGCCTCGCCGGCATCCTCGCCGCGGTCGCCGGCTGCATCACCGTCTCGCGCACCGGCACCGCGGAACCCTCCGCCAACCTGACCGCCGAACTCGAAGTGATCACCGCCGTGATCCTCGGCGGCGCCAGCCTCAGCGGCGGCCGCGGCCGCCTGCTCGGCACCTTCCTCGGCCTCGCCGTGCTGGCGGTCCTCGCCAACGGCCTGGTCCTGCTCGGCGTGGCGGCCTACTGGCAGCTGGTGGTCAAAGGCGCGGTGCTCCTGATCGCGGTGACCTGGGACGAGCTG
>JAFEFH010000307.1 GCA_018240695.1 Pseudomonadota bacterium | reverse complement strand
AATTTGTCATAATATATATTATACGATAATTGGAGCTGGGCATTATGGCCAATCGCTTCGTCCAGTTGGACGCCCTGCGCTTCTTCTTCGCCGTGATCGTCGTCCTCGGTCATGCGTTCGGCTTCGAGGCCACGCTGGTCAACGGGGGCTTCGCCGTAGACTTCTTCTTCATCCTGTCCGGGTTCGTCCTCAGCCACGCGCTGATCGGCCGGCCGTCATCGGCCGCAGGCTTTGCCTGGGCGCGGCTTGCGCGCCTGTATCCGCTGCACCTGGTGACGCTGGCGTGGATCGTCGTGATCGTCCTGCGGACGGTTCCACAGGACCTGATCCCGGCGGCTCCGGAGCTGGCGGTCCATCTCACCATGCTCCAGGGCCTCGCGATCCTGGCCAAGCACACCTGGAACCAGCCCTCCTGGTCGATCAGCATCGAGCTGATCGTGAACATCCTGCTCTTCCATCCCATCGTCCGGGCCCGGAGCGTGGCCACCGCGACGGCCTGCGTCGTGGGCGCCTACGCCGCCATCCTCGTGATCTGGGGGCCGCTGTTCAACGGCTTCAGCATCCAGCGGATCGGCAGCCCGCTCCTGTCCGGCGGCCTGCTGCGCGGGGTCGGCGGCATCCTGCTGGGCTATCTGCTGTACGAAGCCCACCTCGCCCTGAAGCGTCGCCTCGCTGCCGGCACCGGCTTCCGCCGTGCCGCGACGGCGATCGAAAGCGCCGGCCTCTGCATCCTCGGCCTGTCCATGGCGATCGACAGTCCGGTCCTCCACTACTTACCAGTCCCGATCAGCGCGCTGCTGATCCTCCAGATGGCGACGGTCCCGGGCGCGGTGTCGCGCGCTCTCGGCACCCGCTTCTTCGCGGCCCTCGGCGACATCAGCTTCTCGATCTACCTGCTGCACACGCCCTTGTTGATCACCTTCGGCGCGGCCGGGCTGATCACGCTCGACACGCGGGCCGGCAGCTTCTTCGCCTGGGCCCTCTATCTCGTGATGCTCGTGCCGCTGTCGTTCGCGAGCTTCCGTTACATCGAACGTCCCCTGCAGCGACGGCTGATGCGGTACTCCGGCTGGTGGCGTACAAGTACCGCCACCTCATGACCGATCGTCCCACCGCCGCCTCGCTTCCGACAGAACCGCTGGCCCGCCTGCTGGCCGTCATGGCCTGGCTGCGCGACCGCCGGCACGGCTGCCCGTGGGACATCGACCAGACCTTCGCGACCATCGCGCCGTACACGATCGAGGAAGCCTACGAGGTCGCCGACGCCATCGAGCGCAACGACATGCCGGCGCTCAAGGAAGAGCTCGGCGATCTCCTGCTCCAGGTCGTCTACCATTCCCAGATGGCCAGCGAGGCCGGCGCCTTCGCCTTCGACGACGTGGCCGCCGCCATCGCCGACAAGATGGTCGACCGCCACCCGCACGTCTTCGGCGACCTCAAGATCGCCGATGCCGACGCCCAGACCGTCTCCTGGGAGGCGCGCAAGGCCGCCGAGCGCGCCAAAAAAGGCGGCCCGGAGCCCACCGGCGCCCTCGACGGGGTCGCGAAGGCCCTTCCCGCCCTCCTGCGCGCCGAGAAGATCCAGAAACGAGCCGCCCGCGTCGGTTTCGACTGGAAGGAAACCGCGCCCGTCATCGACAAGATCGAGGAAGAGCTGGGCGAGTTGCGCGCTGAACTCTCGGCCAGGACGATCGATCCGGCGCGCCTGACCGACGAGCTGGGCGACGTACTGTTCGCCGTCGCCAACCTCGCACGCCACTGCAAGATCGATCCCGAGGCCGCACTCAGGGCGACCAACGACAAATTCGAGCGCCGCTTCCGCTACATCGAGAGCCGCCTCGCCGCCCAGGGCCGCAAGCCCGCCGGCGCGACGCTCGAGGAGATGGAAGCGCTCTGGCAGGAAGCCAAGACGCAGGTCTGAGCCTTCAGGCGCGCGGCGCCAGCAGCGGCAACTGTACCGTCTCGAAGATCGCCCTCACTCCGGCCAGCACCTGTAGCGAAGCGGCCCCGATGATCCCGGACTCGATCCGGTCGGCCGGCCCGTAGGGCGCGCCGTTGAACCGCAGTGCTCCGCCGCCCGCTTCCGCGAGCATCAGCGCCCCGGCGGCGTGATCCCACGGCTTGGTCATGCGGTAGAGATTGAAATCGTACTGCCCGGTCAGGATCTCGATGTATTCGCGGCCCGCGCAGCGCAGCGTCGTGAGCTCGCCCAGCCGGTCGCGCCGAGCCTTGGTCAGCTGGCGATCGAATTCCTTGCGGATGCGGTCGCCAATCAGTCCGGAAGGAAGCTCCGCCGGCCGTGCCGGCGTAACGCGAGCGCCGTTCAGCGTGGTGCCCTGTCCCTGCTCCGCAGCCGCCATCCGGTCGTTCGGCACATCGAGAATCCAGCCCGCGATCGTGCGGGTGTCGTGGACCAGGCAGACGATCATCGCGAAGCGATCGCGCCCGGCGGCGAAATTGGCGGTGCCGTCGAGCGGATCGACGATCCAGCAGCTCTCGCCCGGCCGGCCGATCAGCTCGACGAGGCTGCTGTCGGCTTCGACCGCTTCCTCGCCGACCACCGGCACGCCCGGCAGGATCTTGGCGAGCCCCGACGCGAGACGCTGCTCGGACGCGACATCGGCCACGGTGACGTAGTCACCGGGCTTCTTTTCGCGGATCTCGTCCTTGGCGAGGTTGCGGAAGCGCGGCAGCAGTTCCGCCGCCGCCGTCTCCCGCATCAGATCGGCGACCCGCTGGGAATCGCCGGCTTTCAGCAACGTGTCAGCCGACGACGCCGAAAAGGTCTTCTTCCTTCAGGATGACATGGTCGACGCCGCCGAGCTTGACCTCGGTGCCCGACCACTTCCCGTAGATCACCCGGTCGCCGACCTTGACGCCCAGCGGCTCGAGGCGGCCGTCGTCGAGGCGCTTGCCCTTGCCGACGGCGACGACCTCGCCTTCCATCGGCTTTTCCT
>JAFEFH010000306.1 GCA_018240695.1 Pseudomonadota bacterium | reverse complement strand
ACATCGATTTCTGGGTCGTGCGCGAGAACACCGAGGGCGAATACAGCTCGGTCGGCGGCCGCATGTTCCAGGGCACCGACGAGGAGATGGCGATCCAGCAGGCGATCTTCACGCGCAAGGGTGTCGACCGCGTGCTGAAGTTCGCGTTCGACTTCGCGGCCACCACCAAGAAGAAGCACGTCACCTCGGCGACCAAGTCCAACGGCATCATCCACACCATGCCGTTCTGGGACGAGCGCTTCGAGGAGATGAAGAAGAAGTACCCGAAGATCAAGGCGGACCAGTATCACATCGACATCCTGACCGCGCACTTCGTGCGCAACCCGGACTGGTTCGACGTGGTGGTCGGCTCCAACCTGTTCGGCGACATCCTCTCCGACCTCGGCCCGGCGCTGACCGGCTCGATCGGCGTCGCCCCGTCGGGCAACATCAACCCCGAGCGCAAGTACCCCTCGATGTTCGAGCCGGTGCACGGCTCGGCCCCGGACATCGCCGGCAAGGGCATCGCCAACCCGATCGGCCAGATCTGGTCGGGCGCCATGATGGTCCGGCACCTGGGCTACCCGGAGGCCGCCGAGGCCATCGAACGGGCCATTGCGGCCTCCCTGGTCGAGGGTGGTCCGCGCACCAAGGACCTGGGCGGCAACGGCGATACCAAGACGGTCGGCAAGGCCATTGCAGAGCTCGTGAAAACCGTGTAATCGCGCGCCCCGGAAATAGGGGTGTGCATCATGAAAAGACGTAATCTCCTGGCGGCCGTGGGCGCCGCCAGTGTCACGGGTCTGGCGCCTGCCGTGCTGCGAGCCCAGGCCTATCCGGCCAAGCCGATCTCCGTCGTCGTGCCGTTCGCGGCCGGCGGACCGACCGACGCGCTGGCCCGCGTGCTCTGCCAGAAGATGAGCGAAGTGATGGGCCAGCAGCTCATCGTCGAGAACCTCGGCGGTGCCGGCGGCACCATCGGCGTCAACAAGGTCGCGAAGGCCAACAACGACGGCTACACGATCCTGTTCACGCACATGGGCACGCTCGCCGTGAACATCGCGCTCTACAAGTCGCTGCCGTACGACAGCCAGAAGGACCTCGAGCCGATCGGCCTCGGCGGCACCAACCCGATGGTGCTGGTCACCAAGAAGGGCCTGCCGGCGAAGACCTTCCCGGAATTCATGGAGTACGTGAAGGCCAACCAGAAGAAGGTGCAGTACGGCATGGCCGGCATCGGCTCGGCCTCGCATCTCGGCGGCCTGATGCTGAACAGCATGATGAAGGTCGAAGTGCTCGAGATCCCGTACAAGGGCACGGGCCCGGCGCTGAACGACCTGGTCTCCGGCCAGTTCGACTACATGGTCGACCAGGCGGTGAACGTGCTGGCGCAGATCAACAGCGGCAACATCAAGGCGCTGGGCGTGTCGACGCTGAAGCCGCTGCCGCAGCTGCCGAACGTGCCGACCATCGATAGCGCCGGCCTCAAGGGCTACGAGGTCTCGATCTGGAACGGCTTCTTCGGACCGAAGGGCATGTCGAAGGACCAGATCGCCAAGCTGAACGACGCGCTGGGCAAGACGCTGGCCGACCCGGCCGTCAGCAAGCGCCTCACCGAGCTGGCGGTCGACCTGCCGAGCAAGGAAGAAGCGACGCCCGCCGCGCTGGGCACGCAGCTCAAGGCCTCGATCGACAAGTGGGTGCCGGCCGTGAAGGCCGCCGGCGTCAAGCCCGAGTAGCCGACGCTCCGACCATCGAGGAAGAGGGCCGCCCCGACAGGCGGCCCTTTTTCTTTCAGTTGATGCCCGGCGCCATGGCCGAGGGCGCCTGCTGCTGGTGCAGCCGGGCCTGGCGGCGGGCTTCGCGGCGGGCCTGGCGCTTGGCCTTGCGGGCGGCCTTCTTGGCCGGGTCGACCACCTTGTGGGGCCGGGCGGTGGTGACGCCGTCGGCGCCGTCGTTCTGGGCATAGGCCGCGGGGGCCACGGCAAAAGCGAGCAAAAGCAGGGATGCGCCGGCGAGAGCCTTCTTGATGGCCATGAATTCCTCAGGATGCATGAGCGGACCGGAAAGCGGTGGTCCTTCCCGGATACGCCCACAGGGCCGCCCATATCCCCCTGAAATCGCCGCGATTGCCCGCTACATTCACGCGACATGAAGCATCCCCTGAAGCGCGCGCTCGAACTGCTGCTGGTCCCGCTCGCGGCGGCCATCGTCTTCTTCGAGCAGGTCCTGATCCGGATGCTGAACGTGCTCACGGCGGCGCTGGCCCGCTGGAGCCCGATCGCGGCCATCGAGGCCTGGCTGAAGAAGCAGCCGCCGGGGATCGCGCTCTGCGCCTTCGTGATGCCGTCGATCCTGATCCTGCCGATCAAGTTCTCGGCGATCTTCTTCGCCGCGCACCATCGCTTCTTCCTCGCCATCGCCGCCGTCGTGATCGGCAAGATGCTGGCGACCGCCATCGTCGCGCGCCTCTACGTGGTGCTGAAGCCGACCTTGATGACCATTCCCTGGTTCGCGCGGGTCGATACCTGGTTCTTCTACTGGCGAGACCAGGCTTATGCCTTCGTGCGCAGCCTGCCGGCTTGGCAGCGGGCCAGGGCGGCGATCGACCGCGTGAGGCTTCGGCTGCTGGAATTGGTTTCCGCGCTGTTCGCGCGCTAAGCTCGCGCCATGAGCACTCCGCGAATCGTTCCGACCAAGGGCGCCCTCGGCGCGCGTGTCGAAGGACTGGACCGCCGCCAAGTCGGCCGGCCGGAGATCGCCGCCATGCTGCACAAGGTGCTGGGCGATCATCTCCTGATCGAGATTCCCGGCGCGCCGATGACGCCGGCCGAGACGCGCGATCTCGCCGCCGTGTTCGGCACGCCGCGCGCGCAGCTCCTGCGCTACAAGCGCAGCGGCGACGTGCCGGAAGTGTCGGTGATGGTGAGCACGCTCATGGCCGACGGCACGACCGACAAGACCGCGCTGCGCTCGGAGGATTGGCACACCGACGATTCCTATTTCGCGGTGCCGGCCAAGGCCACGCTGCTGCACTCGATCGACATCCCGAGCCGCGGCGGCAACACCTGGTTCTGC